>CAJXVA010000015.1 GCA_913061055.1 uncultured Pseudomonadota bacterium
CACCGGGATCGAAGAGCCCGCTGCCGAAGAAGAGCCCGCAGGGGAAGAAGAACCCGAAGGGGAAGCGCGGCTGCGCGGTCGAGTGCTGGTCTACGGCGATCGGGACCCGGCCGGCGGCGCGCGGCTGCTTCCCAAGGACGGGAGCGCTCCGATCGATACCGACGTCAACGGAGAGTTCTCGGCCGACCTCCCACCGGGCGACTACGCGTTCGTCGTGAAGGCGCCGGGCTTTGACGACCTCGAAGTCAACGTTGCGCTCGTCGACAAGCAGGACCTCGAGATGGAGTTCTTCCTGCAGACGAGCTTGGAGGGAGAACGCTACCGGACGGTGGTCGAGCAGCAGCAGGCGGTCGCGGTGTCGAGCACCCGACTCGAGGGGCGGGAGATCCACGAGGTGCCGGGCACCCGCGGCGATCCGCTCAGCGTGGTGACGGCGCTCCCGGGCGTGAGTCGGCTGGCGGGGTTCTTGCCCTACATCGTCGTTCGTGGAGCCGCACCCGGCAACACCGGGTACTACCTCGACGGCGCCCGCGTCCCGATTCTCTATCACGTTGCGATCGGGCCCTCGGTCATCCACCCGTACTTCATCGACGCGGTCGATTTCTATCCCGGCAGCGCGCCCGTCCGACTGGGGCGCTTCACCGCGGGGTTGATCGAGGCGACGACACGTCCGGCGCGTCGCGACCGCGTTCATGGCGAGGTCGATGTTCGGCTGACCGACGCGGGGGGGCTGGTGGAGGTTCCGATCTCCAGGCCGGTGCTGGACCGCGACTGTCGACGCAACAAGAAGCGGCGCGAGTGTGAGAAGGGCGCTCCTCGGGGGGCGCTGACGCTGGCTGGACGCTACAGCTACACGGCAGGGGTTCTGAGCTTGGTCAACTCGACGGCCCGGATCAATTTTTGGGACTACCAGGCTCGCTTCGACCACGACCTGGGACGCCGGGCTCGGTACACCGCGTTTGCCTACGGAAGCTACGACGACATTGGAACGCGGGCGGTCAATGGGTCTCCCGCGTCCACGTTCTTGCGCTTCAACTTCCACCGCTTCGACAACCGGGTGCGGCAGCGCCTGCGAGGGGGCGGCACCGCGACGTACGCGGTGGTGTTGGGCCTCGACTCGTCCGGCCTAGGCGACGTGTTCACGCGGGAGTACCGGATCGCACCCCGCATCGACTACCGGCTGCCGACCCGGCACAAGGCGGTGGAGGTCGGCCTGGGCCTCGACACGGAGTTTCAGTTCTTCCGGATCGAGACGCCCGAGGGCGGCGACGGGGATTTCGACACCGCCGATCTCGGGCTGTTTTTCAGCGAGCGCTTCGTGTCGGCCACCGGTGGTTACGCGGAGCTGATCTTCAACAAGGGCAACGTGCAGGTTCGGCCGGGCCTGCGCGCCGACTTCTACGGGCAGGTTGGACGCAGCCCGTATGTGTTCAACACCCAGGCGTACACGTCGGCGTTTGGCGTCGACCCGCGCCTGCTGATGCGCGAGCGCCTCAACGATCGCTGGGCACTCAAGCAGGCGATCGGCCTGTACCACCAGCCGCCCACGTTCCCGATCCCGGTGCCGGGCGTGGAGAGCTTTGGCTTCGAGCGGGGGTTGCAGCAAAACGCACAAACCTCGTTCGGCTATGAGTTCGCCGCCGTTCCCGGGCTCCTCAACGTCGAGCAAGAGGCCTACGTCGGCTACCTGAGCAACCTCCAGGACTACGAGATCGACGCCGAGAACGAGGACAACCCGATCAACGAGCTCGAAGACGTGATCAACTCTGTGACGGGTTGGTCGTACGGTCTGGAGACGCTGGTCAAGCTCGACCCTCAGCTCCGCGTGTTTGGCTGGGTCGCCTACACGCTCTCGCGTGCGACCCGGGACTACGAGGTTGGGGGCAAGGCACCGGCCAGCTGGGACCAACGCCACATCCTGAACGTCGTTTTGGGGTACCGCATCAGCCAGAAGTGGAACTTCGGCGGCCGCGTCCACTACCACACCGGTCGGCCTTGGACGGCCCGTGATGACAACGAATCCCAGACCGACGCGCTGAGGAATCGCCGCAACAACGCCCGTCTGCCGCCCTACTTCCAGCTGGATCTGAGGGCGGAGAGAATCTGGCGCTGGCCCAAGTGGCAGATGTCGCTGGCACTGGACATCTCCAACGCGACCTACGCGCGGGAGACCTTCGCCTGTACAGAGGCCGACGAGGAGAGCCCGAGCCCCCTGGCGATGCGTAGCGGGCAGCTGGCAGCGTCGCCCGATCCGGCGCGTGGGATCGTGCAGTGCACCCCGCAAGGGTTCCGGTACATCATCCCATCGTTGGGCCTGCGGGCTCGCTGGTAGACCGTCTCTTTTCGAGTCGGCCTGTGCTGCCCGGCCGACGCGTGACGTCGCGGTGAGGTCGGCCTGCGCTTGTTTTCCTCCCTGCGCCCGGTGTAGTCAGGAGGGGTGACCAAGGACGAATTCATCGCGGAACTGGCCAACGTGCTTCAGGTCTCGGAAGACGCGCTCGAGCCGGCGACCGAGCTCAAGCAGTTCGAGGGCTGGGACTCCACCGCGGTCATCAACCTGATCGTTCTTCTGGACGAAAACGGTGCCGAGGTGGACGAAGAAAAAGTCCCCGAGTGCAAGACCGTTCAAGACGTTCTCGATCTCGCCGGCGACGCCATCAAGTAGCTCGAATCCTCAACGCCCGACGTCGGTATCACCCATGAAAGTTGTTGGAATCGCGGCATGCGTGCCGAAAGCGACGGCCGAGACACGCTCGGCCGCTGAGCACTTCCCCAAACACGACGTCGATCGCATCGTGGACAACACGGGCGTCGAACGGAAGCGCGAGGGCGGACCCGATGCCACCGTTTCGATGATGTGCATCAAGGCGGCGGAGGATGTCCTCGAGGCCGTCGGGTGGGAGCGAGAGTCCATCGACGCGGTCATCCTGGTGACCACGCTCGGCGACGTGCTGATGCCCGCGACGGCGCACCTCATCCAGCACGAGCTGGGGATTCCGAGCACCGCGCTCACGTTCGATATCCATCTGGGTTGCTCGGGTTACACGCACAGCCTGATCGTCGCGTACGGCCTGCTCAAGGCAGGGGTGATCAAGCGGGCGTTGCTGCTCAGCGGTGAGATGAGCGCGGGTCTGTTCCGACCTCGCGTCGCCGATTGTCGGCACCGAAGCGATCTCGCGAACTCGATCCTGTTCGGCGACAGTGGCACCGCCACCCTCCTGACGTCCGAGGGCGAAGACCAGGTCGTCGCGCATCAGTTTGGTGCCGACGGCAAAGGCTTCGACAAGATCATGGTCAAAGGTGGCGCCGGCGCGATGCCGTGGACACCCGAGCTGTTCGAGCGTCGGATGGACGACGACGAGGTCGAGCGTCGGCCCATCGACCTCATCCTCAAGGGGCCCGACATCCTCACGTTCACGATGAAGCGCGTCCCGCGAATGCTCAAGGACCTCGTCGAGCGCTCTGGCTGGACTCCCGACGACATCGACGCCTTCGTGCCTCACCAGGCCAACAAGTTCATGCTCAACTTCCTGGCCCGGCGCATGAAGCTGCCGGCCGAGAAGATGCTGCTGTCGATCGAGAACTTCGGCAACACGGGCTGTGCCTCCATTCCGCTCACGCTGGTGCTCGAGGGCGGCGAACGCCTGAAGAAGCCCACCAAGTGGGCCTGGATGGGCTTTGGTGTGGGCCTTTCGTGGTCCGGTCTCTTCCTCGAGACCGACGAGATCATCGTCCCCCCGTTGCGCGAGATCTGATGCTCCGGGCTCGCGCGTTTGCGTTCTCGTCGACGTTGCCGCTCGAGCACCGCGAGGCAGCAGAGAGGATCCTGTTCTTCAACCTTCAGCAGGAGAAGGTGAAGAACGGGATTCGGGCGGTGTCCGAGACCTACGGCCTGCCCAAGCTCGCCGCCGACGAGAGCGGCGAGCGGCTGCGTGTGACGGTCTCCAAAGACGTCGCCGTGCAGACGCTCTTCGTCACGGTGTGCAGCAGGGCAGGGGTCGCCGATCCGGTGGGTGCGATCGTGTTCACGCGCGAGCAGAACGCCCTGATCGCGCTGTACATGGCCGTGCACGAGGACTTCTCATCGACCGGGTCACACGCCAGCGAGAAACTGATGATCAAGATGCTCAAGGAGCTCGAGGGGATCGCCCGTCGGGTCCGCGGCGTGGACACGATCAAGCTCTACTTGGGTGGAACGACGCCCGTCGCCAAGAAGATCCGGCGGTAGCACCGGTCGCTCGACAGGCTGATTCCTGCCGCGTAGCTCTGGACCTGGATCAGGCCTCAGGGACCGCGGACGAGCTCGACAGGCCAGCCCTCGCGGTGCGCCGCTTGGGCAGCGCTGAGGTGAGCAGACCGGCGAAGACCAGCAGGAATGTTGCGACAAAGGCCCGCGGTTCGACCAGTCCGGGGACCAGCCCGGCAGCGCACAACACAACGCTCGCGACACGGCAGCGACCTTGCAGGACCAGGAGGCCACCCACGCATGCGGCCGCGAGCGCCGCCAGCAGGACGTAGCCGGTTCCGACGCCTGTGGTCATCGCCCACGAGGAGCTGGGCGGCGGTTCACTGAGCCAACTGAGCCCCATCGCGCCTGCCGCGACGCCGCCCACCATGGCGGCGACGATGCATATCCAGTGTTGCCGAGTCATCGGTGTTCGCCTGAATTGACGGGCGAGGTCACGGGCTGTTGCGGAAAAGTTTTGAATATTCCGAAGCAGGGTTCGGACCCGCGCGTTGCGGCGATCAGCGCAGCCCGGGATCGGCGGGGTGTTGCTCGATCCATCGCCCCAGCTGTTGGAGCTGTACCGCGCCCTCGTTGCCGAGCAATTCGAGGATCTCTCGGCTGGCCTGGGCGTGCTGATGGGCCTGGCGCTTGTTGCCATCCGCCCAGGCGATACGCGCCCACAGTGCGAAGGCGTCGGCGTTGCGCAAGGGCCGTTGGCCCTCGGTCGCGATCTTGGCCGCAGCATCGACGAGGGGACGCTGAGGCTCCGGGACGCCAGTGGGGAAGGTCGCTGCCCACGCGAGACGGAACCTCGCGCGGAACGGGTCGTCCGGCTCTGCGTCCGAAAGAAGTTCGATGGCCTCGGCCAGGTGCGTGCGCGCGTCTTTGAAGTCGCCGGCTTCGAGCGAGCTTCGACCAAACTCGGCCAAGTGTCGCGCGATGCTGAACGGGGAGGGCCCTTCGAGCTCGCGGACGAGGTCCACGGCGGCTCGACTCGATTCGACGGCGCCCTCGAAGTCTCCTTGCTCGCGCTTCACTTCGCCCAGACGCATCAGCAGGTCGGACTCGTTCCCGGTTCCGGGCTGGGTCCGGTGGATCAGGCTCAACGCCTCTTCGAGCTTCTCCTGCGCTTGGGCGTGGTCACCAAGGTGCCGGTCGGCATTGGCCAGGTTGACCAGGGAGATGGCGTTGTCGGGGTGCGAGTCGCCGAGGGTGATCCGCCGGAGCTCCAGCGCCTGCGTGAGGACCTCGCGGCACCCCTCGTAGTCTCCGATCTCGCCCCGAATTGCGCCGATGTTTTCGAGGGACGAGGCCATGAACGGGTGGCCGGCGCCGTAGCGGGTCCGAGTGATGTCGAGTGACTTCTTGAAGGCGTCTTCGGCCTCCTTCAGCCGACCCTGCCGGGCATGAAGTCGCCCGAGCGTGCCCCACGTCATGTCCTCGCCGAGGACGGACGTCTCCGTTGCGTTGGCCGTCGCATCCAGGGCGAGCTGGATGTGCTGTTCGGCGAGGTCGTAGATGTCGTGGGTCATGTAGGCCACGGCGATCCCGTTCTCGAGCTGGATGCGCCGCTTGGGTCCGACGCTGAGTCGCTCCAGAGCCGCGATCCCATGCTGGTACCAGCGCTCGGTGTCCTCGAGGGATGAGCCAGGGTCGACACCGGCCCACACCCGACCCACAGCAACCCGAGGGATGACGGCCTGGTTGCCCGCGGCGAGTGCCGCAGACATCGCTTCATGCTGCAGCGACTCTGCCTCGTCCAGACGGCCCTGAAACTCGCGGTCCTCGGCCAGCGTGATGAGGGCCTCGGCTTCGCTCCACGCGTGCCCGCCGTCGCGTGCGAGCTTGATCGCCTTGAGGGCGCTCTGTGCCGATTCGTCGTGCTTGCCGGTCTTCTGCAGCGCCAGCGCCCGGGTGTTGAGCGCGTCGAGCTCGTCTCGCAGTGCGCGTTGTTCCGCCGATCCCAGAGACGAATCGGCACGAGCGAGGGCTTCGACGTCGTCGCAGCTGGATGCGGGCTGCAGGATGCTGGTCGCATCGAGGCTTCGCTCGAGCGATTCGCCATCGACGTCTTGCAGCACTCCGACCAGCGTACTCAGCTCCCGGCGGCGAGCCTCGAGGCAGTTCATGCGAAGGGCGAGCATGGACCCAGGGACCTCACCGGCCGCGGACTGCTCGCACGCCGTGCGTTGGGCGGAGAGCCATTGCTGGGCATGGTCCTCGAGCGCGGTCTCGGTGCCGCTCCAGCTCGCCTCCGCGTAGGGGCGGCCGGTCTCGAGAAATGCCGCGCGTAGCGAGGTCCGGCGATCGTCGTCCCAGATGCCTCGGAGCATCGAGTCCACGTTGTCGCAGTAGACGTCTTCGGTCGTGTCGGTGCGGCTGTAGGCCAGGAGTCCGACGCCCAACACGGCGCCGGGAAACAAGATCGTCGCCCACCGTCGCCACGTTCGTGCCGGGTCGTGAGTGAGTTCGACGAGAAGCGCTTCCATGGTGGGGAAGCGTTCGTCGGGACGGACGGAGAGACCTCGGAGGATCGCCCTTCGGACGCGGCGCGGGACGTCGGACTCCCGCGGGGGCGGAAGAAAGCGGCCGGCCGTGACGTTGGCCATCAGCTCTCCGAGCACCCGTCCTTCAAACGGGCGCCGGCCATACAGGGCCTCGTAGAGGGTGACGCAGAAGCTGAACTGGTCGGCCAGTGCGTCGCTGCGCTGTCCGGCCAGCTGCTCGGGGGCCATGTACGCCGGCGTGCCGACGAGGGCGCCGGTACGGGTGAGCTGGGCCGACATGACCGGGGTGCGCTCGATGGCCGCGATCGTGTTGAAGGAGTCGGTCTTGCCCGCAGCTGGGCGCGCCAGGCCAAAGTCCGTCACGGCGGCCCGGCCCTCGCTATCGATCAAGACGTTGTCCGGTTTGAAGTCCCGGTGAACCAGGCCTGCTTTGTGGGCTGCGCCGAGGCCTCGGCCGGCCGCGACGAAGATCTCGAGCCGGTCCCTCCACGGGCGCGGAACCTTGAGCCACTCGGTCAGCGTCCCGCCGTCGACGAACTCCATCGCGACGAACACCTGGTCGCCGAACTCACCCACGTCGTGAACCGTGATCACGTTGGGGTGGGTGAGCTTGGCCATCGACTGCGCCTCTCGGAGGAGTCGGGTCCGTTGTTCGGCGAGCTCTTCATCGAGGGAGCCCCCCAACGAGGTCATCAAGAGCTTGATCGCGACCTTGCGGTCCAGCTCGGGATCGTAGGCCGCGTACACGACGCCCATCCCGCCTTCGCCGACCTTGTTCAGCACGACGTAGCGGCCAACCTTGTCGCCCTCGGTCAGACGCGGGGCAACCTTGTAGACCTCGGTCGCAGGGTCCCGCGTGGGATCCGCGGCGACGGGCTCGGGTGCAATGGATGTGTCGGTGACCGCTAGCTCATCGGATGCCGGCTCGAACCGCGCCAGCTCCACCATGACCGCGCGGCAGAGCTCGCAGCTGTCCTGATGCTCCTCGAGCGCGTCACGGGTCGCGTCATCGAGCTCACCGCGCACGAAGTCGACGAGCACGTTTTCCTCGGGGCAGTCCATCCGGGCGGGAAAGTGTAGCTTTGCACGCTCGGGCTCCGCACGCGGTAGGGTGCAGGCAGTCATGCGTCACAGATACGCAATGCTCGCCGGCTTGGCCTTCTGTGGCTGCGTTGCGGCCGAAGCCTCGCCCCCGGTCGCGGCCTGGAGCCCGTCGTTGGCCATCGTCGCGGAGCCGCCCGTGGCGGCCGAACCCGAAAAACGCGCGGTTGCCGTCCCGCAAACCCCGACCTGCGCGCCGGTCGAGCCTCTGGACGTGTTGTTCATCGGCAACAGCTACGTCATTCAGAGCGACACCCCATCGCTCCTCGAAGCGATGGCTGTGGACGCGGGCGTCGAGTTCCATGTCGAGCGCCTGGCGATGGGCGGCAAGGACTTCGCCTTCCACCTGGGTCGGCCGCAGACGAAGAAGATGCTCGCGTCACGCGACTGGGACGTGGTGCTCCTGCAGAGCCACAGCCTCGATCCCCTGCGCGACCCCGAGGGCTTTGCCAAAGCAGGGGCCGGCTTGGTGGAGGCGGTCCGGGCTTCGGGCGCCGAACCAATGCTGTTTGAGACGTGGCCGCGGCGGGCCGGGCACAACCTGTACAACTACATGGAAGAGGTCGGGAAGACGCCGGCCGAAATGCTGCGACGGGTGGCCCGTCAGTACGCGGAACTCGGGCGGCAGACGGGAACGCCGGTTGTTCAGGTCGGCCACGCGTGGATGCAACTCCAAGAAGAGAACGCCGAGGTTGGGCTGTACTTGAAGGACGGGGCGCATCCCGCAGAAGATGGCGCCTATCTCAGCGCCGCGGTGATCTTTGCCGAACTGACGGAGCGAGACCCTCGCGCCGTACTGCAGCCGCACGGAGCCACGGACGCGACGGAGGCTGCCGCGATTGGAGCTGTCGCTTCCGCGGTGGTCGAGCCTCCCTGCGCCTGGTGAGTGGTGGCTACGGCCCGTGCTCGAGCACCGGGATGGAGTCTCGCTTGTCGGGATCGAGCTGGTCCCAGAGCACACCGGTCGGCCGTTCGTGGGTTCGTTTGCAGCGGATCGCACGCGAAGGGGTGACCACGAGGTCCAAAGAGACGTCGTGCGGCAGCATCGGGATGGCGCGGGCTGGCAGTACCTGACAGCCGTGGACCGTGGTTGCGACCGGGGTCTTCGCGTGGACTTTGCCGTGCTCCCGCAGCAAGGCGTACTCGAGGTCGCTGTAGCCCCCGCCCTTGCCCAATCGGGCGCCTTGTCGGGTCACGCCGACGCAGCCGGTGACGATGAGATCGATCGGGGGCATCTCCTCGAGGCGCGTGGGAACGCCGATGGCGTCAGCACCCTTCGCGGATGACGCGACCCACAAGTCACTCGCGTCGATTTGGGATGGATCGAGCGCGATGAACGGAGCATCGGTGCGGAGGCGTGGCACCGCCATGAAGACGAGCTTTCCCTCCTTGAGGGCACGGTGCCGGACCGGCCGCTGAGGTAAGTCCGGGTTGCATTTGATCACCGCTGCCTGGGTCCAGGCTTTGGTTGTGGTCAGGATGTCCGCGGCCGACTCGGCCCCCACGAAGTTTGGAATCCGTCCCTCGACGCCGGGGAAGCGGGCCGCACCCGCGTCTCGAATCGCCTGCCAACAGGCCGTTCGGAGCTCCGACTTGGACAACCGAGGCATCGCGCCCAGTCTCGCCTCGATATGGCTTCAATCCATAACAAACTCGCCGTCCGTCGAAGAAAATCCCTGACAGATCGACCCGGCGGCGCTTTACTGCCAGCGATGAAAAAGGCTTTGTTTGTAGGGATTGCGGCGTTGCTCGGTTTGGGTGCGTGTGACTCCGATTCCGGAGGTGACGGTGGGGGCGACAGCGGCACCAGCTCTGGGACCTCGAACGGAACCAGCCCAACCGCGGGAGAGACGCTCTCTACGACCAATCCCACTGCGACCACCGACTCGGCTACGTCGAGTACGACCAGTGCCGAGAGCTCCTCCACCGGAGACAGCACGACGAGCGCGAGCACGACGACCTCCGACTCGGACGATGAGTCGAGCAGCTCGAGCACGGGCGGCGAGCCGAGCATCACGCCGTGCCAGCCGGAGATGTCTCGGGCCGATATCAACCGCTGGCGGACCGAGGTCGACAACCGGATGCCGACGCTTGGCGACATCATCCTGCCTTTGAATGACATGGTGTCGCAGACAGCGTCGGTGGGCGGCTTCTCCGACGTGCCCGATCCTCAAGCGGGCGGAAGCGCGTTCATCGAGGACCCCGACGGTGGTGGGGTGAGCATCGAGTGTGACGTCTGGACCCAAGACTGCGACGAAGGAGAGAAATGCGCGGCTTGGGCCAACGACGGGAGCAGTTCCTGGAATGCGGCCCGGTGCGTTCCCATTGACGCGGACCCGGTTGGCCCCGGAGAGACCTGCACTGTCGAGGGGACCGGAACCTCGGGCATCGACAACTGCGATGCAGATTCGATGTGCTGGGCGGTCGACGCTGAGACCAACGAGGGGACCTGCGTCGCGTTGTGCGATGGGTCGCCGGAAGCCCCAACGTGCGCTCCTGAAGCGACCGCGTGCAGCATCGCAAACCAGGGCGTTCTCATCTTGTGCCTGCCGATCTGCAACCCGATCGCCGACGAGTGCGGCGACGGGCAGGGGTGTTTCCCCGTGGGTGAGTTCTTCCAGTGCGCCCCTGTGGCGGGTGGAGGCGAGCCGGGCGACGGGTGCGAGTTCCTCAACGCGTGCAATGACGGATCCGCCTGCGTAAGCCCGGCCCTGGTGCCAGGGTGTGGTGGCGCGGGGTGTTGTTCTTCCTACTGCGACCTGAGTGCAAAGGACCCCGGTTGCCTCGAAGGCCAGGAGTGCTTGCCCTGGTACGAGATGGGCCAGGAGCCCGACGAGTGCCTCGAAGGCATCGGGATCTGTGGCACACCGGCCTAGCCTCAAAACGACCGTCACATCCCGTAGACTCGGGCTGTGCGGGTCACCGGCTTGACGATGCTCCTCTTCCTGACCGCCTGCCCATTGTTTGGGGGCGGCGGGGGAGGGGGCCCGTGCATCGACGACGCGAACGGATGCGGCAACGGGGGTGCGCTGGAGATCGACGCGGACTGCACGTTGGACGACGTGCTGGAGCTGGAGCTCGGCGGGGGAGATGCGCTGTTTCAGTCGCTGGCCCCCGGGGAAGAGCCCGAGCTTGTGTCAGGGATCCAGGGCGGCATCCACATGGTGCTGGGCGTCGGGGTGGACAATCCTTCGCCGGACCACCTCGCGTTCGAGGTCCAGGTCTCCTTGGCCGTCGAGGACGGTGACGAAACCCGAGCCGTCGGCGAACGAAGCGTCGTCTACGACGGAGACCTCGTCGCCTACGAAGCAGGACGCGCGGAACTGCTCGATCTGGTCGTGATCCCGGACGACTGGCCCGCGGAGGGCCGCCGTTGGATCTCCCTCAACGTGATGGATGCGTGCGGGCGCGCCGGACAGCTTGACCACGCGATCGATTAGCCCCAAGGATAGATTCGTGAGTCGTCGCCTGTTGGTCCTGTCCCTCGGCTTGAGCGCCGCGTGCCTGGTCACCAACCCTGAGCACGACCCGATGGCATCCGCTGGTGGGACGTCGGTGGGGTCGGGAGGGTCATCCGCCGCCCCTTCGGGTTCTGGAGGGGACTCGGATGGCGCGACCACTGCGGATACGGCATCCGGGTCCGGTGCGACCACGACTGCAGTCGGTGACACAGGACTTGGGACTTCGGGCTCACCCACCTCGTCGACTTCGAGCGGTTCGCCGTCGACGGAGGGGATGACGACGTCGTCGTCCAGCAGCGGACAGGCGGAGACTGGTCAAGAGCTGGAACCGATCGACCTCGGGCAACCGTGCGCCGAGAGCGACGGATGCACGGGCTTGGGACCCAACGTCGAGTGTTGCGCGGCCGACCAGTGTTTGGACACGTGCATGGTCCCCTGCTCGAGTGTTGACGAGTGTCCGTTCGACGGTATGGGCTGTGAGCACGGCTACTGCCTGTTTCCGTGCGATGCCAACGACGACTGTGCGGATTGGCCAGGCTTCACGTGTCAGCACGGTGGCCCGACCCTCTGCGAGAACGACGGTACTCGCTAGCAGCCCGTGGTGAAACCCGACACGGCGCCTCTCTCGTCTTTTTCTCTCCTGGGGGTGTCGCCGAAACTTGCAGTACGCTCGGTACAGCGGCGCTTCGGCTCCTACCCAGGAGTGAAAAATCCATCGCGATCCGCCGCGCCGGGTTTCACCACGGGTTGCTAACCGCAGGTTCCGGTCCCGCCGTTGGAGACATAGTTGTCTTTCGCGATGCTCTCAAACGTCATGCTCGCGCAGCCGATCGCACCGTTGTTGAGGACGCCGTTTCCTGCACTCTCTCGGATCGTGACGCCATCGAGTTCGAGAATGCCATCCCCCTCCACGTAGACCGCAGCTTCGCGGTCTGCTCCGCCATACCAGCCGGACGAGCCGGCGTATTCGATGACCGCGTTCTCGATCAGGTTCTGCGCGCTGGCGGAGGCCACCTCGATCCCCTTCCAGAAGCCGGCGACCTGCTCCGGGGAGCCGAGCGTGACCTGGTTGTCTGCGGTGCCGGCGACGTGCAACGTGCCGCCTTCTTCGATGATGAACTCGCTGTCCTGCGCCCCCCAGAACACCAGGCCGGCCTCGAGCGTCCAATCGGTCTCCACGTAGAAGCGCGTGGTGGCCTGCCACGGAATGGACAACGCGGCCCACGACTGCGCCGTGATCATCCGGTCGTTGTTGCCGAAGCCGATGTAGACGACAGGCTCGGCGATGTTCTCGAAGCCTGTGTCGGCGGGCACCATCCCTCCCAGGTCGAGGGCGATCTTCATGGCTCGCTGAGAGTCGGCGAAGGTCACCGCGGTGAAATCACCCAACTCCGCATCGTTGGAGGCGAGTAAGCCGTACCACGCGCTGTGACGCAGGGTGGTGTTGCGGAGCGTCAGACGTCCTTCCGCCGGCACGAAGAGCGCAGCCGCGGCGTCGCCTCCTCCGTACCAGTCGTCCCCGCCGGCATACTCGACCACCGCGTGCTCGAGGACGTTGTTGCTGGAGTTGGATGAGAACTCGATGCCAACCCAGTAACCGACCTCCGCCTCGACGCCCGTGAACGTAATTGGCGCGTCCGCGGCTCCGGTGGCGTTGAGCTGTCCGTCGGTGGTGACGAGGATCGACTGGTCCTGGCGAACCATCACCGTGACCCCGGGATCGAGCGTGAGCGCGGCTTGGAGTGAGACCCGAGATTCGAGTTCCCAGGGGACGGCGAGCGCTGCCCACGTCGCCGCATCGGTCAGTGTGCTGCCCGTCACCAACACGGCCTGGTCTTCGTTGTTCATGAACGTGTTGTCCGATGCGACCCCCGGCGCGCTCGAGTAGCCGACCGACAGGGGCCGTTCGTGGTCGGTGAACGTCGTGCCGTTGATCGTGACCTCGGCCCCGTCGTCGGCTTCGAGTCCGACCTCGTCGCTCCCTCGAAGCTCGGATGCGGACACGACGAGGCGCGAGTTGGCGCTGACGCTCACCGAGGCCGCACCGTCGATGACCGTATGCTCCAACCGGTTGTCGGAACTCGGCGCGTCGAGGAACGACAAACCCGACCAGTTGGCCGGATCCGCGGTCTCGCCTTGAAGCACGACCTTGTCCTCGGCGGTCCCCACCGCGCTGAGCACCGCCCCGCCGGAGAGAGTCAACCCTGCGCTCGCCGCAAACGTGACCTCCACGCCGGGCTCCATGCTCAGGCTCGTACCCTGGAGGAAGAGCGGGAAATCCACGGTGTAGCAGCCCGCCGGAAGCGTGAGGTCATCGTCGACGTCGGCCTGCTCCAACAGCACACAGCCGTCGTTTCCGGTTGAGCCCGAGCCATCCTCACCGTCCGTATCGTCGGTGGTGTCAGTTCCCGTGGTGGGCGGATTCGTGTCGGAGCTGCCCTCGGTGTCGGTGTCGGTGCCCGCATCGATCTCCGGCGTGTCGCACCCTGGTGCAACGAGAAGGGCCGCGGCGAAGAGCGAAGGGACTACGGAGTGGCAGGTCAAGAGCTTCATGTCGCGACGGGTAGTTCGCGCGGCGAGCTTCGTGATCACGGCCTGGACCGCTTTTCTGAGTGGCTCTAGGGGCCTTTCGAAAGGCCCCTCCCGCTGCGGCCGGCAAAGCCGACCTTCGCTTCACCCCAAACGGTCGCCCGATCGGGCTCGCGCTCGCTCACCGCCTTCGAGGTTGTGAGATGTGCTTTGGCGACCTAGAGAGGCGAACCGCTAAACCCCACGCGCCAGTGCACGCCTGGGGCCACCCGTGGCGGTGTCGCTCCGCGCTCGCAGTGTGCTAGATCCCGACCGCGCGACACATCACGTCGCAGTCCCGGGCGCTGTTGCGCAGCAAGACCTGCAGCGCGGCCGCGTCGAAGTCGAAGAAGCTCGGCATGTTCGGGAGCAACTCCGCCTCGATCGTCCTCAGTTCTGCGTCTTCGTAGCCGGCGCGCGAGGGCTCCGGCGACATCGAGAACGCCAGGTCGGCGAAGCGCACGGCCGTGAGCAGCAGGTCGACGGGTCCGTTCTTCGGATCGATGTCGGGGTCGTGGTGTCGCGAGACGGCCGAGACGAGCGGCTCGGGCAGCCGCCAGCTCTCGCACGCCATCGCGCCAACCTCGGCGTGGGTCAGGCCGCAGATCTCTCGCTCGAGTTCCGCATGTTCCTCCGAGAACTCCGAGAACTCGGCGTTCACGCGGGCCCACGCAGAGGGGGACTCGGCCATCAACACGAACTGTCCCATGTCGTGCAGGAGCCCGGCGGTGTACGCCTCGTCGGCACGAAGATCCGCCCGTGGACTTGCCTGGATCAGGGTCCGTACACCGGTGGCGACCTGCAGCGAGTGCCGCCACAGGCTCTTCTCGGCGATGCTCTTCGGGGAGAAGAGCTTGGCCAGTGCAACGGCCATGATGACGTTTGCTGCCTCTCGGCTCCCCATGCTGCTCAGTGCCCGGCGGACCGACGTGATGCGGCTTCGGTTCGCGTACGCAGCCGAGTTGGCTGCGGACAGGACGCGGGCGGAGAAACTCGCGTCCGCCTCGATGAGCGTCCTGATCTGGTCGAAATGGTCGTCCTGATTCGGATTGAGGACCATTAGCTTCCGCGCGACCTTGGGAAGGACAGGCAGAGCATCAACGCGGCGCTCGAGTCGTCGCCGCAAGTGAGGATCGCAGTTCATCGCCAAGACCCTCTATGCGGTGTGGGACCCCGCAGGCTTGCGCCAAGTCGGACCGCTTCCCCCAAAAAGCGTCCCGACGGCCCGCCACACCGGTTCGGCCTCGATCCCGTGGTGCGGGTGACGTGGACCTAGGGAAAGGATAAGCTCTCGTCAGTGGCTGATGACGCCCGGCTGCGGACGCTGTTTCTCGGACTGCTGGACGACGAGACGCGACCCACCTTCGAAGCCGACGAGACCCTCGAGGTCCGTCTGGCTTCCATGTTGGAAACTGCCGAAGCAGCGCTGGGGACGTTCAAGATCACCGGCGACGACTACATCTCACATCTGGCCGGTGTGGTTCCGTCCGGCTGCACGACCGAGGCATTCGCCAAGCTCCGTGCGGGCGACCTGTACCTCGCGTGCGCTTGCGCGGCGGGTGACGACCACGCTCTGGTGGCGTTCGACACCGAGTTTGGCCGGGACATCGATCTGGCGATCGCGCGCTCGGGCAATGTCGACCTCTCCAAGGACGAGTTTCGCCAGCTCCTGCGCAACAAGCTGTTCGTGCCGCGCCCGGGGAAGCGTCCCAAGATTGCGGACTATGCCGGGCGCGGTGATCTGCGGAGCTGGGTTCGGGTGACCGCGCTGCGGATGATCGTCGACATCGTTCGTTCGCGGGCCGGCGATCGGGAGATCCCCGTCGACTCGGACATGCTCAGCTCGATCCCCGCGCAGACCGACGACCCCGAGCTTGAGTACATCCAGCGGGTCTACAAGACCGAGTTCAAGGACGCGCTCCAGGACGGCTTCGCGGCGCTTACCCCTCGGGAGCGCAACCTGCTGCGCCACCAGGTGCTCCACGGGCTCAACATCGACCAGGTCGGCGCGCTGTACCACGTGCATCGCACCACCGCGTTCCGGTGGATTGAGAAGGCCCGCAAGTCGTTGCTCCGCGAGACTCGGAAGGCACTGATGAATCGGTTGCGGGTTGGCAGCGGCGAGTTTCTCAGCATCATGCGCGTCGTGGGTGGAGACCTCGATGTCAGCGTGCGCCGCCTGCTGGTGAGCGACATCGAAGCCGAGCCGCCCAAGTCTTGAGTGGTGCGCCGCATTCCGGCCCACAACAAGTGTCGCTCGGCGGCTACCGAGCGTTGTGCTCGTCCGCCAGGGTTTGGATCTTCTTGGCGGAGTTCGCCCCACGAACAGTGGTGTCGTTCAGCTTTGAAAGGTCGAGGTCCTCCGACTGGGACCGGGCTTCGCTGCACGAGCCTCTCGCAAGGATGAGCCCGGCACCACCGACGGCCAGCGCGGTGCCGGCCACCGCTGCCCCCGAGTAGGTCAGGGGCTTGTTCTCCTCGGTGGCTCCATAGATGAGGAGCGCTCCGCCGACCACGCCGAGTCCGATGGAGACAAAACGAGGAATCCGCGCGCGCTTGCACTGCCGAATGTTGTCGTTGAGCGCTGCTACGCGCTGCGGGCGGTCTGCTTCGGTCAACGTCAAGAACTGTGCGTAGGTCAGCTGGTGAGAGCCGGCGATCATCGTCGTCTTCGTACGGGTGACCGGCTCTTTCACGGTGTAGTGCGTGACGACGCATTCTGCTGACCCCGCCGAGTGACCCGGAGGACATGTGCTGCTCTTCTTGTCGACGTTTTCGATGGTCGTCGTCTGCTGGGTGTCGACCACCACCTCCGCCTCGGGCTGCACGCCGTCGAGGGAAACGGTGCTGACGATGGGGGCGGGAGGCTTGAGTCCAAAGCAACCGCTGAGCACCATGGAGCAAGGAATCATGAGGGTGAGGACGCGTGGAAAAGCGGTCACACTCTCGGTGGCGTCGCGCCGAACCAACTGATCCCAACAAACTCCAACTATCTTTCCGACCACCACATTCGGGCGGCTCGGCGTAGTGTGAAGCATCCCCGATGCCGGCCTCCCCAACGACAACTGGAGCCAAGATGCGCAAGTTGGTGCCGGGTGTGGATGTCGTCGCTCGGGATCTTCGACAGCGCGTCAGGGCAGCCCTGGCTGGGAGGCGAGACGAGGTCCGTGTGGGTCGGTACACGCTGGGGGAGCGGCTTGGTGTGGGAGGGATGGGCGTCGTATTCCGCGGTCGGGACCCGGTGCTCGAGCGAGACGTCGCCGTGAAGCTCATTCCCTTGGCCGCCTCGCGATCTCCTGACGCGATGCTCAGAGAAGCGAAGGCGATGGCGAAGGTTGTCCATCCCAATGTCGTCGAAGTCTTCGATCTCGGGGTCACGGATACGGAGCTCTTCATCGTGATGCAGCTCGTCGAAGGACAGAGCCTGCGCCAGTGGTTGGACACAAGCCCCAGCTACCACGAACGCCTCCGCGTGCTGCGGGATGCAGGGCGCGGCCTCGAGGCAGCCCATCGAATGGGCGTTGTTCACCACGACTTCAAGCCGGACAACGTGCTCATCTCTGCGGACGGCGAAGTTTTTGTGATCGACTTCGGTTTGGCAGCACTGTCCGAAGAGGACACGCT
This sequence comes from uncultured Pseudomonadota bacterium, assembly GCA_913061055.1. Classification (GTDB taxonomy): domain Bacteria; phylum Myxococcota_A; class Polyangia; order Nannocystales; family Nannocystaceae; genus CAJXVA01. The sequence goes on from CAJXVA010000015.1 coordinate 17,490, forward strand.
GGAGACGGCCGGCGCCGCGGAAGTGTACCAGCGGGACGTGGGAGGAACCCTCGGCTATGCAGCGCCCGAACGCTGTGCGGGAAACAAGGGCGACGCTCTGTGCGACCAGTATTCGTGGTGCGTGAGTGCCGGCGAGGTCCTCTACGGGGCCGTCCGGAGCGCCGACCAAACGTTTTCTGCGCTGTCACCCGTGCCCCAGGTCGGTCGGGTTCCTCTTCGTATCCGCCGAGCGCTCGAGCGCGGCCTTCGTACACAACCCACAGCTCGCTTCGAGCGTCTCACTCCGTTGTTGCGCGCTCTCGACACTGGGTGGCGTCCCTCGGCCCGGCTGGCGTTGCTCGGAGTCTTCGGCGTGCTTGTAGGTTCGGTTGCGCTGCTCAGCGGTGGGCAAGAACCCCCTCGGAGGCCTTCGGTCGTCCGTACAGGGATCCCGAGGATAGACCTCCATGCGCGGCTGCAGCTGGGGGGAGCGTGGGACCAAGCGGGTGACGTGGAGAACGCGTTGGCCGTCTTGGAGGCGCTGTATCCGGTTGCTGCGAGTGAGCATGAGGCTCGTATCGCGACGAAAGCTGCGACCACTTTGGTGTGGCTGCACTGGTGGGAGAAACACGATGCGCCTGCGGCCCGTCGATGGGTGAAGCAGGGCGAGGCGGCGCTGGATGCCGGTGGCGACGACCTCGACGCAGGAGCGCTCTACTACAACGCAGGTGCCACCGAGGTCTCGGCCGGGGAGCTCGACGCAGGGAGGTCCCATTTAGAAACCGCGCTGGCATACGACGAGGGAGAGCGCGGGCCTGGTGATCGTTCGGCGGTGGCGACCATGCTTTCGCTGGCGAACCTCGACCTGCTTCAAGGCGACTACGAGGTTGCAGAGGCTCGCCTCGATGCCGCGCAGGGCTACATCCCAGAGTCCGCTCGAGATCTGCTCGAGAATGTGGAGTCGCTGCGTGCAAGCCTGCTGCTCAAGCAGGCCAGATACGGGGAAGCGCTGCGAGCGTTCGCGGCCGTGGTTGACTACTCGAGGGACTCCGGCGGCATCCCACTTGCGTACGCCCTTGCGAACCAGAGTCGAGCGCTGGGAATCGTCGGTCGGGTGGAGGACGCTCGTGCTGCGAGCGCGGAGGGGCTGGCGATCATCGACGACACTCTCGGGCCGATGAGTGTGCGAGCGGTCCACCCTCTGAGTGTCCTTGCGGAACAGAATCATCGGCTCGGTAATTTCGATGAGGCGAGGGTGCAGGCATCCCGGGCCGTGGTGATTCTGGAGAGTGAGTACGGAGCAGACCACGCGGAGCTCGCCGGGCCGCTTCACCTCTTGGGACAAGTCGCGCTCGAGCAGTCTCGGCCGAGGCAAGCGGCGAAGGCGCTGCAGCGCTCGGTCGCTCTTCGCAAGCAGCACGGCGCCCGTCCGGCCGCGACCGCTGCCACACTCATGGAGCTGGCCCGGGCGCTCCACTCAATCTCATCGGAGCGAGCCCTTGCGGCGGCGGAGGAGGCGGTCGAGGTCCTGGAGCGTGGTGGACTGGACAGCGCGAAGGCGCGAGGCGTCGTCGCGGACATCTCACGCGAACCGTGATCAGGTAGAGTTGGGTGTGCGCAGTGACTACGAGGTGCTGCTTGCGTGGAGAGATGGCGATTCGGATGCCGCCGATGAACTCATCCACCGCTACTTCGACCCGATCTGCAGATTCTTCCGGAGCAAGCTTGGAGATGACGTGGATGACCTCATCCAGCGCACGTTCCTCGACTGCGTCAAAGCCCACGAGCGCTTCCGCGGGGAGGGCAGCTTCCGCTCCTACCTGTTCTCGATCGCACACCATCGGCTCTTCGACCACCTTCGCGCGACTCGCCGGGCTCCAGACTTCGACTCCCTGACGTCCCTTTCCGTACGGGACCTCGGAACGACTCCGTCCGGTGCCATCGTCCGAAGCGAGGAATACTCGCTGCTCAAGGACGCGCTCGATGAGCTGCCCTTGGAACACCGCGTCGTGCTCGAGCTGTCGTACTGGGAGGAGATGAGTGCGCCCGAGATCGCGGTGGTCGTAGGGATACCGCCCAACACAGTCCGCAGCCGTCTCTCCAGGGCACGCGCGGCCTTGCGATCCAAGCTCGAGTCCCTGGAGGCCGACCCCATCCAGCGGGGAGCTCAGCTGGAGGCCTTGGGGCGGGTCACTGGCAGGCTCATCGCCGACTAGCAGGGTTCGAGGTCGAGGCGTTGGTAGGCGATCTCAGAGCCGCCGTCACGCGTCCCGAGGATGACCTCGTCGCGGCCGTCGGCGTCGATGTCGACGATGAAGACCCGGTTGGGCACAGGCTGACCAAACAACACCTCGTCGAAGACGCCTTCGGTGAACGTGCCTGCAGCGGAGCCGTTGTAGACGCGGATCGTGTCGAGGGTGGGGCCGCCCAGTCCGATGTCGTCGAATCCATTGCCATCGAAATCGCCGAATGCAGCGAAGCTGGACGGATCGTAGTCGTTGACTTGTGACAGCTGGCTGCCTTCGAAGCGCTGGACCTGGACGGTGACTTCATTGCCGGAGCAAGCGCGGGCGTAGACGTTGGTGAAGGCGCCGAAGTGCTCCGCTCCGATCAACTCGGAGGGGGTGAACACCATCGAGTCCCCGCTGGAGAGCGCGGTGCCGAAGGTGTCGCCGTTGTAGGAATGGAGCTCGAACGGGTGGAAGGAGCAGGTGGAGAGCTCGTCGAAGAAGGACGACTGGGCGAGCGCGAACAGGTCACGGCTGCCTCGGACCACCTGTGGGGCAATGTCTCCGACAAGCCCGGATGGGATGGTCGCGATCGGCTGAAACCCGCCCATGCCGTCACCCTGCTGAAACTCGATCTGTCCTTCGAGGCCCCGCATGAAGTCGTCGAGACCATCTCGGTCGATGTCGATGAAGCCCTCGAACCCGTCTTCGAATCCGAAGGGAGTGAGGGTGACCGGACCCTCGATCAACTGTGGGGCGCCCTGGATGTAGCCGAGGCTTGGAGGCCCACCCCCGCCAAACGCGAAGCCGACCGCGTCGAGTGCGTCGTCGCCGTTGAGGTTGTGCAGCCCGGTCATGAATCCGGGGAAGAAGCCCGCCGGGTTCGGCTGACCGCCGGTGTCGAACCAGAACAGCTCGCTGCCGCCACCGGGGCCGCCGCCCTCGAAGAAGGCGAGCCACAGTTCTGCAAGGCCGTCGCCGTCCTGATCGCGGACGAACAGCCGTGACTCCTCAGGGGCCTCGAAGAGTGGCTGGGCGGACCAACAAAGTGAGAGTGGAAAGTCGCCGCTGCTGCCGAAGAACCCGGAGCTGTCAAAGCCGCCTTCGGTCCCAAACGTCGCCGTGCTGGGACCACTGGTGCTCATCGGCCCGATGGTGGTCATCGGCGGCTGCGTCGTCACGGGGGATGAGTCCCCATCGCCTCCCTCGGATGAGGCCGGGGTGTCAGTCTCTTCCGAGGTCCCGCTTGCGCCTTCGTCCGACAAGATCAAGCGGGGGGCACACCCGGCAAGCAGAAGCGCGGTGCCGAGCCAGGCTCTGTAGACCATGGGCCGGAGTGTAGCGGCTTTAGACGGCGCTCGGCGCCAGGCTGACCGCGCTGTAGGCGACCGCGGTCTTGCGCCCCGAGTTTCGGTACCCGTGCTTCTGGTCGCCACGAAAGACAACGACGTCCCCGGGCTCGAGCGTCCATCGTTCGCCGCCCGCGCTCAGCTCGAGGGAGCCGGACTCGCACGTGAGGTACTCGCGCGTTCCTGGGGTATGGGGCACGCCCGCGAAGGCGGCCCCGGGGGGGAACTGCATGCGTTCGAGCTCCAGGCCGGGGATCGGATCGGGGAGAAGTTTGCGAATGAGGGCCTTGCCCCGCTTCTGCTCGGGAAGCTCGCTTGCTGGATAGAGCCGTGCGTTGGCCCGCGGTGCGCCGACCAGCTCTTCGAGGGTGACGCGCAGCGCTGCGGCGACTTTCATCAAGACCGAGAGGGTGGGGTTGGCACCGCCCGACTCGAGGTTGGCCCACGTGGGGCGCGGCAGTCCGGCGGCCTTGGCCATCTGACTCTGCGTGAGCCCCCGAGCTTCGCGCAGCACTTTGACGTTGTCGGCCAGGTTCGACGCGGCGTCCATGAGACGCAGCTTACAGCGATGCGCGCTCCCGCTTCGTGATGCGCTCCGCGATCCGCCAGAACAACACCAGCCCCAGCAAGTCGGCGAGCAGGTCGATGGGGTCCGCGGTGCGGTGGGGGGAGGTTGCTTGGACGAGTTCCTCGGCGATGGCACCGAGAAGGGGCAGGGCGACGGCCCAGGGCACACCACGCCATCGACGTCCCCGACACGCGAAGTGGGTGCCGAACGCGAGAGCGCCGAACATGAGGAAGTGCAGCACTTTGTCCGAGCCGGGGATCGCTAGCCAAGCGGCGTTCGAACCGGAGAACGCTCCGGTGTAGGCGACAAGGGTGGCCGCGACGACGAGCCCAAGCTGTGGCCACAACAGCCACCGCCAGCGCCACGGGTCGGTGCGCGAGGAGTGCGTCAGGCCAGCCGCAGCGACCCCGAGACCCAGGCCGATCGCCGTGCCGGCCCAGACGTCGACCAGGTGGTGGTGACCGAGCTCAACCCGGCTGTATCCCACCAGCATCGCAAGAGGAAGCATGCACAGCGCAGCACCGCGGTGGTGCGCGAAGGTCACAGCGATCGCGATTGCGACCAGGACCGCATGCCCGCTTGGGAACGAGCCAAACGGGGGAGCCGGAAGCAACGCCGACGTACTGCCGGGACGCGGGACGTCGATCAGGACCTGCAGGCCGAGCGTGATGGCCAGCCCGAGGACCATGACCCACGCACACGCGCGCCCCAGCCGCGGGTCTGAGCGGCCGACCCAGATCGGCATGCCAATGGCGAGCAGCGCGAAGCCGACCGTTGTCGCCGCGATCATGGCCAGTCCGTAGGGTCCTTCCAGCATCACGGCGTCAGTACGCCCGAACGGGTCCGTTTGTGCCCGCGGACAGGACGGACGGTCGGGAACGTGCGGCGAGTGGCGCCCGGACCGGTCTACTCGGCGAGCTTCGCTTCGGCGAGCGCAGACTCGACCGCCGCGGCAAACTCGGGATGCTGTTCGACGATGGTGGGGATCTTCAGCAGCTCGGAGAGGTTCTCGAGCGCCTTCGGGTCCTTCAGCATCTCGGCCCAAAGCTCAGGATCTCGCGTGGGCATGTCGGTGAAGTGCTCGAGGTCGAGCTGGGTGTCGACCGACAGGCTGCGGTCTTCCATGTCGACGGTGATGTTGAGCGACTTCGAGACGGGCTTCTCGACGGCCTCCAGGGCGATCGAGTAGGCGGACTCGCGGAGGCACTCTTCAAACGCGGGCTCGTCGAGCGAGTCATCGACGACCTCGACGGTCTCCACGATGGCCCCGAGCTCGGGCTCCCCGATGACGTCGGCGCGCAGGCGGAGCTTGCCGCTCGCGGCCTCGGGCAGGTACTCCAAGCACTCGACGAACAGCGGGACACCCTGCTCGAGGACCGACGCGATCAGAGGCCCAAGCGCTTCGAATCGCTCGAGCTCGTCTCCCATTTCGGCCAACACGTCTTCGTGGTTCTTGTTGCCGAGGACGGACGGTTCCGACTCGGGTTCAGACCGATCGGAGCGCCGCGAGGCGATCGCCTTTCGGACCTCCTCCCATCGCCGGCGACGTTCGGTCTTCGATGCCTCGCCAGGAGTCGCATCGGACTTGGCGACCACGGCTGCTGGTGCGGCGGTGGAGATGTCGTCCTCGGCTTCGGCCGGAGCTGCACTGTCGGCTTGCGTCCAGGCGACACACGCGACGAGCAGGCTTCCGAACGCGGTGGCAGTGATGGCTTTGGTGGTCGTGGATGTGGACACGGCGAGGACTCCTGGGCTGGTGAGAGATTCGGGGGACCAGGCCACGGCGGCGCTCATCCAGGCGGCACGGCCCCCATGGGTTCGGTCGAGGTGCTCGCGCATCCGTTGCAGGCTTCGAGAGAGCCTGGTGCGAACGGTCGAGCTCGGCACGCCGAACTCGTCGGAGAGCTCGCCCGCGGTGTGGCCTTCGCAGTAGCGGCGCAGGACGAGGCTGCGGTCTTCCGGGTCGAGCCTGGCGAGGGCCGTCTCGAGCGCTTCACACAGCTCACTTCGTTCGAGGACGGCGTCCGGGGCCGCGGCACCGGTCTGCGTTGTCTCGGTTCGAACTTCGCGGGATCGGCGGCGCAGCTCAGACCGAACGCCCATGTCGCGCCGCCGCCGAAGCACCGTCCTCCACCACGCCGGGTGTCCGTCGTGACTCGCGCCCTGGCTGGCAATCCAGCCCTCGTGGGCCAGGTCGTCGGCCTCCTGAACCGAGACCAGGCTGCGCGCAAGGCTCCGCAGCTGGCCGAGGTCTGTGGCCGAGAAGCGGTCCGTATCGGGCGAGTCGATCATGCGACACCCTCCTATTGCCACGGGCCCCGAGGGTGTCTCAGGTTTTTTTGACCGGTTGGGCGCGAGCGCCGCGCCGGAGCTACAGCTCGGTTTTGATGGCCCGCTGCCCGGTGACCGCGAGGTGAGGACGTCTACCGGCGAAACTTGGGTTCGGCGATGCGGACGGTTCCACCGGCGGTCCAGTTTGCACCGACCCAGAACTCTTCGATCGAGCCCAGATCGTCCAGCTGCATCGCCTCATCCCCGCCTTTGAAGGCGCCCAACGGGAACTGATAGGTGTGGAACGTCCCATCGGCCCGGAGCGCAAGCGGGGACGCTTGGAAGCGGCCGGTGCCGGTCACGAGGGTGAGCTCGGCGTAGTGCGAGGCCTCGGAGTCGTCGAGGGCAATGTCGACTTCCACGAAGCCGTGCTTCAGAAGGCTGGGGACTCTCTTGCCGACGTCGATCTGCAACCCCGTGATGCTGAGGTTTTCCCAGCACGTCGCCGTCTCGTCCCCGGTCTCGCAGGTTCCCTCTCCGTTCGCCAGACACGCGACCTCGTAGCGGTAGTGTGTTTCGTCGGGACTCAAACCGAAGCAAGCCGGACGCGATGTGGCCTCGACCGCCGCCCCGGGGGCGAAGGCCACGTCCCGCGACGGAAGGACCTTGGTCTTGGCCGCAACCACGTCGCTTTGCGAGGTCTCCCCGGCGACGTCCACCGCCCGGATCCGAGCGTAGTAGACGGTGTTGTGCTGCAGACCCAGCGTTTGCAGCGAGCGGACCTGATCGCTGTTGTGCGTCCGCGGGCGCTCGAAGAAGCCGAGTTCCGGAATCTCGGGTGGGCCGAGAACCACACCAGGAGAGAACGCTTCAACCGCGTCGCGGTCCGGCGACAACGCCAGCTCGTAGTGCTCGAAGTTGCGGGCCTCGCCTTGTGAATGCCACGACCACTGGATCACGTTGGGTGTGGTCCAGCCCGCGCCGAGGCTTCCCGCCTCGATCACAATCGCTCCGGCCGGAGCCGGTGATGGCGTTGGGTCGGAACGGGCGAACCAGACCGCCGCGAGTAGCCCCGCTCCGCCCAGTCCAACCGCCGCGGGCCAGCGACGACGCCACAGTGCGGCGCCATCGGCACCCGACTCCCTCCGCGTCGCATCCATCGAGGACTCGGAGGCGGCCCCGTCGCGGCTCTCCATCAGCGGCCGAGTCTCGCGCCGGAGTCCGGCGAGGTGACGCGCCGCGTACTCGCGAAGGCGGTGCTTCCCGTCCGCTTCGCCGGCAAGGTCTTCCGCCAGTTCAGCCAGGCGGTTTGCGAGTTCCCCTGCGGACGCTGGCCGGTGGCTCGGCGATTTTGCCAGCAGCCGGAACAGCAACTCGACCAGGCCACGTGGCGCCGAGTCCCGAACCTCGGCCAGGTCGGGCGCGGGCTCGTTCAGCGTTCGCTTGAGGGCGTCTTCGTTGGAGCTGCCATCATAGAGGCGCTCGCAACACGCGAGTTCGTAGAGCACGACTCCGAGTGCGAACAAGTCGGCGCGAGCATCCAATGTCTCGAAGCGAAGCTGCTCCGGCGACATATATCCGACCTTGCCCTTGAGGACGCCGGTGCTGGTCTTCGTGGTTCGCCCGACGGCTTTCGCGATCCCGAAGTCGGCCAAGCAAACACGGCCGTCGTATTGGACCAAGATGTTCTGCGGGGACACGTCGCGGTGAACGAGGCCGAGCGGCTCTCCATCCGGACCGCTCATCTCGTGGGCGGCCGACAAACCGAGCGCCACCTGGCGAACAACCTCGACACACAGGTCCCAAGGGACTCGCTTGCCGGACTTCGCGTGGTCCCGGATCCAGTCGGAGAGCGTGAACCCTTGGATGTACTCCATCACCAGGAAGGGCCCGAGAGCATCGACCCCGGCGTCGAACGTCCGGACCAGATTCGGGTGGTCCAACGAGGCCGCGATTCGCGCTTCGTCCACGAACATCCGGGCGATCTCGGGGTCGTCGGCCACGTCCAACCGCAACCGTTTGAGTGCCCTCAACACCGGAGGCGACACATCGAGATCGCGAACGAGTTCGACCTCGCCCATGCCGCCACGCGCGATGGATGCGACCCGCTCAAATCGGTCTTTGCTGGTCGGCCCGGCGGCCATCGCTGGCTATAGTACGCCGAGCCAACGACGGCGGGGTCATGGACGCGAGCCAGCACAGCGAGTGGGAGCAGGCACTCTGCGCGGCCAAGCGCGGGTCCACCACGGCCCTGCAACATCGGCTCGCTAAGGCTGAGCGGGCGCCCAGTCTTGCCCTGCGGGCGTGGTGCACGGCCGGACGGCTCGCGTTGTCGAACGGCCCCTCGGTGGTACAGGACGAGGCTCCCGAGATCGAGGCGTTCGCTGCGTTCGCGGGCCACGATTCAGCGGAAGTCCCGCTCGCGGTCAGCACACCGGCGCTGCTTCGGCGCTACGCGATCGGGCAAGACCGGGCGAGATTTGACGCGACTGTCTCGCTCATCGACTCCCTTCGCAGCCCAGAGCCTGCCCTCGTTGCAGCATCAAAACAGTGGGAGGCGTACGTGCTCGGAGAGTGGGCGACCCTGCGCCGGCTCGCGGCGGCGTCCGGTCGCCTTGCGCAGTCCGTCGAGTTCGCCGAGCTTCGAGTCGATGCGACCGCGCTGCGTGCACTCGCCGAAGAGGCGCTCGGCAACATCCCGGACGCGTTGGAAAGCGCGCGCACCGCTTCACGTATGGCTCGCGCCGAAGGGGTTCTCGAATCGGAGTTCTTCGCCAGCTACGTGCTTGCACGGATGCGCCGATGGACCGGACGGCAGCTGATCGCTGCCAGCATCGTCAACACTCTCGCGGGCTACGCCACGCCGATCTGGTACGGCGCCTGCCAATGGGAAGCGCTCTTGAGCGAGGGCCCAGACACCCCTGAGCGACTGGGGCGCGGACCTGCGAATGACGCGTCGAACACCTTGCGTGGGTTCCTGCAGGCTGCCCGACTTGGCGCCCGCGCGGCTCTCGACGAGGCGTGGCGTGCCCTTGCAGCCCTCGCTGAGCGCTGGCGACCACTCGCGTCCGATGTTGCGCAGCTTGGTGCTGCGCTTGACCTGCGCCAAGGCGTTGGTGGAACCGCAGAGCTGGGCCGATGGCGTAGTGGTGAACAGCAAGGGCCCGCACCCGGGCTGCCCTCGACTCCATCCGCGACGGGCGGGCTGGCATCCGCGGTCGTCGTCTGCGACGGCCAACAAGGCCACCGCGTTCCCAACATGTTTGCTCGGTGCCTTCCCTCAAACCTGGTGGACGTGGGCGGAGCGGGAACCCACCCTCGGCTGCACACGTTGCTGGCGGTTCTCGGGCTCGCAGGGAAAACCGGAATCCCGGAGGCGGAGGCATTCTCCCGGCTCTACGGATTCGTGTACGAACCGGAGCTCCACGCCGGGCGCCTGGGGGTCCTGATTCACCGCGCACGCGAACAGCTCGGTGCTACCGCAACGCTCCACCGCGATTCCGGAGTCCTCTGGCTCGCTCCGTGCGGGCCGGGACTCAAGATCGAAGATCCGCGGACGGCTCCCAACGCTGGCGAGCGCGTGCTGCGGTTTCTTCTCCACCGTCCGGCCGCCAGCGCGCGAGAGGTCGCTTCGGCCCTCGACGCACCTCTACGGTCTGTGCAGGCAACCCTCAAAGAGCTGGTCGAACAGGAGCTGTGTCGCGCCGACCAAAATGGCCGCGCCTGGTCGTACTGCGTCGAAGACACGACATTCTCGCCTCCGACCGCCTTTGCCATGCAGGCGCGAAAACGACCTCTATGACCGCGCAAGCCAAGTAAATGACGACAGCGCGATGCGATGCGACGGTAACGAGATGTTGCGCTGTACTCGAAACGGGCTGCTCTGCGTCTCCGCGGTCTCTGCACTGACGTTGCTGGCCGCCCCGGTTGAAGCGGCGCCGTTCTTCGAGACAGTCTGGGAGACCGAGCTCGGGTCCGGGCAGAACGCGGTCTCCGACGGAGGGAACTGGGATCGGGTCGAGACCAACGAGCCATCCTTGGCCCAGATTCGAGCTGCGGACGGTGAGGATCTCCCGCCCGAGTTGGCCGGCGAAAACATGGCCGCCATCAACCTGCAAGGTGAACCGAACTGGATGATGGTGACCAAAGAGGACGTCGGGACCGACTCCGAGGATCATTTCTACTGGCGGATGTACCTGCGGGTCAGCGGTGATACCGAGACCAACTGGGGAAGCGTGCACCCGTTTCAGGACTTCGAGACCGGGGAGCCGGAGGGGGGCCTGTCGATGAACTTCTATCTCGGCCTGTCCGGGCGAAACGAGGATCGATCGGGATGGTCGCCGTACTTCGCGTCGTACGCACCCCAACCCGAAATGGTGGCCAGCTACTTCACGCTCAACGCGGAGCCTGGCGATCCCTACCTCGACACGGACAAGTGGTACCGGTTCGAAGGACATATCGAGTATCTGGAGAGAGAAGGGGCGTTCGCGCGGGTCCGATACGACATTCATATCTTCGACCCTCTCGGCGACCCCGACACGCCAGTCTTCACCAGCGATGAGTTCTCGGCGGCCGACTGCATGAATGAGTGCTACGCGAGCAAGTTGGGCGACCACTACGACGACGGCGAAGCCTTCTACTTCCGTTCCGAGAGTTCCACCTTCACCATCGGAAACAACGGCCCTGCCCAGGCCTCGGGCAACGGGGACTTGTACGACGTCACCGGCGTCGCCTTCAGCCACGATGGGTGGATCGGACCCTACGGAGGTGCGCCACCCGAGGGAACCACAGGCGACTCGGGCGACGAGTCTTCGAGCGGGGGCGACGACTCCGAAGGCACGACCGGCGACGCGGACCCGACCACCGGGTCCGCGACCTCGGGTGCGGCCTCGTCGTCAGGCTCTTCAGACACTTCGAGTGCGACATCGACGTCGGGGGACTCCGACACCGACGGGCCCGACTCCACCGCGGGCGGCCAGAACGACGACGGAGCTGGCTGCGGCGTGCAAACCCGAGGCGGCGAGCCGCCCCTGTTCGCACTCGGCGTGCTCGTCGCGCTGGGCTGGCGCCGCCGCTCAAACACCTGAGCAGCTCACCCCGGCCCTACAGCTCGGTCTCGATACTCGCGAGCTGCCCAGTCGCTGCGGGGAACTGTGATGCAAACGCCACCCGCTGCTGCTCCACGATGGCCAGGTCGTTCTCGTCACACGCCGTCACGTCTGCGCAGACCAGCGCGAACGCAAACCGGAAGTGGGTTGGAGCGTCGCCGAACGCGGGTAGACGGGGTCCGTTGGACGCGATGATGTCGTCGATGGTGAAGTCGACACGATCGCCGGTGAAGGTCGCGTCCTCGCCATACGACGTCGGTCCGAGCGTCTCGCCCCAAGGGTTGACCGCGGGGTCGTACCCGGTCGCGTTCGCGACGTAGAACAGCGGCGGCACTTCAGCCGCCGGGATGAGACCAGCCACATACAGCTCCAGTGGGGAGATCTGAAGCGGGTAGATGACGTCGAAGCGGAAGCTGCCGCCCCCGGTATCGATCAGCTCGCCGTAGCCGGTCGCGGACGGACCTCCGGTGCTCAGGTGGATGTTCCAGTGTCCGCCCGCGGGTCCGAGCAGAGAGGGCGCGCCCTGCAAGCCGAGAAACGCCGACCAACGGTGCACGGTTTCGTGAATCAGGATATCGGCAGCTCCGGGGTCCGGATACAGCGACGGCGAGTTCATCAGACTGACCTGCTGCAGGCGGCCCGCACTTCCGGCGGCCTCGGCTTGCGACCACATCGGTTCTTCCCCGAAGCGGATCCCGCTGATGTTCTCCTGCACGCCGACCGCATGCGCGAAGAACTCGTCGAACTCACCCTCGGTGTAGACCACCAAGAAGTCGTAGTCGTCGGGGTGCTCGACATAGAACTCGCGGGCGATCTCGTAGTCGGGTGGGAGGTCGGCGGTGAAGTCGTACGTCCACGTGTTGCCAGGACCGGTGGCCCAGCTCGCGGGCACCTGAAGGCGGGCGATGTTCGAGTAGTCCGGGTCTCCGAGGTCGCCGCCGGTGGAGCTCTCGGCGCCTGAGGTCTGCCCGGTCTCGTCGCCACTGGACCCTGCGGGCGCGTCGCCGCTCTCATCGGAGGTTTCGGGACCTCCGGAGGTCCCCGGATCTTCGGCTCCGGTTGCCGGGGCGGTCAGACCGGTCGATTGCCCCTCGTCCCGAGCATCCCCGCCGCAGGCCGTCGCGAGGAGGAGTGCCAGGGGAAATGATCTTGGTCGGAGCAAGGCCTCCGTCCAGTGCGTCGGGGCGCGGAGAGGTTCCCAAGGGAGCGAAAGCCTTGCAGCACCGGGGCGTTTGACGGAGGCTGAAACGACCGTTCGCATGATCGAGCTCATCGATATCGGGTTGAACTTGGGACACCGGTCCTTCGAAAAGGATCGCGCCGCGGTGATGGAGCGTGCGCAGGCCGCTGGGGTGGGTCACATGATCATCACCGGAACGAGCGCTGCTGCGAGCGAGGCGGCTGCGGCTCTGGCCCGCGATGACCGAGCGCGTCTTTCGTCCACCGCGGGAACCCATCCGCACCACGCCAAAGAGTTCTCGGGCGCCACGGCGGAAACGATCCGGTCATTGGCCGCGCGGGAAGAAGTTGTGGCGATCGGAGAATGCGGGTTGGACTTCAACCGCAACTTCTCGACTCCCGACGATCAGCGAGCGTGCTTGCGGGCGCAGCTCGAGATCGCTGCCGACGTGCAGCTGCCCGTGTTCCTGCACGAACGTGATGCGCACGAAGCCCTGTGCGAGCTCGTCGAGCCCGCGCTTCCGCGGCTTGCGGGGTTGGTCGTCCACTGCTTCACGGGCGGCCCGGAGCAGGCGGAGCGCTACCTGGCGATGGGTGCGTACCTGGGCATCACCGGGTGGGTCTGCGATGAGCGACGGGGGCAAGCGTTGCGCGAGGCGGTCACGATGATTCCGGGCGACCGCCTGATGCTCGAAACGGACGCGCCGTTCCTGACCCCCCGCGATGCGCCCAAGGGCACGCCGCGGCGCAACGAGCCGGCCATGCTTCCGCATGTGCTTCGGGCGGTGGCAAAGCTCCGCGGACAGACACCCGAGGCGGTGGCGGCTGCTGCGACGGCGAACACCCGCCGGTTCTTCGGGCTGGCCTGAGCTGGCCCGCCTACCAGCCGCCGTCACAGACGCGTCCGTCGATCGTGACCATCCATGCGTAGGACTCACCCCCGCAGACGTCGGTCGTCGTGCGATACGGAGGATCGTTGGTGCATCCCGCTCCATTCCAGTGAAGTAGCCAGCAGCCCGGAGCCGGCAGCTCGACGGTGAACTGGTCGGAGAATGCGACGCCCGTGTCCGGAAGCTCTAGCTCTTGCTCCTCGCCGCCGTCACATGGTGTCGCGGTGACGGACTCGACTGTGCCACCGGTTCGATTGTCGATTGTGACCGAAGCCGGCTCATCGCTCGCCTCACACGCACCACCATCGGTGTCGGCATCGCAGGTCGAGAGGGTCAACAAGACCAGGAGGGGCGCCGCTCTTCGAATGATCACGCGGCGCCGATGATGCCACCGATGCCAGGCGTAGAAAACCGGCGGAGGCCACGCAGTCGGGTCGTAGCTTGAACTCTCTAGGGACGGCCCCTAAAGTCGGGAACGGGACGAGCGAAGCTACGGAAGCAAAAACTCGATGCTCGAGATGCTACTCGGTGGCAGGGAGAACACCAGCCCGGCCTCGTCTGCTGAGGCCAGCTGCGTCATGTACTCGCCCGCGATGCTCTGAGCGGTTGCACCAAGGCTCAGGTTTTGGTCTGTGGCCAGGGAGACTTCGACGTCGTTGGAGACGAAGTCGGTGTTGAGCAGAATCAGCGCATAGCTCCCGTCGGGTCGCTCCACCGCGACTGAGAAGACCGCGGGGTTCTCAGCAACACTGGAGAGGTACACCGACCCCGGCGGGATCCAGTTCGCAAAGTGCTGAAGGACGTAGAACGTCGGCAGCTTCGCGCCGGTTGCGGGGTCGAGACTCGGCTGAAAGCCGACCATCGCGGCGTGGTAGATGCGGGACGCGTGGGCCCCTGCGATGAGCCGATAGTTCTGTTGCGCCATCTCCCACGCTGACGCCCATGTCGTGGAGTCTGTGGCGGGTGCAGCAGGGCAGCCGTCGTTGGAGCCGCAGTACCAGTTGTCGTAGCCCCAAACGGGGACGTTGAATTCCTCGCCCCACGCTGCGACCGCTTGGAAGTCCGCGAACTCCGATGTGGCCGCGCCTCGGACACTGACCGCGGCGGTCTGCTCGGCCCGGTCGGCGGACTCGAACCAAACGCTCAGCCACTCCTCGGCGATCGAACCCGGCACCGACGGGGTGAGGAGTTTGCGTTCCACGCCGAACACGTCGAGGCTGTTGAGAACGGCATCGGCCGCTGCTGCCGCTGCGGCAGGTGTCTTGAATGCGTCCGCTGCCGTACCCGCTTGCCACAGGTCGATCTCGGTCTGGGGAATTCCGGAGGCCTCGAGTGCAGCCTGATACGAGATGACGGACTCTGCGAACTCGGCGTACTGCTCGGCGGGTACCTCGTAGTCTGCGACGGTCATCCACCCTGGAAGCAGCACCTTCTGCACGTTGAGCTCGTACCCGCGATCAACCATCCACTGACCCATGACGATGTCCTCGGCTGCGATTTCTCCGCCCGGGTCAAA
Organism: uncultured Pseudomonadota bacterium; assembly: GCA_913061055.1. Taxonomy (GTDB): domain Bacteria; phylum Myxococcota_A; class Polyangia; order Nannocystales; family Nannocystaceae; genus CAJXVA01. Next base: position 32,578 of record CAJXVA010000015.1, read on the forward strand.
GGCGGCATCGTTGGTCGAGTAAGGGTCCGCGTCGTCGTTGGCGGGTTCCCAGTCGCTGAACAACGTGATCAGCTGAACGTAGTGAATGTCGACGTCGTCGAATGCGAGCGCGGCGGCATCCCAGTTCCAGTCGGGATCGGCAATCGGGAAGTCCCAGGCTTGAATGCCCATGCCGTCCAGGGTTTGGTAACGAGTCCGTGGGTCGATGACGATCGAGGGGTTCCCGTTGTCCGAGGTCGTCGCGGAAGTGGTGGTTGAATCAACGGACGCCGTTGTCTCGCCAGCGGAGCCCGTTGAAAGCGTCGTGGTCCCTGACGTGGAGGCGGATGCGGAGTCCGTCGCGGTGCCGGTGCTCTCATCGGCTGCGGGCACGCAGCGCGACGCCAGACCTTCGCCTGCCAGCGGCTCGTACCGTCGCCCCGAGGGACACTGATCGTCGGGGAAACTGCAGAACCCCGGCGCCTCGCACTGCCCCTGCGCCCCGCACTCTGCGTCATCGAGGCAGACGAACGTGCCCGAGGATGGACAGCCCATCGCAAGCAGCGCCGCAATCATCGCGCCTTTCCACACGACCATCCGCCCCACGAGGAAGAGTGTATCTCGGGAGAGGCTTGCGCCGGAGACACTCAGTGCAAATACGACACGCTGTCGTATTTGAAACACCTGCGAGCGGGTCGTCTTTCGAGTCGCGATAGGGCGGAGATAAGAGCGCAGCGGGAGCCTGCGCCTACAACCGCGGGTTTCTTGGTCGTCGGGGAGGCTCGCGCAATCCTCCCGCCGCCCATGCGCACGACCCTGAAGTTCCTCGTCCCGGCTGCCTCCCTCGCCCTGGCCTGGGTCGCGACGCCGACGATGGCAGAGGCCGCAGAGGGGGGAGGACCGCAGATCCGCCGCAAAGGGGGACAGTGGAGCCTCCTTGCCGGAGGCGCTGCCTGCCTGCCAGGCCGAGCGTCGTGCTCACGCAAGTCGACGCTTGGCGGTACGACCGTCGACGGGAGCACCCGTCCATCACTGGGCACCGGTGCAGAGCTTGGATACCGCATCAACGACTACGTCTTCGTGGGCGCCTCGTATCGGTTCGGCATGTTCGACATGTCGTTCGTCAACCCGGATGGCCAGCCGTATGAGTTCGGCTACCAACACTCGATCTATGGCGTGGTCCGTCCGAGCATCCCGCTGTGGCGGTTCGATCTGGGTCTCAACCTCGGGGCGGGCTTCTCGAAGCAAGTCTTCCGCCTGCCCGGCGATGATCGCGACTACTCCGCCGGGTTCTCCGGTCTCGTCGGCCCAACGCTGGATCTGTTCATCAGCGACCGCGTGTTCGTAGGGGCGCGTTTCGATCTGCTGCTCAACGCCCAAGGCGACGTCTGCCAGCAACGGGGTGGCCAGACGCTGTGTGCGGCCGCGCAAGACACCGACGCCGGACCCGTGCATCAGATGTTGTTTGGGCTCAACGTCGGCGGCACGTTCTTCTAGAGAGGTGTCGCTCGCCCTCAAGTCCGCGCGAAGGTTGGCTCGCAGATCTTGGCGAGCCTCACCGAGCAGTCGCGATGCGCTTCCGCGGTGGACACCCAGCAATCGCGCGATCGCTGCAACCTCCAGGCTGTCGAGATAGCGATGTCGCAAGATGGTGCGGTACAGCTGCGCTTCGGCTCCTACCCAGGAGCGGAAAGTCCTTCGCGTTCCGCCGCGCCGGGTTTTTCCCCAGCCTGTTAAACCACGGCGTGCGTCCACTTGCGGCGAGGCCAGTAGACGGCTGCTCGCGGGAGAAGGATGACGACGTGCAGGGCGATGCGCCGGCTACTTGGGCGATGCGTCTTCGCAAGACACACGACCTCCGGGCACGTTCCTTCAGGTTTCCTGCTGACTCGTCATCAACGCGTCACGGCCCGGCCATGGTTGGACAAGAACGAAAGATCGGTCTACTCCCGGGCGTAGGGTCATCATGCGAACACGGAACCTCATTCTCTTGACGCTGGGGCTTGTCGCTTCCTGCAGCCGAGTTGCGACGTACACCGGGTCCGTATCGATCGAGGGCATCGAGGTGCCCGACCCCAACAAGCTCCACTGGGGGACCGCGGTCAACGAGGACTGGACCGCTCCGCTTGGCGAGGTCACGCCCGAGGGCGACCGCGCCCGGACGACAGCCTCCGGAGGCCGACTTCAGTACGAGTTCGGAGGCTCCCCCGGGCCCATCGACATTGCGTTCTGGTACGACGCGAACGGCAACGGAGCCCTCGATTCTGGAGACAAGACGTTCCGTGTCGCCGAACGTGTTCAGGGGATCGGCAACGACATGTGCCGCAATGAGAAGACGGTCGTTCCTCACGCGCACCTCTCCGAGACGTTCGCAGCTCCCTCCCCGGCGCCCGCGGTACAGCCCGACACCTCCGACGCGAGCCCGACCGCCGGCCGGCTGCAACCCTGCGCGATCGATCTCCACGTGACGGGACAGATCGAAAACCACGGTGGGGCCGAGGTCGACGAACGAGTGACCGGGCTCTCGGTCATGAGCCACGACCACCTCGAGAGCCCCAAGACCATGGCCCCGATTCCCCTGCTCAAGAGCACGGTCGTCGAGCTCGATCTCGAAACCAAAGAAGACGCGAAGGGTCGGATCAGCTTCGAGGGCCCCGAAGGCGAGGTTGTCACCTACACCTTTGGCGGAGACGGACGACCCAGTACGATCGAGATCGATCCCGTCGCAGACCCCCGCGACTTCACCTACACCTATGCGTGGGATTGCAGCGGGCGAGCCAAAGCACCGGCCCCCGCGTACCACGACGACATTGCGCTCGACGAGCCGTGAGCTGGTGGACTAGCACTACCTGATCAGCCTCCTCGCGGGGAAGCTGTCGAAGGATCTCCGGCAGGTCGGGCAGTGGCCGACCCAGCGAAGAAGTACCTGGGCGACGGCCCGGCGGAACTCATTCCAAGTCCACTTCCTCGTCGCCTTCGTCGGGGGAAAAAACCTCCAGCTGGAGGGCGATGAAGGCATGCATGAGGGCGACCATCGATAAGTGGCGATGTAACCCGCCCCAACTTCGGCCCTCGTATCGGTCGAATCCGAGTTCCTGCTTCATGTCCTGATAGTCGCGTTCGATGTGCCATCGCATCTTCGCGACGCGTACCAGCGTCTTGAGCGTGGCGCGCTTTGACATCGAGGCGAGGTAGTATTTGAAATCGCCGTTCTTCTCTCGCTCAACGAGCAACCACTCCTCTTCGCCCGGTGGAAGCTTCTTTGTTCGTCGCTCGGCGCTTCGAACTCGCAACGCTGCGAATTCGGCTTCCAGCGGGCCCTTTGTTCCGCGCCGCCAGCAGATGCTCTTGAACTTGCCGGCCTCGAGCAGCTCGCGCGCGAGAACATCGACAAGCACGGGGTCAGTCCCGTCGACGGCTTCAGCTCGTGTGTTTGGCCGGCCGGGCCCAACACGTCTAGGGACCTCGACCGTCGTACCAGGTCGCCAAACAGATGTCTGGGAGGAGATGCCGACCACGTATTTGAGCTCGCGGCTTCGGAGTCCATCCCGAAACTCTCGGGAATCGCCATAGCCGGCGTCAGCCAACACCGGAAGCGTTGGGCCACCGTTCTCGCGAGCAGCGTCGAGGAGTTCCAATGCCATGGCCCACTTCTTCTTGAAGACGACGTCTTCGGGAACCTTCGCCTCGGTCCGGCGCTCGGCGACATCCCACGACTGGGGCAGGTAAAGTTGCAAACCCAAGCAGGCCCCAAACGAATCTGAGATGCCGTGCAGTGACACGATCACTTGGCAATTCCCGACCTTGCCCAGCGTTCCTGAGTACTGTCGTTGGACTCCGACCGACCGAGTTCCCTTCTTCGCAACTCCCGTGTCGTCGATGCAGTACGCCTGCATCAGGCCCGACTCGAACACCGTCTCTTGCAACCGAGAGAACACCTCGGTGTGCTCAAAGCGCCCCATCTGTAACGCTCGCTGAAACCGCTGGCGCCTCGCCTGCACCCCCTCTGGGTTCGTTGCCGCGGCGAGTCCGAGGGCCGTCTTCGCCTCGACCTCGAAGCCGAGGCCCTGGCAGTACCAACCCAACGCCTCGACCCGCTCCTCGTTCTCCAGCCCCTCAAGGTGACCGGTCAGGAACTCATCAAGCGTGTCTCGGAGTGCTGCGAACGTCGCCACACTGATCGTAGATCACACCGCGGGGCCCCAATCAAGTAGTGCTAGGGGCCGTCCCCAATTCGATGAAACGGCCACAGCGGCGCCCCCAGAGCCCATGCCGTCGTTCCTCATCGGTTGCTTGTGCCCGACAAACGCCCTCTTCGTGCCTTGGCCTGGACTCTGCTGACACCCGTGACCATTCCACCGAATTGGGGACGGCGCCTAGTTCTCCAGCAGGCGGCCGTGGCGGACGACGCAGGTCGGCTCGCAGTCGGGGCCGTTGGGCTGCAGCGTTTCGACGGCCCCCAACACGACCTCCGCGGGGCCGGCGATCAGGTTGTCGTCGGTGTCTGTGATCGTGACCGTGACGGTCGAGCGCGCCCCAAAATCTGAGTCGGTCAACTCGAAGCCGCCGGCGTTGCAGTCGACCTCGGGCGGAAGCTCGGCTGCCGTCTGAGGATCGTTGCAGGCGTACGTCTCGCTTTGGCCGCTGTTCTGCAGCGTGAGGTTGTACGGCCCGCTGACGAGACCTCCCGGATAGGTCACGACCGCTTCGTTGCTGCAGCCAACCTCTGTGCACGAGGCCCCTGTGTCGGAGCAGCTGATGCCACCCAGGGCGAGGCATGCGAGGGCGATCCAGGTACGCAACATCGCCGCATGCTAGGCGCGAGGGCTCCTCAGGACAAGGCTGGTGCCATGGGTGCATCGCCGCGCGAGCCGGCGTAGGCTTGAGCTCGGCCCATGCTGCGCCCGTTCCTTCACGTGGTCCGTCCGAGCGACTGGACCGGCAAGCTCGCCGAAGCGACGATCTTCATCGCGGGCACTCTGGTGTTGTTTCCCGTGCTGCTCGTTCGCCTGCCACCGCGTTGGCTCGAGGTGGTCCACGGCCAGGGCTGGATTCTTCGGGCGGGGATGTTGATCGTCGGGCTGTGGCTGCTGCAGTGGATGCGCGCATGGTTGCTGGCCAGGCTCCCGCTGGCGCCGTACCTGGTCTGGAACACGCTCGTCTTCCCCGACCGGGGACAGCAGCGACGCATCAAGGTCGCGGACATCGCCGACCTCTACCTCGAGCTGCGACCCACCGGGCAGACGCAGGTCTTCATGGTGCTGGTCCACGACGGGACCCACCACGAGCTGTGTCCCGTGGACTGGCCAGGCGCGGGGGACCTGTTCCGGCTTCTGACGCGCCGGCTCGAGCGTCGCCAGCGTCGCGACGCGCGCAAGTAGGTCTCCTGCTCAGGTGCGGGCGCGCCGGTGGAGTCGACGACCCAACGCGAGCGCCAATGCGGCGAACGTGAGCGCGGGGAGCAAATGACCCCAGGCGAGGTGGCCGCCGTGGTCGACCGGGCAGATCCAGCTCGTCGTCGCCAGCGCGGCCAGGGTGAGTCCGGCTGCGACCCAGGTGGTCGATGCGGTGGCGCGACGCTGGGCGAACGCTCCGCTGAGCGCCCCGACCCCCACAAGCCCGGTCCCCAAGGCGACCAGAGCGATCCCGCAGGACATGGCCCCCTGCGGCGGGTCGCCTCCCATGGGCCATCCCACAACGGCGGCGAGCGGGATCGCGGTGCCGGCGACCGCAAGCGCGATTCGAGTGCGGCGGCCTGGAAACCACAGCCCCACGCCCACGGCGGGGAACAGGAGCCCGCAGACAATCCACGAGGCACCCAGCGCGGCCTGGCGCCACATCGGCATCTCGATGAAGTCCTGCCGGATGCCAGCCATCGCCAGGAGCGCACAGATGAGCGAAATCGCACCCACGAGTGCCGGCAGAAAGTGTCGGCGCTTTTCTCGGGTCCCAGCGGAGAGATCGGCCCCGATCGCTTCGAAGACATCGCGTTTCATTCGGCCTTCCCCGTGGCGTCGTCCTGGCCGAGCAGCGGGCGCTTTCTGGGCTGGAGCAGTCTTGCAAGCGCCTTGTACGCGCGATGCGCACGCACTCGGATCGCGCCCTCTCGAACCTGGAGCCGACTGGCGATGTCGGCCATCGACATGCCGCGCAGCTTGTGGAGCTCGACAACCTCGCGCTGCTTCGGCGGCAGCTGGGCGATCGCGGCCCGAACCTCTTCGACGATGAGCGCCTCAGACTCGACCTGTTCACCGTGCTCCTGGGCGGTTGGCGTGGGGTCGGCAAGGGCGCCTACGGGGTCGTTGGCGTCGTCTGAGCTGCCGGCTTCACGCTTCTTGGACCGGTGCCGATCTCGCAGAAAGTCCATCGCGACGTTCCGCGCAATGGCGAAGTACCAGGCTTGAACGGCACCATCGGGGTCCCCACCGGGGACGCGGAACCGATCGCGGGCGAGGTGGGCCTTCAACAACGTGAGCTGGAGCAGGTCGTCGCACGCGGGTTCATCGTGCACCAGCTTGAGCAGAAACCCCCGCAAACGGTGCGAGAGGGCCGTGTGCAGCGCTTCGAACGCCCGCCGATCTCCGTCGACGTAGCGCTCCATGAGGTCATGGAGTCCGGCTTGAGCTCGGGCACGGGCCACTGGAGCGGCAGTCTGCCAGAACCGCAGCGATTGTGGAGGCCTCAGACGGCCTGAACGTTCGCACGCCGCGCTTGCAGGGCCCCAAACCTTGTGTTATTCGCTCGCTCCGCAGCATCTCAAAAGGCAACGCCATTTGAGAGTGGGGCACCCTAGGGTCCCGCTCTTTTTTTTCGCCGCCGCCGACCGCAGACCGCCGCACCCCACCAAACTTCCCTATGAGTCCCTCCTCCGAACAGCCTCAAGACAACGCCCCTGGCGCGCCCGACTCTGTCGACGCAGTCGCCGGTGCTGGCGCTGTGGTGGGTGCTGTTGTGGCTGCTGTCGGCACCGGGACTGAGGCGCCTAGCGCATCGGCCAGGGTCGTCCGCCCCGAGGAACTGCTCGAAGGTTTGCTGTCCCCGGTCGTTGAATCGATGGGCTACGAACTCGTGCACACCGAGTTCTCTGGCAGCGGCAAACACCGTCGCCTCGCCATCTTCCTCGACCGAGCCGACGGCGGCTTTTCGCTGGATGACTGCTCCAAGATGGCGCCGATCGTCTCGAGCACGCTCGATGCCGCCGAGGCCGATCCCGACGCCGCCGCGGTCGCTCGCGTGCTCAAGGCGCCGTACGTGCTGGAGGTGTCCTCCCCGGGCATCGACCGGCCGCTCGCCAAGCTTTCCCACTTTCGCCGCCACATCGGCGGCCTTGCCAAGGTCACCACGTTTTCTCCGCTGGATGCCGGATCCAAGCAGAAGAACTTCAACGGACGCATTGAGGACGTCCAATCCGCCCCTCATGCCCCCGAAGACGACCGCGCCGGAACGGTCACGATCGTCGATCCCGACGGCGGGGCGCATCAGGTCATCGACCTCGACCAGATTCGCAAAGCGCATCTGGTCTACGAAGGTTGATCGCACGCATTCCTTCGAACGCGTCGCCATCAGCATCGAACTTCGAACAGGGTCGAACAGGGTCGGATCATCGGACAGTCGGAAAGGTTCCGCAGCCATGGAAGAAGCAGTCAACCTCAGCACGGTCATCGACCAGGTTTGCCGCGAGAAGAACATCTCGCGGGCTGTGCTCACCGAAACGGTGGAGCAAGCGGTGCTTGCCGCGGCCAAAAAGGTCTTCGAAGAGCGCGAGATCGAGGCGACCTTCGACGACGAGACCGGAATGGTGAACCTGTTCCAGGTTCTCTACGTCGTCGACGATGTCACCCAACCGCTTCGGGAGCTCACGCTCGCGCAGGCGCAGCGCTCGGGCCTCGAGGCCGAAGAGGGCGACGAACTCCTCTTCCAGATCTTCTACCTGCCCGGCGACAAGAAGCGCGCTGAGCAGCAGGCCAAAGACTATCCCGAGATCGAGGCGCTTCGCGCCGGTGTCGGTGGTGGCTTCGGTCGCATCGCGGCTCAAACCGCCAAGCAGGTCATCATCCAGCGCGTCCGCGAGGCGGAGCGCGAGAACCTGTACGACGCGTACAAGGACAAGAAGGGCGAGCTGATGACCGGCATCGTTCGCCGGTTCGAGCGCGGCTCGATCATCGTCGAGGTCGACAACGGCAAGGCCGAAGCGATCCTCCCGGTGCGCGAGCAAGTGCCTCGGGAGTCCCTGCGCCCCGGCGACCGAATCGTCGCCTACGTCAAGGACGTCGACAAGTCGGCCCGCGGCCCACAGATCATCCTCTCGCGAACCCATCGCGGCCTGGTCGAGAAGCTGTTCGAGCACGAAGTTCCCGAGATCTTCGAGGGCATCGTTCGCATCGAAGCCTGCGCCCGCGAGCCTGGTGCGCGGTCCAAGATCGCCGTCTCCAGCCGCGAGCGCGACGTCGACCCGGTTGGCGCCTGCGTCGGTATGCGAGGCTCTCGCGTCCAAGCCGTGGTGCAGGAGCTTCGGGGCGAGAAGATCGACATCGTCCCGTTCAACGATGACCCCGCCCGGTTCGTGTGCAACGCGATTCAGCCCGCGCAGGTCTCACGGGTGCTCATCGACGCCGATCGGCACACGATGGAGCTCATCGTTCCCGACGACAAGCTCAGCCTGGCGATCGGCAAACGCGGCCAGAACGTCCGTCTGGCCTCGCGTCTGACCGGTTGGCGCATCGACATCTTCTCCGAGAGTAAGATTCGTCAGCAGGAGGTCCGGAACAAGGCCGAGATGGCCGCGATCCCCGGCGTCGGACACGAGATGTCCGAGATCCTCTTCCACATGGGCTGGCGTAGCCTTCGTGATCTCGCGGTCGCCGACGCCGACGAGCTGACCCAGGTCGAGGGCCTCGGTGATGTCTCGGCTGCCGAGCAGATCATCGAAGTCGCGAACGACGCGGCCAGCGGCACGCTCGAACTCAAGGTCGAGTACCCGCCCGAGCCCGACCCCGAGGATCCCAACGACCCCGCGCACCCCGACCATCCGAGTCACGCTGGCGGAGACCCTGCTGGCGGTGGTGCGCCGCGTCCAACCGTAGGAGGTGGCGATTGACCGTCTCAACGTCTACGGCTGCCCATAAGCCTTCTCGGATGTGTGTCGCGTGTCGGGTTCGCAAACCCGCCTCCGACCTCCTCCGCTTTCGCCGTCGGTCCGATGGACACATCGTGCCGGCTGTGAATCCCAAGCGTGACAAAGGACGCAGTGCCTATCTGTGTCCGTCGCGTTCCTGCTACGAAATCGCTGTCAAACGGCGTGCGTTCGCGCGCGCGCTGACTGGTCCCAATACCTTGTCAGTTGCGGCTCCTGGCTCGACCCTCTGGGTGGACACCAAGCAAGCCGTGACAGATCAGGTTGAACAACTTCGGCGTACGAGCCCCGCCACGGACACCGCGTCCGCGTCGCCTCGTCGTCTGAACCATCTCACGCAGTTGCACATCTCGATGTGCAGAGCACGTGAGGCCCACACTGAGGGGGTGCGTCATCATGGCCAAGGTTCGAGTCTATGAGCTCGCAAGAGAGCTGAACGAGGATAACCGGTCGCTGGAAACAGTGATCCGTAACCTCGGCATTCCCATTAAGAATTACATGTCCACGCTTACGCCTGAAGAGGCTACGCGCGTGCGGGCAACGGTACGTGGTGTTCCCGAGGAGGCTGCGGCCCCCGTCGAAACGCAAGAGCGTGTCATCGCCGGCAGCAAGAGCGAGAGCAAGCGCAGCGGCGGTACGGTGATTCGCCGACGCGGGGCCGACGTTCGTCGCCGCCGCGCCGAGCGTGAGGCCGAGCCCGAGCCCGAACCCGAGGTCGCAGCGACCCCGGACGAGCCGGCACCGACTCGCACAGCGCCTCCACCGTCTGGAGCGCCCGTCACCCGACGTCGCCCCGGAGGCGAACGTGCAGCAGGCGGTCCGCCGGTTGCGACGCGTCGTCCGGCGGCTCGTCCATCGACGACCCGTCCCGTCCCGGCGTCGGAGCGCAAGCCAGGCGCAGCAGCAGCTCAGGCTGCGGCTCAAGCCCAGGCAGCCGCTCAGGCTGCAGCGGCATCGGTGCCCAAACGTGAGGCCCCCAAGGTCGGCGAGATGATCGAGCTTCCCTCGAACACTCGTCGCCTCCCTGGGGGGATGGCGTCTCGGCCCGCGCCAAAGGTCAGCGCCCAACGTCCTGCCCAACGTCCTGTCGTCGACACGAAGGCTGAACCCGCGGCTGCGACTCCGGTTGCTCCTGCGGTCCAAGCCGAACCCGAGTCGGCGCCCGCGACAACAGCGGCCACCGACGCAGCTCCGGCTGCTGAGGCGGCTCCGGCCACCGAGGCGGCTCCGGCCTCCGAGGCGACCGCAGGCACCGATGCGAAGCCAGATGCAGCGGCTGATGGCGGCAGTGGCCGGGTGCTCCGCAACGAAGCGGGTGTCATCGTGGGTGCCGCATCGCAGCGTTCCGAGCCGAAAATCCTCGGCTTCATTCAGCTTCCCGCAAGCCGTCGCAAGCAGGTGATCATCACCGATGCGAACGAGCAGGAGAAGATGGGGCGCGCGTCGATCCGCAAGCAGCGGGAAGAGCGTCACCAGGCTCGCGGTCGCCGCAAGCCTCCGCGTCGTGGTGGTCGAGGACAGGACCGTTCAGGTCCTCCCAAGATCAACACCGTCGCAATGGGCGACGACAAGAAGCGGATTCGCGTCGACGAGGCCATTCAGGTCGCAGATCTTGCCCACCAGATGGGCAAGAAGGCGTCCGCCATCCTCCGGACCCTCTGGGGCATGGGGATGCGTGGCATCACCATCAACAACGCGATCGACTTCGAGACCGCCGAGATGGTGGCGACGGAGTTCGGGTACACGACCGAAAACGTCGCGTTCGACGAAGCTGGGATGACCTCCCATGACGACGAGGCAGGCTTCGAGCCGCGCGCTCCAGTCGTCACCGTGATGGGCCACGTCGACCACGGAAAGACCTCGCTGTTGGATTACATCCGACAAAGCCGGGTCGCGGCTGGCGAAGCTGGCGGCATCACTCAGCACGTCGCGGCCTACAAGGTCGAGACGGCCAAAGGGGAGGTCACCTTCCTCGATACGCCGGGTCACGAGGCCTTCACCGCCATGCGAGAGCGCGGCGCCCAGGTCACCGACATCGTCGTCCTGGTCGTGGCTGCCGATGACGGCGTCATGCCCACCACGATCGAAGCGATCAAGCACAGTCGCGAAGCCGGCGTGCCCATCGTCGTCGCGGTCAACAAGATCGACAAGCCCGATGCCAATGCGGGGCGCGTCAAGCAGGCGCTGATGGAACACGAGATCGTCGGCGAGGAGTTCGGCGGTACCGTGCCCATCGTCGAGGTCTCGGCGAAGACCGGGCAGGGCGTCGAGGATCTTCTCGAGACCCTCGCGCTCCAAGCCGAGGTTCTGGAGCTTCGGGCTCCGGTCGAAGGCAACGCGGGCGGCACCGTGCTCGAAGCTCGCATCGACAAGGGCCGCGGCATCGTCGTCACGGTTCTCGTCCAAAACGGCACCCTCACCAAGGGAGACATTGTCGTCGCCAACGAGTTCCACGCCCGGGTGCGGGGTCTCGTCGACCAGAACGGCAAGATGCTCAAGACCGTTGGCCCTTCGACTCCGATCGAGGTGCTGGGTCTGTCGGGTGTTCCGCACGCAGGCGACACCATCAACGTCGTCGACAACGACAAGGACGCCAAAGCTCTGGTGGCTCACCGCCGCGAGAAGCGACTCCGCAAGGAGAGCGTCCGAACCGGACCGAGCATCACCGAGATGATGCTGCGCAAGCAGGTTCCGGTGCTCAAGGTCGTGCTCAAGGCCGACGTCCAGGGTTCTGCCCAGGCGCTTGCCGAGGCCCTCGAAGAGATCACGAACGAGACCGAGAAGGTCAAACTCAAGGTCATCAAGGCCGAGGTCGGTCAAATCAACGAGACCGACGTCAAGTACGCCCACGCAGGCGACGCCGTCATCTTCGGCTTCAACGTCAAGACGGCCGGGAAGGCCGCCCCTGTCGCGGAGAGCGAAGGGGTCACGATCCACACGTTCAGCGTCATCTACGAGGCGTTGGACATGGCTCGTGAGCTGATGATTGGCCTTCTCGAGCCCGAGTATCGGGAGCGCGAGCAGGGCGAAGCAGAGGTCCGGGCGCTGTTCCCCATCCCGAGGCTTGGCGTTGTTGCCGGTTGTCGGATCACCCGGGGCTCCATCACGCGGAACTCCCACGTTCGGGTTGTTCGCGGCGGCGAAGTCCTTCACAGCGGCGTGATCAGCTCGCTTCGCGTCCACAAGGACGATGTCAAAGAGGTCAAAGACGGCTTCGAATGCGGCATCGTTGTCGATGGCTACACCGGTCTCGCAGAGGGCGACACCCTGCAAGCCTTCGAGATGGAAGCCATTCCGCCCACGCTCTAGCGTGGGGCGGACCGCAGAGGAACACGCGTGAGCACGCGTCAATCCCGAGTGGAGGAGTTGCTCCGGCGAGAAATCGCCGGGGCGCTTCTGCGTGGTGCGATCAAGGACCACCGCGTCCAACGACAGGAAATGATCTCGGTGACCGCGGTTCGCGTTTCACCGGACCTTTCCGTGGCGCGGGTCTTCATCGATGTCCTGCAGGGCGGACCCGAGGTGGGCCGTGTTGTCGCAGGCCTCAACGCCGCGCAAGGTGTCTTCAAGCGGCATCTCGGCAAGGTCCTGACGCTTCGTCGAACACCTTCGCTGCGATTCGAGCACGACGACTCCATCGGACACGGGACCCGCATCGAGCAGGTCCTGGCCGAGATCCACGCTTCGGAACGAGCCGCCGAACGGGACGCCGCAGGGACCGAGCTTGCGGAGGCCGAACCCGACGCCGGATCCGACGACGAGTCCGATGGGCAGGCGTAAGCGCGCCGCGGACGAACCGCTCGGCGTTCTGTACATCGACAAGCCCGCCGGACCCACCTCGGCCGAAGTCTGTGACTTCATCCGGTGGGTGTTGCGGACGCGCTCCGTGGGCCACTGCGGGACCTTGGACCCGGACGCGACCGGCCTCCTGGTGTGTTGCGTGGGGCCAGCGACGAAGCTCGTCTCGATGCTGACCGACGACGACAAGACGTACCGCGGGCGGTTCGTCTTGGGGTCTTCGACGACCACCGCGGACGCGGCGGGCGACGTGACGGCCCGGGCAGAGCTTGAGGACGCGACGTGGGCTCGGGCGCCTGAGGTCCTGGAGGGGTTGCTGGGGACCCACGAACTCGCCCCACCGTCCTTCAGCGCGGTCCGGGTCGATGGCGAGCGGGCGCATGAAAAGGCCCGCCGTGGCGAAGCCTTCGAGGTGCCCAAGCGCCCGATGAGCGTGCTGTCGATCTCCGACGTCGAGATTGTCGCCCGGGGAGAGATCGCGGCGACGGTGCGCGTCAGCAAGGGGTCGTTTATCCGATCGCTTGCGGTGGAGCTCGGTGCCCGCCTGGGCATCCCGGCGCACCTCGGGGGCCTCCATCGGGTGGCCTCCGGGACTTGCTCCCTCGAGCACCCCCTGTCTCTTATACACATCTCCGAGCCCA
>CAJXVA010000016.1 GCA_913061055.1 uncultured Pseudomonadota bacterium
ACGAGATGTAGAGAGGTCTCGTGGGCTCGGAGATGTGTATAAGAGACAGACCTACGAGTTGCGAAGCGCCTGTCTCGAAGATGCCCGCAAGGCGACCGACACGTTCATCTCGATCTTGTCCGAGGGCCCACGTGAAGAAGCTGCGGGGCTTGTCGACGGGGCGCTGTCCTCGGTCTCGTTGTTGCGTCGGATCGACCGCTGCTCGGACATCGACGTACTTCATGCCGCGATCTGGCCGACCGATGCGGAGCGTGAGGCTCAGGCTCCGATCGAGCGTGACCTCGCCAAGGCGCGGCTGATGCTGTTGGCGGGTCAACACCACGAAGTCGTCGCGTTTGCGACCGACCTCGAAGTCCGGTCCCGTGCGCTTGGATCCGCTGCCGTGCACGCTGCCGTTTTGGAAACTCTTGCGCGCGGGGAAATGCAGGCCGGATTCCTCGAGAAGGCCGAGGCCCACGCACGTGAAGCGACGTCGCTGGCGGCGAAGGCTCGGGACACATCGATCGAGGCGCGGGCTGCCGGAACGTTGATGTTCGTGATCGGGCCGGGGCTTGGACGGGGGGCCGAGGCTCTGGGCATGATCGCTGCTGGAGAGTCTGCTGCGGCGAGAACCCATGACCCGCGTGCCCGCTCTTACTTCAAGGCGGCCGAGGCGGTGATCCGCAGTCAGAACGGGGATCTCGAAGGAGCGGAGGCGGCGGCCAAGGAGGTGATCACCATCCTCGAGGCTCTCGAGCGTCCCCCGCCCGACGAACTCGCAAACGCCTACTCCAACCGCGCTGGTTTGGCGACCGCCCGAGGAGACCTCGAGGCCGCATGGGCCGACCAACGCCAGGCGCTCGACGTCGCGGCGAGCGGGCTCGGAACGTCCCATCCGCTGTACGGCGCGTTCGCACTATCGTTGGGCGCTTCCCTCTCGGGTGCGGGCGTCTACGAGGAGGCGATCGAACACGACATGCAAGCGTTGCACGCGTGGGAGGCCGCCCTGGGCCCCAACCACACCAGTTGTGCACTCGCACTGAACTACGCGGGCATCGCCCAGCTCGGGCTTGGGCGGCTGGACGACGCGGGCAAGAGTTTCGCGGAGGCTCTGGAGCGGCTCGACGCTTCCGAGAATGACGACCCCGTCAACCGGATCTCGATTCAGGACAACCTCGCTCAAATCGCGTTTCGCGACGGGCGCTTCGCGGATGCGGAGGCTGGATACGCGGCGGCCCGGGAAATCGCGCGAACCCTCGGCGGCTCGAAAGACCTCCGGGTACCTCGCTACGAGCAGGCCGTCGCTGCGATGCATCAAGCCCGTGGGGAGGACGAGGGGGCGCTGGCCGGCTATCAGAAAGCCCACGCGGTCTTCATCGAGGTCTATGGCCCCAAACGCCAACAGGTCGCGGCCGCAGGAGCGTTTGTTGCCGACACGCTGCGAGCCTTGGGCCGCTGCGATGAGGCGGGGCGGGAGTACCGGGAAGCGCTGCGGATCTACAACGATCTGAGCCTTGCCCCGGACGTGGTGCTCGCCCAGCTCCTCGTGGGGCAGGGGCTGTGCGAGCTCGAGGGCGGCCAGGACGAGGCCGCACAGAGCACCTTGGAGCGAGCTGCTGAGCTGCTCGGGCAGCTGAAGCTCGACGGGGAGTCGGCGGCGATGGTTCAGTTTGCGGTCGCCAAGAGCCGCTGGGCCCGGGGGGACAAGGACTCTGCGGAGTCACTGTCGGCAGCCGCAGAGGCCACGTACGCCCAACTTGGCCCCGGATGGACCCGGCCACATGAAGAGGTCAGCGCGTGGCGAAGCGAGCACGGACTCGGGAACTGAGCCTCGAATCGGTCTCCTGGGTGGCGTTTCTGTCATTTTTTGCCCAGGACGTGATCACGGGAGCCCGAGCGCGAACCAACTACTTGTGGAGCCGACGACCTTGCAGCGAGCGCAGCCAGTCCTCGATGTTCCCCACGGTCGAAGCGCACAGGGCCGGGTCGTCGGTGAGCTTCTCGATGCGCTCGGCGAGTTGCTCCCGAGCGCGCCGGATTCGGCTGCGGACCGTCCCGTGCGGAAGCTCGAGGATCTCCGAGATGTCCAGGCTGCGGAGGTCTTGCCAGTAGAAGAGCTCGAGCACGATCTGGAGGTCGAGCTCCAGATGCCGCAGTGCTCGCACCAGCAGCGCCTGCTCGGAGTGGCTGATCACCAGCTGAGACGGCGAGCCATCGAGCGCCTCCACGCGGTCGAGGTCGAAGTTCGCCCCCCGGTCGCGCGCCTTGTACCAGCGTTCGCGGTACTTCATCATCTGCCGGTGCGCGATCGCGAAGAGGTAGGTGCGAAACGTCGCCTCCTCTCGGAACCGATCTCGCGACCGGACGATGCCGAGGAAGGTCTCCTGAACCAGGTCGTCGACCGCATCGGGCCCAACCTTGTTGCAGAAGAAGCCGTAGACGGAGTCGAAGTGGCGCTCGAAGAGCGTCTGCCCGGCGGTCTCATCTCCATCGCGCCACTGATGCAGCAGCTCCAGGTCGTCGGCGGACAAGGCCGGCAAGATATCAGACGTGATGAGGGACGGCGCCCGTGAGCACGGACTCTCTGGGCGGCATGCGAGACGTGCGGCTCGCGGTGGATCAGCTGGAGGTTCGGCGGGCCCGCTCCAAGATCCGAGCGGGGGTGTTCGGGGGAACTCCCAAGCCCACCATGGTCGGGCGCTTCGAGGTCCGGGAGCGGCTGGGGTCGGGGGGCATGGGCATCGTGTACGAGGCGTACGACCCGCAGCTGCAGCGCCGCCTCGCGCTCAAGGTTCTCCGGGCCGACGCCACGATCGCGGCCGACGGTGCGGCGCGGCTGGTGGACGAGGCGCGGGCGATGGCCAAGCTGTCGCACCCCAACGTGCTCACCGTGTACGAGGCGGGGACCGTCGAGGACCAGGTGTTCATCGCGATGGCGCTGGTCGAGGGCTACACGTTGCGGTCATGGTTGGACGCCGAGCGTCGCAGCACGAATGAGGTGATGGCGGTCCTTCGCGATGCGGGCAAAGGGCTGGCAGCAGCGCACGCCGCAGGACTCGTCCACCGCGACTTCAAGCCGGAGAACGTGCTGGTCTCCGCGGACGGACATGTGTTCGTGACCGACTTTGGGCTGGCCCGATCGTTTGCGGCGGCAGAGTCCGGCGGCTGGACGAACCTCTCGTCCGGGCGTCAGACGACGAAGATGGCGGGCACGCCGGCGTACATGGCCCCGGAGCAGCTTCGAGGACAGGTCGTGGACGCGCGCAGTGACCAGTTCGCGTGGTGCGTCACGGCCTTCGAAGCGCTGGTCGGCGAGCGTCCTTACGATGATGACGAGCTGCAGCGGCTGGCGCTCGATCCGACCTACGTTCCGGACGCGATCTCGGTTCCGATGAGCGTCGCCGTGCCCAGGCGGGTTCGAGCGGCGCTCGAGAAGGGGCTGTCGGTCGATGTCGCGGCGCGCTTCGAGACGGTGGATGCGTTGTTGGTCGCGGTCCGTCCGCCGCGCCGACGATGGGTTCCGGTGTCGGTTGGGCTTCTGGTTGCGTCGGTGGGGGTCGGGGTGGCGCTGGTCCCTGAGCACGACCCTTGTCCGCCGCGTCCGGAGCAGTTGGTGGACGTCTGGGACGAGGATCGACGGGGCTCGGTGCGCGACGCTTTTCTTCAGACGCAGATGCCGTACGCGCAGCGGGCATGGGTGTCTGTCGAAGCGCACGCCGACGCGTTTGTGAACCGGTGGGTGGCGTTGGATCAGCGCGCCTGTCGGGAGGAGAACGCCGTCGCTGCGATGTGTCTGCAGCGCCGGGGGGCGGAGTTCGGTGCGGTCTCGCGCCTGCTCCGTGGTGCGAACGCGGAGATCGTGGAGCGCGCGGTCTCAATGGTCTCGTCGTTGCCACCGGTGGCCGACTGTAGCGATCCGGACACCGCAGCCCGGGTTGCGGAGGCCGGCTCGGACCGGGATCTCCGGGTCCCTGTCGACAACCTTCGGGCTCTGTTTCTCGCGGCCCTCTACGATGATGCTCGCAGGTTCGCGCTCGAGGCCCGCACGGCACTTCCTCCCGGGGAGCCCTTGTGGCTCGAAGTCGCCGTGCTCGAAGGTCGGGTGGCATTGGCCGAAGGCGACGCGGAGGGAGCGACCGCAGCATTCGAACGCGTGCTCGAGAACGCGTCCGGGGCTGGTGGGCAGCTGGCAACCGCCGAGGCTGCTGTGGGACTCGTCGAGGTTCAGGCCACGCTCGCCAAGACCGACTTCGACGCGGCCGGAGTCTTGGTCCGCGCGGCCAAGATCTCGGTGGCCTCCGCGGGCAATCCGCCTCGTCTGAGGACGCGGTTGGAGTCGGCGCGCGCGGGCCTGGAGATCGCACAGGGCAATTTCGACGAGGGCATCGCGCTGGTGGAGAGTGCACGCGGAGTGCTCGCGGAGCTTGGCGATGAGACCCGACTGGAACAAGCGGAGTTGATGGGCTTGGCCGCGAAGGCGCTGTTTCGCAAACAACAGTTCGACGACGCGTCTCGGCTCGGCGCCACATCGTTGGAGATGCTCCGCGAGACTCTCGGTCCCAAGCATCCCGCGGTGGGCCAGGCGCTGTTGCTCCCGGGAAGCATTGCGCTGGTCCAAGGCGACGTGGAGACGGCGGAGGCGACCTACCAGCAGGCGGCCGACATCTTCGCGCAGACCGTGGGCCGCTCACACTCGAGCTACGCGACGGCGCTAGTGTCGTTGGCCAACAGCGCCCGGGCAAAGGGCGACTATCCGCGCGCCCGAACGCTCACGGAGGAGGCGCTCGACGGGATGCTGGCCAACTTTCCCGAGGACAACATGCGGGTGATGGCGGTCCGCAGCAACCTCGCCTCCCTCGACCATCAGCTCGGAAACCTCGAGGCTGCTCGCGACCGATATGTGGAAACTGTCCGGTTGCAGCGCGCCACGTTGGGTGAACATCACGAGCTGTCGGTCACGCTGGCGAACCTCGCGCGGGTTGACTCCGAGCTCGGCAACCACGATGCGGCGCGGGAGTCTGCACGCGAGGCGCTGAAGATCCGCACGACGGTGTTTGGTGAGGCCCACGACCGGACGGTTGCGACCCGGGTCCTGCTGGCTGAGGTCGAGCTGGCGGCCGGTGCGAACCCCGAAGAGACGCTTGCGGAGGTCACGGGTGTTCGCGGGCTCCGAGAGGAGGCTCTCGGGGAGTCGCATCCGCTGGTGTTGGAGACGATCGTGCTTCAGGCGAAGGCCGCGTTGCGGGCGGGTCGTCCGCGAGATGCTCTGGAGTTTGCCGAGGACGCGCTGCGAAAGAGGACGAAGACGGAGCGACCACCGGGAGAGGTCGACACGTGTCTCGTGCTCGTGGCTCAGGCCGCGTTGGCTGCGGGGGATGTCGTTCGTGCGAAGGAGGCGGCGGCCGCACCCTCTTGGCAAGGACCCAAAGGATCCGAGTTGCGCGGATGGTGCGACGACTGCCAGGCCGAGATGCGGGCGATTGTGCAGCGGCCTTGAGCGAGCTCAGGATTCTTCGCCCGAAGCTTCGCCGTTGGTGAGCGTGGTGGAGACGGTCTCGGTTCCGTTCCAGGTCACGCGGTGCCGCGTCGTCTCCTCGGCGTTCGCAGCGGAGTAGACAAAGTCATCGCTTCCGTCGCCGTCCGTGTCGCCGACCTTCTCGAACGCGAACTTCTCCGGTCGCATTCGAGGCGTCACGACCACTGCGACGAGGCCCCCGTCATCCGTCACCGTGAACACGCCCGAGATGTATTGCTGCGTCGCTTCGGGATCCTTCATCCGCAGGTTGACGTTGACCGCAACCAGTCGAGTGCCACCACCCGCAAACGTTCCCGAAGCGATCGAGACGCGCGACTCGGAGAGCACCTTCGAGCCCAGCCGCCGACGGTCCAACGGCACGAGCTTCTCCGCGAGAATTCCCGACAGGCCTTCGACGACGCTCTGCCCCGCCGGAGACTTGTGCTTGATCTCGGTCGGCTTTTGCATCGACGACTTTGCGGCGTCGTCGGCAGGCGTCGTGAGCAGCTGGGAGGCGATGGCGATCAGGGAAAACAAGTGCGTCATGGTCGGTGTCCTCTCGGGGTCGCTAAGATCACGCTTCGAGGCCGGGAGTCATTCCCTGTTGGGTGGAACGTACATGTGGGGGCGGTTTCGGGGTCTCCCGCACCTCCTGGAAGAGCCGATGGCGCGGATGCTGAGGATCAGCCGAGTCGCCGCCGAGCAGCGAACAGCAAGCCGAACAGCGGCAATGCCAGCCAGCCGGCGTCACCGGGCTCGCTCGTACATCCACACCCAGCCTTGTCCGCGTCTCCGCCCAGGCCCTCGATGCAGTCGCTCGTTCCAGTGGCTTCGTTTCCTGCAGCATCGACTGCGATGACGTCGACGCAAACCTCGGAGGGGTAGAGCGGACTGGTGAAGCTCGCCCCGACTGTGGACCCATTGCCGAAGCGAGCCTCGGTGCTCTCCGAGACCACGTCGCCGTCGAAGTACACGGTGAAGGTGTAGCGGACGTTGTCGTCCTCGTCCGTGGCGGGGACGGAGGCGGAGACCCGGGTACCTTGGGTTGTTTCGCCGTTGCAGTTGAGGTCGGCGTCGTACTCCTCGACTTCGATTTGCGGAGCGCTCAGCGTCGGTGCCTCGGTGTCTGGAGGCCCGACGGTGAGCATGTGCTGCTCGGTTTCGAAGGCGCCG
This sequence comes from uncultured Pseudomonadota bacterium, assembly GCA_913061055.1. GTDB lineage: Bacteria > Myxococcota_A > Polyangia > Nannocystales > Nannocystaceae > CAJXVA01. Next base: position 6,668 of record CAJXVA010000016.1, read on the forward strand.
GGCCCGAAGTCGATGACCACGGTTTGCCCCTCGCTGACCGCCGGTTCGATCGCGCGGAGGTATGCGTTCGCGCCCGCACCCGGTTGCCCAACGAGCGCAGCGGCCTGGCCGTCCACGGTGACCGTCACTCCAAAGGGATCAACGCCGCCGCAGGAGTCACCAAACACCAACTGGGCGTTCTCTGCGAGCGTCTGCTGCTGCGCGACCTTGGTCTCCCCAAAGCACGAGCACGCGTGAGCAACCGAGGGCGCGAGCAACATCCCCGCGCATGCCGAGAGTCCGGCGAGGAGCGAAACGCGGAAGCCAAAAGTCATGGGTGAAGCGTAGCGCGCTTTCCCGCCACGCAGTGTGATGGGCTTCGCGATACCCACCGCCCCTCGGCTAGGCCTGCCGAACGCGCGGGCGGTCCAACTGGCGTCACCGATCCGATCAGCGTCTACGAACGACGGGTTCTTGGGAACAACCCTGGGTCCGCAGAATCGGGTGGGCTAGAGCAGGAGCAGTCCGAACACCGTCGTCGCTCCCCCGAGGCCGCCGATCATCATCTCGCCGGTGTTGTTCGCGTCGTTGACGGTGATGTGCACCGAGGAGGCCGGGCCTGACGCGTAGCTTTGCGCGTCGATCTCGGCGGCTGTATCGGCGTCGAAGTGCCACGCCATGCGTTGGACGCCGCCGAGCCAGCCCGGCACGCTTCCGGCGCCCACGGCAACGCCGCCGAATACGTCCACGTCGTTCATTCTGCTGCCGTCGGCGTCGAGTACCACCGACGACTGCACTACGAGGGTGTCGGGGTCACGGTGCTCGAGCGTCACGCCGTTGCCCTGCAGGACATACAGCTCGTCGTGATACAGGTCGTGCGCAATCCGGGGGCAAGCGTTGCCCGCAACCGGCTGCCAAAACCACACCGACGACGAGCCGCCGCGGCGACCGATCCACGCATTGCCGCCATCGACAATCGACGCATACACGTCACCGTCTTGCGCCTCGTCGATGTCACAGGGCGTCGTGTTGCCGAACGAGGGCAGGCGGAACCACTCGACCATGGCCAAGCCTGCAGCCCACCGCACGACCCACCGGTCCGCGTGCAGCGTGAGAACCTGCGCGGGGTCCTCGCCGTCGGGGGCGATTGCGATCGCGTTGGAGGTGGTGCCGTTCCACAGAGTGATCGTCTTGGCCACTGTGCCTGTCGCGGGGTCGACCTGCACGAGCTGGCCCGCGGCCGACCCTACGAGTAGCAGGTCGGCGTTGGTGTTCGTGGCGGCCGAAAGAACGGAGGCCACTTGGGCGTTGGAGACGATGGTGCGGCTGCTGCCGAACGTGCACGCGGCAACGACGAGCAATCCGATGGAAAGGAGGGTTCGTTTTTTTTGCATTGGGACTCCGTTGACCACCAAGCTTGTGAGGCTCTCGCCTCGTCCTCGGGGCCGTCCGACCGACCGGTTCCACGCGGTGCTGGAGTGCGCCTCGTGACCATGCCGTCGCCGTCTAGACGTGCGAGGAGGCTCGGTGCCTCACGCTCGCGCGATCAGAGTCCTGCGTCGATCGATCTGAGGCGCCCGCCGGCTACCGAAGCGGCGTGCCGACGCGCCGAGCGTTTCGCGACCGAACCACATCCCGGCGCAGTGCCGAGATCGCCACCGCATAGATCGCCCAGAACACAATCCCCACCAGCAGCCCCTGAATGCTTGGGCCGACCACCGGCGCTTCCGCCTGAATGTCGCGAAGCTGCCCCGCGGCGCGAAACCAGGTCGCGACGAAGAAGGTCAGCGCGATGCTCGTCGCGATCGCCCGAACGATGCTGTACCCCGACACCGGCTTGGGCCGCGTGAGCCCGGGCCGCGTCCACTCGAGGAACTCGAGCAGCAGCCGCAGCCATGATCCAACCGTCGGAAACAGCAGCAGCCCGACGATCCCCGCCAAGCCAGGGACCGCTTGGCGCAGCTCCTCAATGGGCATCGTGATGTCGCCCGGGATGGCGAGCAGCGGGAGGGCGAGCAGCATGGTTCAGGAACTCGAGCGGGTCTTGGTCGGCTTGCCGGGTCCGCTCGGGTTGGTGAGCGGTGGCCCCAGATCCATGGGGGCCGGCGTTGCGTTACCGCCCGGGGCCAAGTACTGCAAGGCGGCCTGAATCTCTCGCCAAAACTCCAGCGATGTCTGGGTCCTGTACATGACCTTGGGATGCAGCGCGCTCGCGATCGCCTGGCCGTACGGGGAATCGAGGCTGTCCGCCATTCGCAGCGGCGCGCCCGCCACGATGTCGGTCTCCTCGAACAGCAACACCTCGCCATGCATCACGGAGAGCAGCAGGAGGCCCGCGTGATAGATGTCGGTTTGCCGACCGATCGCGCCGAAGCGTCCCGGGTCGATGGCCTCGGGAGGACGCATCCACGGGGCGAGCACCGTCCCGGTCGTTCGGATGTCGTTCTCCATCCGTGTGATGCCGAGGTCGCCCAGCTTGAATGACAGGTATGGGCCCGCGTCTTCGCTGCGACTGATCACATCGCTGGTCAGGCTCACGAACACATTGCCCGGGTGCACGTCCTTGTGGACGTAGCCAAAGCGGTGGATGAACGCTAGCGCCTGCAGCACGTCGCGAGCGATGTGCGGGACCCAGGTCTCATCGATCTTCGGCAACACCCGGTCGAGGCTGTAGAGGCACTTCTCGACGATGATGTAGAAGCAGTTGTCATGCACGAAGGCGTCGTGCATGTACGTGATGTTGGGGTGCCGCATGTTGACGAGGTTGGCGACCTCGGCTTCCCACTGGCGCTGAACATCTTCGAAGGTGCCCGCCGGCTTGAGCACCTTCGCGACGAGCGCGTTGGACCACTCGTCCGTGCACTCGTACACGTCCCCGTAGGAGCCGGCACCGATGTGGGCCCCAATGAAATACGTACCGCTGCCCCCGTTGGTGATCATTTGACCACGGACAGGAGCCCGGAACGGAAAGACGCTGGGAAGCGTCTGCACTGCGGGATGCGTTTTCATCCCCACACGACAGTACCACGCGCCTGCGCAGTGGAGACGCTTTCGCCGGCGATCGAGGGTTCCCCCGCACGACGAGCGGCCAGTCAAGGGGGATAGTCCCCATTGGCGTGCTCAGCTTGGTCACAGCGATGGCGCTCGCCGTGGCGCCACCCGAGCGGACCTATGAGGGTCCAGATGCGGTCGTGGGCCATCCGCAGACGCCGCGCGCGGAACCCCCGCCCGAGGTGTCGCCACCCCCGCCAGCTGCAGCGGATCCCGAGGCCGAGACCGAAACACAGACGGAGGTCGCGCGCGACGTGCTCGTCCCTTCCTACCGGGCCGAGCGCGAGGACGACGACCGCGCGGGCTCGGTTGTCGAGCGACGCGATCTCGACGAGCGCCTCGTGCAGTCGGCTCCCGACGCGCTGCGTTATGAGGCCGGCGTCTACATCCAGCAGACCGCGCACGGCCAAGCCTCGCCGTATGTTCGTGGGCTGACCGGTCAGCAGACCGTCATGTTCTTCGACGGCGTGCGCATGAACAACAGCACGTTCCGCCAGGGCCCCAACCAGTACTTCTTCACCGTCGACTCCCGAACCATTCAGCAGCTCGAGGTCGTGCGCGGTGCAGCGTCGACCCGCTATGGCGCCGACGCGTTGGGAGGCGCTCTACTCACGACGCCGCGCGACCCGACCGTGCGCGAAGACGGCAAGAAGACCGTCGCGCACGGCAAGGCCATCTTGCACACCGGAACCGCGGATGGTTCGTACGGTGGGCGCGGGGAGATCGACCTCGGCTTTGCAGGGAAGTTCGGCGTGCTTGCGGGGGTGGGCTACCGCGATGTCGGGCAGCTGCGCAGCGGAGGTCCCGTGATCGCTCCGGGGACCGGGGAGCCACAGCGCGTTCCGCCGGCGTTCGAGGTCGATGGCAAGACCCAACGCGGCACCGGCTTTCGCGAGCTGACCGGGGATGTACGCGCGGTGTGGGAGCCGAACCCCCGGAACCGGGTCACGCTGGGCTACTACGACTACCGGCAACTCGACGCGCCACGGACCGACAAGTGCCCGCCACCCACCGCGCCACGCGATGAGTGTCTCCGTTATGAGGAGCAGTTCCGGACCTTGGTCTACGGCGCATATCAGGCCTCCGAGGGCCCCGCTGCGGCCGAAGACGTCCGCGTGACGGTCAGCTTTCAGAGGCAACACGAGGACCGGGTCTTCGATCGCGGCGCCCCGTCCGTGACCACGCTGCTGGGGGTCGACGACGTGAACACGGTCGGGACCGGACTGAAGCTGCGCACCAAGGACTTCGACCCCGCGCCGTGGGTGCGTCTGTACGGCGTCTACGGAGGCGACAGCTACCTCGATTGGGTGGCGAGCGACGCGTCGCTGCGCTTCGACGACACGGGCATCTCCACCGCGTTTTCCCGCGGGCAGTACATCGACAGCTCGCGTTACTCCACCTCGGGGGCGTTTGCCGAGGGGCATGCCGAGTTCGTCGATGCGATCCGTCTGCGCTCCGGTGGTCGGGTCGCCGTGGCCCACGCAAGCTCGCCCGGAGACGTCGGGAGCGAGACCGCGGCGGTGGACCAGGCGTGGGTGTCCGCGGTGGGGATGGCGGGGGTCTCCGTCGACCCGGTGCCGTGGATGAGCTTTTCGTTCAATGCGGACCAGGGCTTTCGGGCCCCCAACCTCGACGACCTGACGAGTCGGCAACAGACCGGGCCCGGCTTCCAGTTTGAGAACGCCGAGCTGGACCCCGAGCGGGCCCTGACGCTCGAGACCGGCCTGGAGATCGACGTGGGGGTGTTCGAGTTCGGCGCGTGGGTGTATCGGACTCGGATCGCCGACCTGATCGGCCGCGTTGCGGTGGAGGTCGAAGACTGTCCCGAGGACACGCCCCAGTGCGGCGCCTCGCAGACCCGATTTCAGCTCGACAACTTCGAGGGCCACGCCCTGTTGTGGGGAGCGGAGGGCACCGCGCTGGCGAACTTGCCGCTGGGGATCTGGGCCCGCACCACACTGTCGTACGCGTACGGCGAGAGGCCGAACCCCTTCGCGCGGGAGAACTCGAGCGAGCCTTCGCGGTTGCCGATGTCGCGCGTCCCACCGCTCAACGGCACGGCGGAGCTCGGGTGGCGTCACCGCAGCGGTGCGTATGCCGCGGGGGGCCTTCGCTGGGCCCGCCTGCAAGACCGCCTCGCGCCGCAGGACGTGGCGGACACGCGGATCCCCATCGGAGGCACGCCCGGCTACGCGGTCTTCGATCTCCGCGCCGGCTATCGCTACGAGCCGTACCTGCTGTTTGCGATGGTGTTCGAGAACATCGGTGACGCGCCGTGGCGGGCCCACGGCTCGAGCGTCAATGGCCCCGGACGCAGCTTGATGGTCGAGACGCAGATCGGCTTCTGAGGGTGTACCGTTTCCCCGTGCGCGAAGGTCCTCGCCGGCATTGGCTTCCGTGGCTGGCTGCGCTCGCCGTGCTGGTGTGCATCGTCGGTTGGGCTGTGCTCGACGTGCGGGACGTCGGCGAGGATTCACGACCGGCATTCTTGAACACACAGGTCCGTGCAGAGGCGCCCGAGCGGCCCGACGGTGCGCACCTCCACATCGCAGGCTCCGGGTCGTGCGTCCCGCTGGCCAGAATGCTGGCCGGAGCAGCGATGCCGCAACTCGATATCTCGCCCGAGGTTCACGCCAGCATTGGGTCCGGCGGCGGTCTTCGGGCGCTTCGAGATGGGGCGATCGATGTTGCGCTGGTGTCACGGCCGCTTCGCGAGGACGAGCGTCTGGAGGGACTCGTCTACACGCCGTTCGCGAGGATCCCGGTTGTGGTCGCGGCCGGCCTCGATGTTCCCGACCGCTCCGTGACCATCCGGCGACTGGAGGCTTTGTTCGGCGGCGCGGAGGACCGATGGGACAACGGTGAGAAGGTGGTCGTCCTTCTGCGCGAGGCGGGGGACTCCTCCCACCGAGTCGTGGACGCTGCCGCTCCGGGGTTTGTCGAGGCCACGGACCGGTCTCGAGGTCGCGGCAGCGTTCGCGTGCTCTATCACGACGGCGCGATGCAGGTCGCGCTGGCCAACACCCCTGGCGCGCTCGGCCTGCACGGCAACGGCGTGGACCCCTCGCTCGCGGGCTTCCGGTCGCTCGCCGTCGAAGGTGTGGAGCCGACGGGTACCAACGTCGAATCTGGCCGGTACCCCTTCGTCAAGGAACTCGCGTTCGTCACCGTGAATGCCCCGGCCGGCGGCGCCAAGACGTTCATCGACTTCGCGTTGTCTCCGGAGGGACGGGCGTTGCTGCGGGTCCGCGGGGCTGTCCCCCCTGCCCCCAAGGAGGAGGGCTGAGATGCCGTTGCATGACGCCTCGGGACAGGTGCGTCTGGCTCTGCGCCGCTACCTCGGCGCTCGGTTGGCACCGTTGACCGTGTTGGTGGCGTTCTTCACCTGCCTCTCGGCCCCGATGGCGTTCTTCTGGCTCGGTCGCGACGCGCTCGAGGTGCGGGCCGACGGTACGGCACGGGAGGCGGCGAGCTTGCTTCGGCAGGACGTGCAGGAGCGTCCCGTGCTGTGGAAGTACGATGCGTCCAAGGTCGTCACGCGGGTCGCGAACTTCGAGCTTCCGGGGGTTGACCGGGTCGTGGTCGTGGATGCGGCGGGCGTGCCGATTCGCGGATCCGCGGACGACGTCGAGGCGCTCGCGAAGCTCGAGGCGCTGTGGCGAAGCGCCGACATTGAAGTGGACGGTGAGGTCGCCGGGCGGGTTTGGGTCGCGATCTCCACCCGGGCCCTGCAGCGCAACACGATCACCCTCATGCTCGGGTTCGGGGCGTTGGGGCTCGTCTTGAGCGTGCTGCTCTACGGGCTTCCGATGCGCGCGATGGGTCGGGCGGAGGGCAACATCCGCGAACTCGTGGGCCGCCTGGAGGAATCTCAGGCCGCGCTCGCTGGGCTCAACGAGACGCTCGAGAACAAGGTCGAGGTTCGCAGTGCCGAGCTCCGCGATGCCCTGGCCGAGCTGCAACGCAAGGAGCAGAACCTGCGGGAGATCTCCGCGCGCGCGATTCGAATGCAGGAGGCAGAGCGGCGCGCGATCGCCAGAGAGCTTCATGACTCTGCCGGGCAGGCCCTCACCGCAGTGCGGATTCACGTCCAGCTGATCGGAGACCTGCTCGCCTCCAAAGAGGGGGACGATGCCAAGACCACAACGATGGCCCGGCGGACGCTGAACATGGTCGATGACACCGTCGAGGAGGTCCGGCGCGCTGTCAATCAACTCGGGCCGGCGGTGCTCGACGATGTGGGGCTGGAGGCCGCGATCCATCGTGCTGCCGACGACCTCTCCGATGCCACCCAGGTCCAGGTCGAGCGTCACTACGATGTGGAGGTCGAACTCGACCCGTCGATCGAGACGACCGCGTATCGCATCGTTCAGGAGTCGCTCACCAACGTGGCGCGTCACGCCGAGGCGAGTGAGGTGACCATCCGGGTGCGGGTTGACGGAGACGCACTCGCTGTCTCCATCGAGGACGACGGCAAGGGCTTCGATCCCGAGTCCGTGGGGCCTCGCCGCCGCGGCCTCGTGGGCATGCGCGAACGCGTAGAGCTGCTCGACGGGGCCCACAGCATCACCTCGGCGCCTGGAAAGGGCACCCGCATCGAGGTGTCGCTCCCCATGAGCGCACGGGGGTGAGGGGTGCTAGTCTCCCCTCGATGTCGAGTCCGATCCGCGTGGTGTTGGTGGAAGACCACCAGATCGTTCGCGAAGGTCTTCGGGCGCTGCTCGATGGTCAAGACGACGTCGAAGTCGTCGGCGAGGCAGACAACGGCAAGGATGGTGTCGCGCTGGTCGAGGAGCACCTCCCGGACGTCGCCGTCATGGACCTCAACATGCCGCAGCTCGATGGCGTCGAGGCCACTAAGCTCATCCGCAAGCAGTTCCCCGGCACGCAAGTGCTGATCCTCAGCATGTACTCCACCGGCGAGCATGTTCGGCCCGCGATTCGAGCCGGTGCGGGCGGATACCTACTCAAGGGCTCCGGCCTCTCCGACTTGGTCTCCGCGATCCAGGCGGTGGCGTCGGGCAACGCCTTCTTCAGCCCCGAGGTCGCCAAGATCGTGCTCGACGACTCCCGAGGCGTCTCGGGCCCGCGCGCAGGCTCGGACCTCACGCCGCGAGAGCGGCAGGTGCTCAAGCTCGTTGCCGAGGGCAAATCCAGCCCCGAGATCGCCAAAGACCTCGGGCTGAGCGTCAAGACGATCGAGGGCCATCGAGGCCGCCTCATGGCCAAGCTCGAGACCAAGAACGTCGCCGGCATGGTCCGCCACGCGATCCGCATCGGCTTGGTCACCGCGTAGGTTCGGCGCACCGGGGGGATCCCCCCGGTTTGAGCCCGTGCATGTCCGCTTTCGCACCTCTCGCCGTGGGAGGAAGATCCGAACATGCTTGGCGAGATCGGACTTCGTTTGGGCGTACTTGCGCTCGCATTGGGTGCCTGGGGCTGCGACGACGGCGCTGGAGACGACCGCGGAGAGACCGACGGGGACACCGACGGCGGCATGGCGTACGCGTGCGGCGACTTGGTCTCTGCGGATGAGCTCGCCGCGTGTTCGCCCAGCCCCAACGACTACCAGCCCGGCGCGGACGACAGCTATCCGGCCTGTGTCACGGACGATGGAACCTACAGCCTCGTCGACGGCACGCCGAGTTCGATCGCGCGGGTCGAAGCATACGAAGAAGTGCTGTCGATGCTGGCGGACGACACCTCCGTGGATGGCTTTACGGCTGCTCGGGCGAAGTACGCCGAGGACGAGGGCCTCGAGTCTCGGCTTCAGCGTCGCGAAGACCTCCACTTCCCCGAGATCCCACAGTCGGAGTGGGACCCTGGCGTCGACGGAGACAAACAATGCACCGTCCCGACCAACGTCACCGCGTACCCGGAGCGTTGTGCGGGGCCGGCTCTGATCGCACCGGTGATGAACGACGCCTTCGCGGCGGGGCAGACCGGTGAGGGCGAGGCCAACGTGCACGTGGCTCGGATCGAGGCCGCGGGGTTGTGGTTCCTGTACCTGTCCGTCTACAAAGAAGCGAACACCTGCTTCACTGGAAAAGCGAAGGACTGTGATTCCGCGTGGGCGTACTACACCGGCGGGTTCGATCGAGCGGGCGGCATTGGACTCGCGGCCGACATCCGAGACGTCAGCGCCGATGCGCACGCCGCCATCTGGGATGGCTTCAGTGCGTTTCGGTGCATCCGGGATGCCTATCCCGCCGACGACACGCCGGCGGTCGCCGACCTGGACATGGATGCTCAGGCGCTGCTGTGCTCGGCCCAAAGCCAGCTGACGACGGCCCTCGACTTCGGCTTGGCCCAGCTCGTACGCTCTCGGCTCGAAGGGTTGAAAGACCTGGAGGGCGCGGAGGCTGATGCAGCGTGGGCTGGGCTCGAGATCCTGGGTCCCGTGCTCGACCGGGCCGGCAACGAGCGGGATGCGGTCAGCTACGCGCCGCTGGAGAGCTTCTGGTCGGCAGGGCTCCCGGCGACGGCGGCCATCGACGCCGCGGTTCAGTCCCTGGACGCGGTGTTTACCTGCGCCTGAGCGACGCTAGCGGCTCATCGCGCGGCGGAGGGGATTTCGACGCGGCGGGGATCGTAGACTCCCCGCGATGTCGGACGCCCAGCGGCTGAAGCTTGCCTTCATCGGAAGTCACGGCGTGGGCAAGACCACCTTGTGCTACGGCCTCGCCGCGCGCCTCAAGGCTCGCGACGTGTCACTGGAGATGGTGCACGAGGTGGCGCGGCTGTGTCCGCTGCCGATCAACGAGCAGACGAGCGTGGCCTCGCAGTCGTGGATCCTGCACACGCAGATCGCGGCTGAGATCGTCGCAGCCGAACGTCACCCGGTGGTGGTGTGCGATCGCAGCGCGCTCGACAACTACGTGTACATGATGCTGGCAGCCGGCCGGCAGCAGGCACTGGAGAGCCTTCTCGACGCTTGGATGGCGACCTACGACCTCTTGGTCCTGGTGCCGATCATCGAAGAACCACGCGCCGACGGATTGCGCGCGACCGATCCCAGCTTTCAACGCGCCGTCGAGGATGGCGTCCGGCGGGAGCTGACGCGGCGAGAGATGCCCGCCATGCACCTCGAGCCGGAGAACCGCGACGGCTGGCTGGAGCGGGTCGAGGCCGAAGTCCTGGAGCGGCTGATGCCGTCACAGCTCCCCCTGCTGTAGCGTCGACCCAGAACCAAAGAAAACGGCCACCCCGTTTGAGGTGGCCGACTTCCGCTTCCAAGGGCGCAGCCCGAACTTCGACTAGTCGCGACGACGTCGCAGCATCGTCAGGCCGAACAAGCCGAGCAGCCAGGCGAAGCCGCCCGCATCGGTGTTGGTCGTGCAACCGCAGCCCGAGTCCGAGGGCGAGGGTGCAGCCGGAAGGCCGCCGCCGGTGGAGCCGTCTCCACCGGTGGAGCTCGGGTCGATCGGGTCGCCCGTGGTGGTGCCATCCGAGTCCGAGTCCGAATCGCCACCACTGCTGTCCGCTGCAGGCTCGTCCGTCGTGGAGCCGTCGACGGCGCCAGTCGAGGTGCCAGGCTCAGGAGCTTCGGGCACGTCGAAGCTGATCAGCTCGACCGGGAACTCGATCTCGAGTCCCTCGTTGACCGGGTAGTCGAGGGGGACTTCAACGGGCCCGACCGGGATCTCGTTGATCGTCGCGTTGATGATGAAGATGAACGCGACCTCTGCGTCCAGCGTTCCGTAGAGCGTGCCGAACATCTCGGACGTCTCACCCGGTGCAGCGTCCGGGAGGATGAGGTCGAGAGACTCGTCTTCGTTCTCGTAGACCCCTACCTCGTTGGCGATGACCGAGTCTTCGCCGTCGGTGAGGAGGATTCGCTCGCTCCGGTACTCGATGCCTGGGATGTTGAGCACCCAGTCCACGTCGAGGGTGATGTCGAACGTTCCGATGCTGAACGCGGTATCGATGAGGTCGTTGGGCCCGATCGCTTCGTCGACACCGAACGGCCGCTCGATGTCCCCGGGCAGGAGGTACGGCGAGAACGTGCCGTCGGCGGTCTCCTCGATGTTGTAGAGACCGACGTCGAACGTGCCAAACACGGGTACATCAACCGTGACGCTCACCTCGATACCGAGGGCGTTCTCCATCGTGCCGCCATCAGCCTCGCCGGTGAAGGTGAGTGTTTGCGCGTCGAAATCGTACTCGCCCTCTCCGAGCATCTCGATGTCGATCTCGTGATACGCGGACGCGTTGAACGCGATCGAGGCGCCCAAGATCAAACTGATCGGTCCGGACGTCCACGGGAACTCGTTCGGCCGGAACGTCGTCTGTGGGTTGAAGTTGTCCGCGTCCGTCTCTGCGTGTGCTTCAGCTCCCACAAGAGCCGTAACGACGCCTACCATCAAAGCAATCTTCTTCATGTTTCCACTCCCTCTTAGGCGAGCCAAGTCTCTCATGCCGTCCCCCCCCACGGGAGCGCCTACATGAACTCACCTTTGGGCACCGGTTACCATGGTTTGAAATTCGGCACCACGTGTCAGGGTTATGCCGTCCCGTGCATCCGCGCAAAGCCAGCGGAAACCGTTGTTTATCCCGCGTTCAATACCGTTGCGCGTTTTCTCTCGGATGCGCGGTTGCGCGCCCTGGAACAAACGCGCAAGGGGCGCGGAGCGGCGTCGATGTGCCTGTCACTGGGCAGAGCGAAGCGCGTGGGGGAGCGTCCTGACCCGAGAGGAAGAGCCCCTTCATGGGGTCTCCGCCCGCCTCGTGCCGGCCCTCACCCGTGCGCTTCGGCAACCACCAACGTCCCGTCTTCCACCGCATCACTTGGATGCACGATCACGCGCTGTCCCGCTTGAAGTCCCTCGAGCACCTGCGCCTCTCGCCGCGAGCGCTCGCCGAGCTTCACCGGGCAGGTCTTCGCGAACTCGCCCTCGACGCAGAAGACCGCCCACGAATCGCCAGCCCGAAACAGCGCTGCGGTCGGCACCTTGAGCACGTTCTCGTTGCGCCACACGGTCATGCGGGCCTCGATGCGATAGCCCTCGCCGAGCTTGCTCCACTCCTCGTACGGTGCCTCCAGTTCGAGGATCACGTTGACCCGCTGCTCCTCGACCCCGAGCGACGACATGCGCGTGAACGCGGATGGCTCGACCAGCACGACCTTGGCCGGCAGTGGCTCTCCGCCCCAGCGCTCGACCATCGCCGGCGCTCCGGTCTCGATGCGCACCGCGTCGCGGGTGAGCACGTCGACCACGATCTCGAGCGCCCGCGGGTCGCCCAGCTCGATGAGCGGGGCACCCGGCGTCGCCACGCCTTCGCTCTCGCGGTGAATCGCCAGGACCTTGCCGGTGATCGGGCTTTGAATCACGAACTGCTCGGGCGTGGTGCCGCTGTTGGGATCCTCGAAGCGCTCGAGCGCCGACTCGGCCATGCGCTGCTGGTGCTCGGCCACCCGGGTGGCGAACTTGGCTGACTCGACGTCGGACTTCATCGTGCGGACCTCGAGCGCGGCCCGGTCGAGCTCGGCCTGAGTCCCCACGCCTTTCTTCACCAAGGGCTCGATGCGCTTGACCTCACCCTCGGCGAACTTCAGCGCCGCCTTTGCACGCTTGCTCTGCGCCCCCGCCTGCTTGACCGAAGCCGTTGCCGCCTCGAAATTGGCCTGCGCCTGCTCCCGAGTGCGCGCGTCGAGCAGGGGCGTGGGTAAGGGCGCGATGCGGGCGAGCACCTCGCCCTCACCGATCGCATCCCCGTTCTCCAGCTCGATGCGGGCCAGATTACCGGCCAGCGGAGCTGAGACCACGTAGCGGTCCTTCACGCGGGTGCGCCCGTCTTCGGACACCTCCACCCGCAGCTCGCCTTCTGTGACCGGGGCGACCTCGACCGTCAGCGGCTTGGGCCGCCACGCGCTGATCACCGCTGCCACGATTGCGACGGCCAGCAGGACGAACAGGGCCCGCTTGATCCAACGGGAGAGCTTCTTCTTGTTGTTGGCCATGGATCACTCTCGGGTCTTGAGCACTTCGATGAGGTCGAGCGAGGCGAGCTTGCGGCGCACGAGCAGGGCGCTGATCACCGCTGCAGCTGTCGCCACGAGGAACGAGAAGATGTAGCTCTTGTAGGAAATGAGGATCGGCAGCCGATACGTCTCTGGATCGGCGGTGCTCATGATCCCCTGCACCATTACGTTGCCGATCACCGCCCCGATGGGCAGTGCCAGCACCAGCTGGATCGCCTGCTCCCCGAATAGGATCGCCGCGATTTCGGCTTGCGTGTAGCCCAACACCCGCAGACTCGCCAGGTCGCGGTTCCGCTGCGAGAGTGCCACGCGGGTGTTGTTGTAGATGACGCCGACGGCGATGATCACCGCGAAGATCGTGATGATGAGCGTGTAGATCTCCATCATTGCTCCGCTCTGATCCTCGAACTGGGTGCGGAAGTCCGCCGGACTGGACACCGAGAGCACCCACGGCTGTTCCTTGAGCTTCTCGGTGATCGCCAGCCGCTGTGCCGGGTCGACCTGGAGCAGCACCGTGTTGACCACGTCGCCCTCACGCATGAGCTGATGGAGCGCCTGCAGGTCCATGTGGCCCTGTAGCCCGAACGCCTCGTCGACGAGTCCGTCCACCTGCACGGTCCGGAGCGGACGATCGCCTTCGAGTGCTTCGAGCTGGATCGTGTCGCCCACGCGCACCCCCAGGATCTCAGCCAGCTTGCGGGTGACCAGCATGCCCCGGCCGCGTGGGTGGGGCACCACGGAGCCGTCGCCCTGTACCAGCTGCGCCAAAGTGATGTCCTCGGGGTAGCCGAAGACGGGGATGTCGCGCGATCGATGGCCGTGCTTGAACCGCACGCCCACCGTGCGAACCCCCTCGGCGAGCAGCACCCCGTCCATGTGCTCGAGCTCTCGGACCGAGCGCTCGGGCCGGGGCCCCATGAGCGACACCCGCAGGTCTTCCCGCATGGCTCGGGGGATGCGTTCGTCCATCAGCAGGCCGATCGAGTCGTCCATGAACTGCCCGACGACGACGATGCCGATCGCCGCCGCGATGCCCATCGACGAGAGCAGCACTCGGATTGGCCGCCGCTGAACCTCGCGCAGGATCATGCGCGTCGCCGGTCCGAAGATCCTGAACAGGCCGAGACGCTCCAGCGGCGTCTTGGTGTAGCGGGCCGGGGCCGGTGGCCGCATCGCTTCGGCCGGCGGCATGCGAGCGACTCGCATTACGGCCGAGAGCACCCCGAGGCCCGCCGAGAGCAGGCTGACGCCAATGGCGACCAAGGCGGTGTCCACCCGCATCGTGAACTCCGCGTTGGGGAAGCGGAAGAACAGGCCGGTATAGAAGTCGAGCATCGCCTCGCCCAGCCACGCCCCCACGCCCAGGCCGACCACCGAGCCGACCAGCACGACCAGCATCACCATCTCGAGGTAGTGCAGGGCGATGCTGAAGTCCGTGTAGCCCACGGCCTTGAGTGTCGCGATCTGGCTGCGCTGCAGGTTGGCGAGACGGGCGAGCACGACGTTGAGCAAGAACGCCGCAACGCCGAGGAAGATGAACGGCACGACGGTCGCCATGCCTTCGAGCTGGGCCAGCTCGCCCTCGAGCACCATGTTCGAGACCTGGCGGTCCCGGGTGATCGCGCCGGTGGAGCCGTAGGGCCGCAGCATCTCGTCGACCAGCGACTTGACGGCGGTGGCGTCGGCCCCGGGCTGCAGCCGGATCGATACGTCGTTGAACGCCCCGGCCATGTCGACGGCCGCGGCCGCCTGCGACTGCGACATCCACAACACCGCGACCCGCTTGGGGTTGATCACCATCTCCCCGGCGGGAAGGATCAGCACGTACTCGGGCGACATCGCCAACCCGACGATGTCGAGGGTGCGCATCGCCCCGTCGATGACGACGTCGATCGTGTCGCCGGGCACCAGAGCGTGCGCTTTGGCGAACGACTCGACCAGCAGCACTTCACCGGACGCCGTGGGGTCCAGGGGGCGGCCGGCGACCAGGTGCACCCGGTTGAGCGCCGGCTCGCCGCGGTCCGGGAGCGAGACCAACGTGCCGGTGGCCGGTCTGGGCATTGCCGGCATCGGCACCATCACGCGCTCGGTCACCCGGGTCTCGACCTGGGCCACCCCGGGCAGGGTCTCAAGGCGGTCGGCAAAGCTCGCCGGCGCGCGCTCGAGGTGGGCGAACAGCTCGGCGAAGCGGTACTTCGCGTAGTAGGCGTCGCGGCTACGCAGCAGTGAGTCGTAGTTGGCCTGGAGCGTGACGAAGCTGGCCACGCCGCAAGCGACCACTAAGGCGATGGTGACCAGCTGGCCGCTGAGGCGTGACAGGTCGCGCAGCAGCTTCTTGAACAGTGCGCTCACCAGACCAACTCGTTCGGCTTGATCTTGGTTTCGTTGCGCACCTCGGAGGCCACGGCGCCGTCGGCGAGGGACACCACGCGGTCGGCGAGCTTGGCGACCGGAGCATTGTGGGTGATGACCGCGGTGGTGGTGCCCAGCTCGCGGTTGACACGCTCGATCACCTCGAGCACCTGCACGCCGGTCTTGAAGTCGAGCGCCCCGGTGGGCTCATCGCACAGCAGCACGTTGGGTCGCTTGGCGACGGCGCGGGCGATCGCCACCCGTTGCTGCTCGCCGCCGGAGAGCTGGGCTGGGAAGTGGTTGCGCCGCTCGCCTAGGCCCACGAGGTCAAGTGCCTCGGCGGCGTCGAGCGGGTCGGGCGAGATGTCGGTGACCAGCGCCACGTTCTCTTCGGCGGTGAGGCTGGGAATGAGGTTGTAGAACTGGAACACGAACCCGACGTGCTCGCGCCGGTACTTGGTCAGCTCCCGGCTGTCGGCCTCGCTGAGATCCCAGTCCCGGTAGAAGACCTTGCCGGTGCTCGGGATGTCGAGCCCGCCGAGGATGTTGAGCAGGGTGCTCTTGCCGCTGCCCGACATGCCCAGCAGCACCAGGAACTCGCTGGGGTACAGGGCGAAGTCCACACCTCGCAGCGCCCGGACCTCGACGTCTCCCATCTGGTAGGTCTTGGTGACCTGCTCGGCGCGCAGGACTGCGGTCTCCTCGGTGGCGGGTTCGCCCACCCCGCGAGGTTGCGCCGGGCGCGAAGACGACGCTGCGCAAACGTTGCGCGATGCGGCGGATGACCCGAGCAACCCTGACGGGAGTGTCACCCGCCGTGCCACCGGTTCGTCCGCTTGGATACCGACATCGACACACACCGGATCATGTGTGCGACAATGTCATCTGCGGTCGGAGACCATGGTGTACGACTCGATCAAATCCATCGCCTGTCTCGTCGCCGCACTTGGGCTCCTCGCTTGCCAGGAGCCCCACGACGCCGCGTCCAATGACGGCAACGAAGCCGGGGGCAAAGCCGATGAGCCGCAGGGGGGCACCGACGGCTCGTCCACGAGTTCCTCGTCGGGGGTCTCGACCGACGACCCGAGTGCGTCCACGGGGGTGGTGGGTTTCGAGCTGGAACCATCCCCCAACGTGATTCGGGTCCAGGTGTCGTGGTCCCCGGACGACGGCTACGCGCTCGGTCCCGTGAAGCGAGAACTCAGCGGCACGGCAGCGCTGCTTCGTCGGGCGCAGCAGGTCGATCCACTTGGGAGCTTCGTGGGCGTCGTCTCCGATCCCGCGACGGGCGAGGAAATCTTACAGCAGACGATCGGCATTGGGGTGTCGTACCGGGAGCTGACCAAGTCGCTCACGTTCCGGTTTCCAGCCTTCACTCGGACGGCCACGTTCACCCTGTTCGCGCCGGATCCCGAGACCGGTGAGCCAACCGAGGTTCTCACCGAGACGATCGAGCCCGACTCTGTCTCCATGGTCCTTCCTCAGGACGTGCGGGTTACGACGATACGAGAGGCCACCGCGCAGCCGGCCCTCGCAGTCACGGTCTACGCCGAGGGCTACCTCGAGGGGACCGAAGAGTACTTCCTGGAGTCTGCCCAGACGTTGGTCGATGTTCTCGAGAACAACGAGTTTCCGGGCATTGAGCACATGGAGTTCACAGCGGTCTTCGCCCCGTCGACACAGCCGCTGGGTTCTGCAACCGATCTGGGGTTCCCGGTTCCCGTCTGGGATTCGTTCCTCACCCTGTACTACCCGTACTGGAGTTCGTTCTCCCGCTGGCATCACGTGATGTACCCGACCGACGAAGAGCGCTTCCGAGATGCTCTCGCGCAAGCTCCGTACGACTACCCGTTCATTCTCACCGACAGCTCTCGGTTCTGGGGAGCGGCAAACTACAACGCGTACACCGTCGTGCCTGCGGGCACGAGCTCCTTCACGGGCCTGGTGCTTCACGAGTTCGGGCACTATTTTGGCCTTCATGAGGAGTACTCCAGCCAGGACACCGAGCTCTTGTTCGCGCCGAGCGTGTCCGAGCCGTGGTCTCCGAACATGACGTTCCAGACGGACGTCACGGAGATCAAGTGGGCGTCACACATCGACGGCGAGGTGCCGATCCCGACACCGTCGGGGCAGTGGCCCAGCGTTGGTATTGGCGCCTATGCGGGTGGCTACGCCGGTGAGGACTCTCGAAGCTTGATCCCCGTGCCCGATGGGCAATGCATGATGTCGGTCGGCAGCGATTTCTGCGACGTGTGCAGCGCGGCAATGCACGACAAGATCGAGGCCGACCTCGCGCCGTAGCGGCGTCCTCGAGAGGGCACGAAAAAGCCGGCGGCTCCGTGAGGAACGCGCCGGCTCGCACCGCTCGAGGCTGGCTTCTCAGCTTTGGCCTTGTCGGCGTTCGATCGATCTCTCGCGGACCTCTTGCACGCGTCGGTGCAGTGAGTCCATGGCGTCGCGGACCGCGAGGTAGGCATCCTCGTGGCTTCCCTTCGGATCGTGGTCGTTGGATACGACGATCTCACCGTGCGGCGTGCGGACAACCGCGTGCACATTGAACACGTGCCCACGGTTGTGGGGCGAGCTCGCTTCGACGCTGATGTGCGCGTCGAGGATCCGCTCTCCGGTCTTGGTGAGCTTCTCGACCCGCTCGGTGATCTTCTCCTCGAGCGCTTCGGAGCGATCCATGCCGCGGTAGGTGACCTGAAGGGGGACTTTTGCCGTCGTTTCCGTTTCCTGCATGCTTTGCCTTCTGGGTGGGTCGGCCGCTCGGGCGCCCACCCCAATTGTGGCCTTTTCCCTGGCGCGATCAACCGCAACCTTTGCCCAGCGTCACGATTTGCGACCAAAACCGCGAGGAAATCACCGCTGGGGGCGTGGATCCAGACCCACAGGTAGCCTACCCTGGGTCCCCATGGCCTCTGACGTCTTGGACGACAACCGCCTGTTTTGCGAGATCGTGGCCGTACTCCTGATCTCGGACGCCCAGGTCACGGATTCGGAGCAGCGGTTTCTCGACCGGCTCATGAAGCGCTTCGAGTTCACGGCGGAAGACCGACAGGCGGTCTTCAACTCGGTCAACATCGGGGAGTCCGTAGAGGGACGGCTTCGTCAGCTTCCCCCTGAGCGGCGCCCCGAGCTCCTCGCCGAGCTCGAGGCAGCAGCAGCCGCCGACGGAGAGATCGGTCGTAGCGAGCAGGACATCCTCGACGAAGTCCGCAGGGCGATGGACCGAGAACTCTAGGGGCCCTCTAGGGCCGGGCGGAGGAGCGGGCGGCGCCCACGCTGGCCCAGTCCTTGCGATCGTCGATGTACCAGAGGACCAAGGCGCGCATGCCGTCGTGTTCGCTCAGGTAGCTCAGCAGGTGTCCGAGTTGCACAGCGACCGCGTCGTCTTTGGTGAGCTTGCCCAGCGTGCCCTTTCCGTCCTCGATCGCCTCGCTGATGCTGGCGATGTCTCCGGTGAGGTCGGCTCCGTGGTCGAAGATCAGGTCGAGGTCGCGAGTGATGTTGCCGGTGTCATCGCGCAACAGCTTGGCCACCACGCTCTTGTTCGTCGGGCTGTCGAGGTCTTTGAACAGGCCGTCCACGCTCTCGAGCGTTCGCTCGGTGTCACCGAGGAAGGGCTCGACGTTGCGATCGAGCGTATCGAGCACGTCGTTGGCATGGCCGGTCGCGCGCTGCAGGCCGAACGAGGTTCGGTGGAAAGCGCCGAGGGTGCCGCCGATGTCCTTGCGGTACTCCTGTGAGTGAAGCAGGGCGGGGACCAGGCCTTCGCCATAGGCCAGCGTGTGGCTGATGACGGCGAGGTTGTTCACCGTCCCCTTGAGGCCGTCCATGGTCTCCTCGCTCTGAAGCTCATCGATGAGCCCCATCACCGCGACGATGCTGTGGTCGGCGTGCTGCATGAAGCTGTCGACACGTTTGCGTAGCCGGTCGATGTCTTCGTTCAGGGACGGCCGCGCCTGCACTCGCATGTTGGCGAGGCAGGCGTCGTAGCTGTAGTCGGGGAGGTCGTCACGGGTGATCGGGCACAGCTCATCGCCCCGCCCGGTGCTGATGTTGACCTTTTGATCTCCCAGGACGCTATTGGCTGCGATCACCGCTCGGCTATCCCCACGGATGAGCTGAACGATGTCGGCCGGAACCCGCATTTTGACCCGGCTGCGAATGTGGTCGACGTTGTAGCGCGCGCAGACGCCTCGCGGTCCGGACCACATCAGGTGCGTCTCACGATTGCGGACCGCTCCGGTGAAACAGATCTCGTCTTGAGTGCAGTCCGCGGTGCTATCGCACCGGCTATGGTTGCCTTTACCTGCGTAGTCCTCGAGGTCAGCGCAGTATCCCTGGGGCGAGCAGAATAGGTCTTGGTCGCAGCTGTCGGTTCGGCCTTGTCCGTACCGGCCCAGATCTTCGCTCAGCGGATCGCACTGATAGCGGACCTCGACGAAGTTCACGGCTTCGACGCCGCCCACATCAACACCCGCGAGTTGCACCGGGCTGCCCTCGCGCAGTCCGGCGATGGTCCGGAAATCCGCGTACACCGACACACGTTCGGCGGTCAGTTCCTTGGTCCTCGGACCGAGTACGAGCACCAGAAACGCCGCGGTAAGCAGCACAAGCGTGACGATCCCACCGGTCACGTTGCTGCGGCTGCGGCGGCCAGACACGGTCCGAGGATAGCGCGAACCCGCACCTTTTCGCCCGGGCGTCGAACCACGGTACGCTGAGCCCCGTGGTTGCGGGTTGGGGACATCGGGGGGCGCTGGTACGGCGGGGCAGCCTTGGTGTTCTTGCGCTTGCGCTGCTCGCCTGCTCCGGCGGCGAGGTCGACTCCGGTGGGCTGGCCGACTCCGCGTTTGGCGGCTCGAGTCCCACCTCGGGTCCGGCGACGACCGGTGTGACGGGGATGACCACGGGGGTCGGAGGTAGCGGCGATGGCGGGAGCAGCACCGGTGGCGGCTTGGACGAGACCGGCGGAGGCGGAGGCTGCGTCGATGCTGACGGAGACGGCTTCGGCAACAATTGTCCGGCCGGCCCCGACTGCAACGACGAGAACGCTGGAGCGTGGACCGAAGCGGGCTGCGAGACGTGTGTCGATGCCGACGGAGACGGATGGTTCGGCAGCTGCGACGCCTACCCAGACGGTGTCGACGGGCCCGACTGCGACGACTCGAACGGCTGCGTGTGGACGGAGCTCGGTTGCCAGACCTGCGTGGACGGCGATGACGACGGGATCTGGCTTGGGTGCGATCAGTATGGCGACTGCGCCCCGGGTCCCGACTGCGACGACGACAACAATTCCGTGGGCGAGGGCGATGCGGTCGAGCTCTGCAACGGCGTGGCTGAGAACTGCGCCGGTGAGATCGATCCGTTTCCCGCCGACCAGATGTGCCCTGTCGACCCCGACGTGACCGGATGGGCCTGCGATCCGCCGTCTCCGGGTGAAGATGGCTGCGTCATCACGAGTTGCGCGGTCGATCTGGTCGACCTCGACACCGACCCGGTGACGGGCTGCGAGTGCGAGGCGATCCCTGCAGGCGATGAGGGCGTGGACTGTGCGAACCCGATCGATGTTGGGGACCTCTCCGACGCCGCGTCGTCGGTCACGGTCTCCGGCAACGCAGTCCCGGTGGGCCGCGTCATCTGGTACCGCTTTCGCGGGGTCGATTCTGCCGACACCAGCTGCGACAACTATCACGTGCGGGTGAACTTCCTGTCGAACCCAGGCGACCAGTACGCGTTCTCGGTTGGCCGAGGTTCGTGCGCCGCGGCGAACCAAGCGGTCGAGTGCAACGACTACAACTGGGCCACGGACATGCGAATGACCATCGACGGACAGTTGACCGGTCAGTGCCCGTGCTCGAACGCCGCGCAACCTCCGAGCAACGTCAGCGCCTGCGAGAACGACACGGCCGAGTACTTCGTGGCGGTCTACCGAACAGACATGACCGGCGGCGATCCTACGTGCGCCCCGTTCCAGCTCGCGTTCAGCAACGGCGTCTACGACACGCCTTGAGCTCGGCTGGGCTGTCACAGGGTTTGTCGAAGTTGTGTCAAAGGTTGTTCAACCCTAGACACCACTAACGCCTCGATCTGAGCCTCCAGGGGCCGATCCGTTGCCGAACGGCCCGCGGCCCGCACGCTCGCGCCCATGCGAGTTCATGCCCGGATCGGCGCAGCCCTCCTCCTCGGAACCCTCACCGCTTGCGGCGGGAGCGCGGATTCGTTGGAGAACGCCACCGAGACTGAGGCAGGCCCTGGCTCGACCGGAGGCGCGGAGACAGGCGGCTTCGACGAGACCGGCAGCGACGAGTCGGGCGCAGTCGATGAGACGGGGGACCCCGCACCTTCGGCAGCGGGCCGGTGCGACTACACCAACCCTTTCTCTCAGGGAGACGAGTGCCGCGAGTACTCGGGGTCGGGCTGGACCGGTGAGGAGATCGAAGCGGACTGCGAAGACCAGAGCGGCACCGCGACCCTCGACGCTGTGTGCGACGACTCGGGCGTGCTGGGTCGCTGCATCATCGACGGTGGGACCGATCGCGAAGTGCAGATCGTCTCCTACGGCAGCGATGAAGGGTCCTGCGCGATCACGCAGACCGGCTGTGAGACGTTTGGCGGCGGAGAGTTCGAACCCGAAGGCGTGTGCGCGGGAGAAGACCCCACCGGCACCGGCGGCGGCGGACCGGGCTCTCCGTTCATTCAGCCCACGCTCGAGTGCCGCGATCCGATCGCCGGTGAGGAGCCTGGCGATGGCCCGGACGGACAGATCTGCACGTGGCAGTTGATCTCCGCCGCGACGGAAGAAGGACGGCGCTACGCCGACTACGCCGACTGCAACGTGGTCTATACCCAGCGGCCGTACTACTCGGTCGCCGGAAACGACGAGACCGACGACCCCCGGATGGACGACCCGGACTACGTTGCTGAGGCGGACTGGGTCCGCGAGCAAGTCGAGGCCACAGCGTGCGCGTGCTGTCACTCCGACGTGGCGCCGATGGGCACGTCCAACTGGACCATCGATTCCCCCGGGAACTGGGTCGGCACGTTCGACGACACCGGGCTCGCATTCTCGGCGGGCTGGATCGATTCGTCGTCATTCGGCGAGTTCGCGCCCGAGGACAACAACGGCTTCGACCGCACCTATGGCATCCCGTCGACCGACCCGCTGCGCATGCGGGACTTCTTCCTCGGCGAGCTCGAGCACCGCGGCTTGGTCGAAGACGATTTCGCAGACGAGCCGGCGTTTGGCGGCCCGCTGTACACCCAACTCGTGTACGAGCCCGCCGCCTGCGAGAAGGGCGAGCGCGTCGACCGCGACGGTTCGATCCATTGGGACGGCGGGGGTGCTCGGTACATCTACGTGTTGGAGTCCGGCTCTGGGAACCCGACGGTGCCGCCGAACCTCGACCTGCCCGAAGGCACGTTGTGGCGGGTCGACGTGCCCTGGGACGAGGCGGACGTCATGTTCAGCGGCGAGGTCGACTATGGCGACGCGCCGGCAATCGCGGCCCAGAGCTTCCCTGTCTCGGACTCCGCGCCGGGACTCACGCCCGGGCAGGACTACTACCTCTATGTTTCGGCAGACGTGGGAATCCCGCTGACGCGCTGCTTGTTCACCTACTGACGGCAGAAATCCCGCGGCCGAGTTGATGCCCGGGCCGCGGGTGTACCCTCGAACAATGCCGGGTCCCCGCGTGCCGCCTTCTGAGGCGCCGACGATCCAGCCTCCCGTGGGGTGGGGAACGGGGATGCCGCACGCATCGACGATCCCCGGCGGGACCCACGAGACGTCCCCCGGAGAAGGCGCAAGTCTGGTCACGACGGGGGACCCGCGAGCGCGGCAGTCCTCGTATCAGCCCGGGAGCATCATCGCCGATACGTTTCGCGTGGAGCGAGAGTTGGGGAGCGGTGCGATGGGGGTCGTGTTGCTTGCGACCCACCTCGCGCTCGAACGACAAGTTGCGCTGAAGGTTCATCGCGCTGACAACCCCGCCGACGTTTCACGGCTGGCCCGCGAGGCCAAGGCTCTCGCGAAGGTGCAGCACCCCAACGTCGTGGGGATCTACGACGTTCGTGAGTCGAGCGGCAGTCTGTTCATCGCGATGGAGTACATCGAGGGGGAGAGTGGGCGTCGTTGGATGACTCGAACCGAACTCGCGTGGCGAGCTCGACTCGATGTGTGTCTGAAAGCGGCGCGAGGGCTCCATGCCGCTCACGAGGCCGGACTCGTTCACCGCGACTTCAAGCCGGAGAACATTCTGATCGGTGCGGATGGGCGGGTGCTGGTCGCGGACTTTGGGTTGGCGAGAACGCCCGGCGCTGTTCCAATCGATCCCGCCACGCCGAGCCCCGGCGTGGATGCTCAACTCACCGCTGTTGGTGCGGTGACCGGAACGCCCGCGTACATGTCCCCCGAGCAGTGGCAAGGTGGCGCGGTCGATGCTCGCTCCGATGTGTTCGCGCTGAGCGTCGTCATCTACGAGGCGCTCTATGGGAGACGGCCCTTTGCAGGCAGCACGGCCGGAGAGTTGATCTACACGATCACGCGAGGAATGATCCAAGCGCCTCCGGCGGAGACGGACGTGCCGAAGACCGTGTTCGACGTGTTGCGACGTGGCATGGCGGTGGCACCCGGGCAGCGGTTCGGCTCGGTCACGATGCTGGTGCGAGCCCTGGAGTCCGCTGTGTCCGCGCCCGGGCGCGCCGGTGTTGCTCTGGCCTTTGGGATGGCCGTCGTCGTGTTCGGAGGGATTGGTACCGCTGCGTGGGCGCTGAAGAGTTCGGATTCACAGGAGCGCTCGGGCGTGGTCCTCATCGAGGGAAACGAAGCCGGCGACGATGAGGATGACGACGCCGATGAGGCGCGCAGCGTTGAGCCGGTGGTGGCGGCGGTGCCTGTCACGGAGGTTGAGCCGAGGCCGCGCGCGAAGCCTCCTCAAGCGGAGCCGGAAGCCGACCTGGAGTTGTCGCTCGCACCTCCCGAAGCGCCTCCGGCCCTGATTCAGGCCGAGCTCCAGGCAGCGACCGAGCACCAGGCCGACGTCTCCGAGCGGTACTCCCAGGGCGAGGCGACCCAAGAAGAGCTGATCGCCGCCATCCAAGCGATGCATGCCGCCCAACGGAAGGTGAGAGACGGTCCGTACACGCCGACCGAATGGGACGGCACCTCGACGTTCACTTGCCCCTTCGGCAAGCGAATCGAAGTACGGAACGTGGACGCCAAGCTCGATGAGGGCGTTGCCATCAAGATGGAGCTGGGCTGCGGGCTCAAGTTGGTGGGGGTGAACATCGACGCTCCGATCGCGATCGAGGGCCAAATGGCGGACCGACTCGTGATCGAAGGGGGCACGTTCAATGTGTCCCGCAAGGGCATCAACATCGCGCTGTCCGAAATCGACATCGTCGACTTGAAGATCGAGGGCGAGGCTCTCGTCGCGGCTGAGTTCGGAATGCACTCCCTCGGCAAGATCACCGACAGCACGTTCGAGGGCCTCACAGCGCTCCGAGTCGGAATGCACAGCAAGATCGTCGTCGAGGGGGGGCGGATGTTCGGGAAGACCGCAGTCGATGCCCAGGTCGCAAGCACGATCGAGATCCGAGGCACCGAACTCGAGGGCAAGGTGAAGAAGGCCCCCAAGGCTCGTGTCGAGCGCTGACTACGACACCTGGACCTCGGAGGGCTGGAAGCCACCAAGCTTCCTTGAGAATCAGCCGGCCTTGATCGAGTTGCAGGCGCCGACGACCGCGTCGAGTCCCTCGGCCTTGGCGATGGCGCCGTAGCACTTGAGGGTGGTCTCGCCGACCTTGCGGCGCACTTCGAACGAGTACATGACGCCAACCTCTTTGGCCTCATCACCGCTGAGGTCCATCTTTGGGCTCTCGTAGGTCAGGACCCAGCCATCGTCGGTCTTGTCGGACTTGATCCACTTTTTGAACAGGAACTCCTCGGCGCTAGCCTTGGCCTGGTCGAAGGTGGTGCCGGCGGCCTCGCCTTTGATCTCTTGCAGCGTGAACTGGAAGCTGTCGTCGTCGGTGTGGAAGCCGGCCGCGCCACCCACGCCGTTGGGCTTGACGCCCTCGGGAACCTTGACCTTCATCCCACTGATGTTGGGGATGGCGACAAAGCCATCTGCGTCGGCGGTTGCGGCACCACCGCCCGAGGAAGCGCCGTCACAGGCGGGCACGAGGAGGGCGAGGGCGAGGGGGAGGGCAGCGAGACTTCGCATGGTCAGGCCTAGTGACGGAACGCCGCGCGGCTTGTTGCACGCGAGTTTGAAGATGCCTGCGTTCGCTGTTCATCCGTCCGGGTGGGCCCTGGTAGGCTGAGCCGTGGCCGATCTCGACGCGACTGCACCGCTGGCCGAGGCCCAGTCGCGGCCCGGTGTTCTTACGGGGACGCTGATCGGTCGCTACGTCGTGCTGGCGTCTTTGGGTGCGGGCGGCGGGGGGGAGGTCTTCGCAGCCTACGACCCGCAGTTGGACCGGAAGGTGGCCGTCAAACGTCTACGTTCCAGCGGCGACACCGAACTACTCCTGCGAGAAGCCCGGATGCTCGCGAAGCTGCGACACCCCAGCGTGGTCACGGTCTACGACGTTGGTGTCGATGACAATGGCGAGGCTTACCTGGCGATGGAACTGGTCGAGGGCAAGGACCTCGGCCACTGGCTCCGGGGTCATACCGCTGCATCCGGGCCAGAGAAGCTCGCGATGCTGAGAGCTGCGGCTCTTGGACTGCACGCCGCCCACGAGGCCGGCGTCGTGCACGGGGACGTGAAGCCCGCAAACATTCTCGTCGGGGACGACGGTCAAGTTCTCGTCGGTGACTTTGGCGTCGCGCGACTCGTGTCGGCCCAGGAGGGTGAGGGCCGGGTGGTGGGTACGCCGCTGTACATGGCGCCCGAGCAGCACGACGGCACAGTGGCGGACGTCCGCAGTGATGTCTTCGCGTTTGCGGCGACAGTTTGGGAGACGCTGACCGGAGCGCACCCTTTTTCGAACAGCTCCGGGTCCGACGTCACGCCTGCCTCGGGAACGAGTGCGGGTGTGTTCGCCGATGCGACGGTCTCCGCCAGCGGTGCCGCCGGCCTCGTCGCGATCACCGAGGCCAAGCGGCTCGGTCCGCCACCGCTACCGGAGCCGTTGCCCGATCTTCCCCGCGCTCGCGAGCTGTTCGAATTGCTCCGTGCCGGACTGCAACCCGACGCCGCTGTGCGGCCCGATGGCATCGCACAGTTCATCGAGGTGATGACGCCCAAGGCGGGCTCGCGGTGGTGGGTGCCGGTGGTTGCCCTGGGAACCGTGGGCGGCGCGGCGGCGCTCGTCCTGGGGGGTCCACAGGAGGACACGCGATGCGCCGGGAGTTCGGATCGACTCGTCGACGTCTGGACCTCGACGCGGGCCGACGGATTGCAGGCACATTGGGAGGGGATGGGCTCCCCGTGGCAGCCCCAGGCCGCCGAGTTGCGCGGCATGCTCGACGACTATGCCCAGCGTTGGGTTCAAGCCCACCATGCCAACTGCGAGGCCACTTCGATCCTCGCCGAGCAGTCACAGGCCGACGCTGACCTGCGCAGCCGATGCTTGCTCGATGCTCGCGCGGCGTTGCATGCGTCGGCGTCCTTGCTCGAGAATGCGGACGTTGAAGTCGCTCGGCGGTCCGACACGCTCGCGAGCGCCCTGCCGAACCTCGACCGGTGTTCCAACGTCCGACAGATCGAGGCCCAGACTCGGATCCCCGACAGCCCGGAGCTGAGAGCGGATGTCGACGCAATCCGCGATGCGTTGCCCGCGGCTCGGGCCGAGTTGTGGGCAGCCCGATTTCCGGAGGCTCATGCTGCGATCGGGCCGCTCGTCGAGCAGGCGCGCGCGCTGGACTACGCGCCACTGATCGTTGAACTCGGCCCATCGTGGGGCGGCGTGCTGGACCGGACCGGCGACACCAGCGCTGCGTATGATGTGTGGGAGGCGTGTGTACGGGACGGTCTCGAGCTCGGCTTGCACGCGCATGCGTTCGACTGCGCGTCTCGATTGGCGGAAGTTCTGGCCCAGCGCGACTCTCGTCTCGAAGCCGCCGAAGCGTGGGCCACGGTGGCGGAGGGCCTCTCCGAGCGCCCCGATATTCGCAGTACGGCGGCCGACGATGTCATGCGGGTACGCTCCATCATCGCGTACGAGGCGACCGACTACGCGGGGGCACTGGAGATCGATCGGGCGCTCGTCCAGCGACTGGTGCAGAACAACGGACCCAGCCACCAGCGGGTCGGCATCGCGTTGGTCAGCCAGGGTAACTCCGAGCATCGCGTCGGTGACCTGAAGGCGGCCGAGGCGACGCTCTCCCGCGCCCGCGAGATCCTCGAGGCAGAGCTCGGACCCGACCATCCGAGCACCGCTGCCGGCGTGATGGCGCTTGGCACCGTCTTGGAGTCTCGCGGTGCGAATGAAGAAGCGCTGGCCCTGATGCGAGAGGCCCAACGCAGCATGGTCGCGGCGCTCGGACCGGAGCACGAAGAACTCGCGCTTCTGCACACCAACATCGCGGTCAACCTCACGGCCCTCGGACAGTTCGAGGATGCGCTTGCCGAGTACGGCAAAGGCCTCGCCATCGTGGAGGGCCGGCATGGGCCGGGCCACGTGGAGGCGGGGCGCATTCAGATGAACGTTGGGGTTGTGGAGTTGCGACAGCAGGACTTCGAGCACGCCCGCAAGACCCTTCGCGAGGCCCTCGATATTCTCGAGGCGACGCTCCCCGAGCTGCACGAGCACCGCATCAGCTGCAAGATGAACCTCGCCCTCGCGATCGCCTCCCTCGGTGACATCGCGCAGGCCCGTCCCCTCCTCGAGGAGGTGCTCGCGGCCCGCGTGGCCACGATGCCCAAGACGCACCCTGCGATCGCAGGCATCCGCGGAAACTTGGGCCATATGTTGCTCGAGCTCGACGAAGCCGCGGAGGCGAAGGCACAGTTCGAGGCGGCGCTCGAGATCCGAGCCGCCCACCCGAGTCGCCCGAAGGACCGAGCGTTCGAGACCCTCGGACTGGCCCGGGCCGAGCACGCGCTGGGCAACAAGGCCGACGGGGTCGCGTTGGCGCAGGAGGCCATCGGATTGTGGAAGGACGCAGGGCCTGGGTATGACTCGCACCGGGCGGAGGCGGAGGAATGGCTGAAGCAGATTCGCTGAGTTGGGGTCACGAGCCGCCTCGGTGCGGCGCGAGCCGACCGCTCAACCCTTCGTGTGCGCAGCTTCTGCCTCGGCGTGGAGGATCTTGAGGTCGGCGACCTGATCGGATCGCATTGTCACGCCCGCGGCCGTCATTCGCTCGCGCATCGTCTTCACGGCATCGTCGATCGACTCGACGCTGCGCACCTCCCTCATACGCGCCGAGAACCAGCTGATCGCGGTGATCGCTCCTCGAAGCGCCATGCTCTGGGGCAGCACGATTCGAGCGGCGCGGCGCCCGTGCAGCGCCGGCTCCAACGACTGATCCCACTCGCCGATCGCCTTGCGTGCGAGAGGGCTGACGCTGTCGACGTGCAGTCCGTTGACGAGCTGAAACACCTGCACGTCTTCGATCTCGGCCCGGCGCAGCGCGGCCTCGACCGAGGCTGTGATCGACTTGGCGACATCGGTGTCGACCGGTCCCGCGACGAAGATGTAGACGATGGGAAACAGGCTCAGGTCGCAGTAGTGCATGGTTGCATCGCTCCTGGGCCTCTTTGGAGTGTACTTGCATTTGGACCCTGAACGCGAGCGTTGGCGGGCGTTCCATCGGTTCACGGCGAACCACGGCGCGCGTCAAATCGGCAAGCCGGGATGGATGTTGCCCGGGACCGTCGTGAGTTCTGAACTCGCCGACAGCGGACAGGAGCGACGGTCGGTTTCGGGCCGCAGAAAGCTCGCCGTCGAGCCCGCCTCTACGGGTTCTACGCGGATGGTGCTTCGCGACTTCCCCAGATCTTTCGCATGAGCTACAAGAAGACGGAGCGGCCGACATGCACAGCGCCAGGGGGCACACCTGGCCACCCCGAGCCGGCTGACCCGCGCGGTTCGCCGGCTTCTGTGCAGGGCTCGAAAGTGAGTCGAGTTGACTTCGAAACACCCCATCCTCCAGACCCTCCGTACGTCCTCGGGCCCCGCGACCACCACGGGAGTGTCCGACGACTGGATCGACGCGTTCGCTGACGATGCCTCGCTTCGCCGCGCGTTGGCTCTGGCCGAGTCATCGTGGGCAGCGCTCACGGAGCACGAGCGAGCGCTCGTCCAGGCACCTGAGTCCGAAGCCGCCTCGAAGCTTCAGCAGGGCTACGCCAACTTCTACTCGCCTGACTCGATCAGCCCGTTTGTGGCTCTGGCGGCGGCGGGCCCTTGGGTCATCACCGCCTACGGTGCTGTGCTGTATGAGACCGGCGGCTACGGAATGCTCGGCGGCGGACACAACCCCGAGCATGTCGAGCCCCACCTCGGCTCTCCGCAGGTGATGGCCAACGTCATGACGCCCGGCTTCGCGCAGCGACGCTTCGTCGGCGCTCTGTCCTGCGAGTGCGCGTACGGACGAGGATCGAACCCGTTCGAACGCTTCGCGTGTCTGAACTCGGGGTCCGAAGGCATGGCGCTGGCGCTGCGGCTGTGTGACATGAACGCTTTCGGGTTGACCGAGCCCGGTGGACGCTACGAAGGTCGGACCGCATGGACCGTCTCCATGAAGGGCTCGTTCCACGGACGCACGGATCAACCGGCGCGGATCTCCGACAGCACGCGTGCCTCCTACGCCTCCAAACTCGCCTCGTACCGAGAGCGAACCAACCGCAAGGTGGTCCCGCTCAACGACGTGGCCGCGCTGCTGGCCGTCTTCGCAGAGGCCGAGCGCAGCGGTGCTTTCATTCAAGCGGTCGCGATCGAGCCGGTTCAGGGTGAAGGAAACCCGGGGATGGCCGTGACGCGCGAGTACTACGACGCGGCCCGCAAGGCGACCGCGGAGGCCGACGCGTTCCTCATTGTCGACGCGATCCAAGCCGGGCTTCGGACCTACGGATGCCTCAGCCACATGAGTGCACCGGAGTTCTCCGACGCTGCGGTGCCCGACATCGAAGTCTGGTCCAAGGCACTCAACGCCGGCCAATATCCGCTGAGCGTGGTGGGGATGGGCCCGCGCGCATCGGCCGTGTTCGCCCCCGGTGTCTACGGCAACACGATGACCACCAACCCGCGGGCACTCGACGTGGCGACGGCGGTGCTCGAGGGGATCGACGAAGACCTGCGCCGAAACATCCGTGAGCGAGGCGACGAACTGGTGGAGAAGCTGGGCGCTTTGGGTTCGGAGATGCCGGGTGTGTTCGGCAAGGCCCAAGGCACGGGGTTGCTCGCGAGCATCGAAGTGGACCCCTCCATCCCGGTGGTCGCCGAAGACGGCCTCGAGCGTCGGTGTCGGGAACGGGGTCTCAACGTGATCCACGGTGGCCCCAACTCGCTGCGATTCACCCCGCACTTTGGGGTGACGTCGCGGGAGATCGACCTGATCGTCGAGCTCGTGCGCGACGCTGCGAAGTCGTTTGGGTAGCGGCCTGCGGTGCCCCCCGCCTCGCCAAGACTCGGTGCTGGCGGGACACACCCATGATGCCCCCATCCCATGACCTCGCCCCACCAAGACACAACGACGCCCGTCCGGGTCATTCCGCTCTACCGTCGCGGACAGTCGTTTCTCAGGGCCGCCTGGGCGATGTTCATGGTCCTGGGGGTGTTTGTGGGCTCGGCTATCTGCGCCAATGCGTTGGAGCGTGGCTGGTTGCATCGTGAGCAGGAGGATCTGTACTGGTTCGTCGGCGCGATCATCATCGGGTCGGCGGGGTCGCTTGGAACCCTTGCGTATCTCGTCCAACGTCTGATTCGCGCCCGCGTCGAGCGATGGTCGCTTCGATGGGAGAGGGCCGGAATGAGCCTCGTGTCGTCCAAGCGCGCCGCGAAGTGGGCCCATCCCCAAACGTCGCTGGGGGTGACCCTCGGTTCGTACTACGGGACCGGAACGGAGCACCAATCGGTCCATCTGATCACGCTTTGTATTGCAGGTCCGTCGGGTCCACTGCTTGTTCTGGGGTGTGACTACGCGATGGTGCCGGGGGGGGTCAGTGTACGGTCCGGTCCCGGGGAGCCCGACTATGGGATCGTGCCCCGCGACTTCCTCGATCTTCTGCGAACGTTCGCCCCCGACAAGCCGGAACTTCGCGCACACCTCGAGTCGTTTGTGGCGAAAGGGCTCGGGGCCTCGCTCCCGCTGCGGTGACAACGACGCGTCGATGCTCGCGTCTACCGGCTTCGGCGACGGCGGGGTCGCCAGAAGGCCATCACGAAGAAGGGCAGGGCGAGCAGCGGCGGCAACAGTCGCAGCACCTCGACGAGAAGTCCGCCCCAGTCGAAGGGCTCCTCCTCGTCTTGGACGTCGAGGATGACGACCGCCGACGCGGGGTCGGTGTCGTCGTTGCCGTGCTCGGGGACGGAGGGCGCGGGCGTCTTGACGTGGCAGGTTAGCGAGCTGGTGTCGATCGACTCGCCGTTGAGTGCACCCGCCCTGGCGGCCAACTGCACGAACTGGTGGCGGTAGCAGTGTGGATCGGACCCCATCGAGTCCCACGCCAGAGCGACAACATCGCCGTAGGTCGTCTTGGCCTGAGCTTCGTGTCCACGCAGCTTCTGTCCCAACATCGCCACGGCGGCAGAGAACCGATAGTCGTCGGAGGACTCCGCGAGGGTACGCCCTCGGTCACTGACCGGGACACTGATGCGCTTGCTTCGCTCGGCATCCGGATCCTTGTAGCGAAGGTTCAGCATCATCAGCGGGTCGTCGCCGGCGGCGTCGGTCGGGACAACTTCGTACAGGGCGGTGACCGTGTGTCCGGCCCCGATCTCGCCGGCGTCCTTGGTGTCGTCGTCGAAGTCGCGATGGGCGAGGACTCGGTTCTCGTAGCCGATGAGTCGGTGCGCGGCGACCTGCTCCGGGTCGAACTGCACCTGGATCTTCACGTCCTTGGCGATCGTCTGCAGCATCGCGCCAGATTCCTCCACCAGGACCTTGCGCGCCTCGACTTCGTTGTCGAGGAAGGCGTAGTTGCCGTTCCCCTTGTCGGCGAGCTGCTCCATCATGTGGTCGTTGAAGTTGCTCCCGCCCACGCCGAGCACGGACAGGAAAATGCCCGTGTCGCGCTTGGCCTCGATCAGTTTCATCAGCCCATCGTGGCTGGTTGTGCCGACGTTGAAGTCGCCGTCGGTGGCGATCAACACCCGGTTGATGCCCCCTTTGATGAATGATCGCTTGGCGAGCTTGTATGCGAGCTGAATCCCCTGTGCTCCGTTGGTGCCGCCGCCGGATTCGAGCCGGTTGAGCGCCTCGTCGATCTTCTTGTGGTCGGCGCCCGAGGTCGGTGGGAGCACCGCTCCAGCGGCGCCGGCATACACGACCAGCGAGATGCGATCTCGATCGTTCATCTGGGCCGCGAGCGCAGAGAGTCCCTTCTTGACCAGTCCGAGCTTGCGCGGGCTCGACATCGATCCCGAGACGTCGATGAGAAACACGAGGTTGCGAGGCGGTATCTCTCCTGCGTCGACCGTCTTCCCCTGGATTCCGATGTGGACGACGCGGTGAGACACATTCCACGGCGCGGGCGCGACCTCTGTGGTGACCGAGAACGGCGCGTCGCCGGTGGGCTCGGCGTAGTCGTAGTCGAAGTAGTTGATCATCTCCTCGGTTCGCACCGCATCCGGGGGAGGGGTCTGTCCGTGCTCGGACAGAAACCTCCGCACGTTGGCATATGCGGCCGTATCGACGTCGATCGAGAACGTCGACCTGGGATCGGCGAGCGTCTTGGTGAACTGGTTGAGCGCTACGTGGTCGTAGCGTTCCTGCTCGGAGACCGCGGCCGTGTGAAGTCCAAGACCCCCGACGCCAAAGGCCTCGCCGACCTCCGTCCCCGCCACACCCCCCCAGACGTCCTCATTGTCGTTTCCTACGGCGAAGGCACCTCCGTACGGCGAGGCGAGGAAGTGACCCGATTCTTGCCGAATCAGCCCGTGAACCCCCGCACTCTCGGCCTGGGCACGGGAGCCAACGTTCCGCCCCATCTGGGGGGCCGCGTACTTCGGCCCTTTCATCGCGTACAGCCCAGACTTTTGCTTGGACGTGGGCCGCCCCATCTTGCCTTCCTCGCCCTTGTGCCGATGCCCTCGACCGTCAGCCTCGTCGTCCTCGTCTTCGTCGTACCGCGTCTGGTCCACGGCGCCTGCCAACTCGGCGCCCTCGAGTTCCATCGACGCACCCCCCACGGACAAGTCGAGCCGCTCTGCGTTGAGAACGACACCTGCCGCGAGCAGTGACAGGCCGGTGAAGATCAGCAGCGGTCGGCGCCACGGTGCTGGCGGCAGCACCGTAGTCTCGGGCGATTCGGAGGTCTTGGAAGGAACACTTGGCGGGGAATTCGAATCCATCTGGGGTACCTCGAAGGGCAGGACAGCGATCGTGTGGGAAGGTTCCCGGACTTTTTTTCGGTCGGTGTTTCCGAAGCAACCATCACCCCGCCCGTGCGTCTGTATGGGGGCGCCCATGCGCCGTCCTGTCATGCACGTCCGACCGCTCCTTGTTGCTTTCTCATTTGCACTCGGCTGCAGCACGCCGGAAGTCCCGGCGCCCGAGGCTCCACATCCGCAGTCGAGGGTTGAGCATTCGGTCCCGCCCCGAACACCGCCGGATCGGCTGGCACCCAACCCTGCGGGCCTCGAGTGGTCGCTGACTGTGCAACCTTCCGAGTTCACGCTCTCCGAAATCGGACAGGTCCGTGTGGTGCTGACGGCGCGTAACGATGGAAGCGAGACCGTTTCGCCGTTCGAGTTCAGGCCGTACGACCTGAAGGTGGACGGCGAAGAGTCGATGGCGCTCTCACTCGCGTTTGGAAACGGGGTGATGGCCCCGCGGTGGTCGTCTCTTCCCGCGGGAGAATCGGCGACCGATGAGCGTATCGGCGTCGCGTTCGTGGACGCCGCTGGCACGCATGTGATCTCGGCGCATCGCGGTGAGGAACAGCTCGCCCGCGTGACGGTGACCGTTCGCGCGCGGTGAGGAGCACTGCTTCCCCCACAGGCCCGGGGCGGCACCCTAACGGACGAGGCGACTGGTGAGCACCATGGAAACCTCGAGCTCGCGACGGTACGCGCCGGGGTAGTCGCCGCAGGACTCCCAGCCCTCGGACGACACGAGCCAATCACCGACGATGGCGATGTCGTTCACGACGTGCACCTCCGCGCCGTCCGGTCCGGGGCCCACCAGGCCACGGGGCCAGGCACAGGTCTCGGCGATCCATGTGACCTCCGCCGGATCGCAGGGAACTTCCTCGAACGTCATGGTCGCGAGTCCTGCCGCACCGATGCTGGCTTCACTCGAGACATCCCGCGCGAACAGAGTGTCACCGAGCGAAAGCGTGTTGTTGGTGAAGTCGATCCCGCCGAACCTATCGGCATAGTCGGTGGACATCGAGTACTCGAAGGGTCCGTCGCCAAGGTCCAACTCGCGAGCCGAGGACATCGAGACGACAGCATCCACCAGCGGTGTCGTCTCTTCGGCATCGATGTCGGTCCAGTCGCCAGCGCAAAGAAACTCGTAGCGCCAACGGCCGGTTCGGGCATCCGGCCCTGAGGTGGAGTCCAGGACGCACGTGGCGGCGGCGTCGCATCTGTCGCCGCCGTTGCACCGAGGATCCGAGATCGAGACTGCACTGTCGGCTGAGAAGTCTTCGGGGTCGCACAGGGCGAGTTCGTCGTCTGTGTCGGTACCCGTCGTCCCTGTCGTCTCGTCCGCCGAACCGGTGCTCGATCCAGAGCCGGTCTCTGCCGTACCTGTGGTGGTTGCGGGCAGAGCAGTGCCTCCGGAAACCCCGCCGGAGCTTGTCTCTGTTCCCGCGGTCGATGCGATGTCTCCGCTATCCGTCGCCGGGTCGCTGCCGCAGCCGGTGAGGAGGAAACCGGCGAGTGTCGCAGTGAGGGGGCCGTAGATCCGTTCTTGAGTCTTCACCATGCCGCATCCCAAAGTCAGCACGGCTCGTATGCAGAGCACGTGCCACAGAGGGGAGCCGGGCAAGACGCGGTGTTCGTGAGAGCGACAGCTTCCCCGTGCATCCACAGACGCGACAAACCCATCGCGGAGTGCGACTTCTTTGTCGTGGCGTCGCAGGACGCGAGGCTCATCGTTCGAACCAGACCCGGCTCGCTCGCGTGACCCCGCATCGTCCTGGGCGGCCTGCCCGGTTTGGGTTCCAGCGCCGTCGATAGCCTACTCCGAGAGCAAGTCGATCACCTGGCCGACCTCCGCCGCCGATAGCGTATGGAACCGCTGCGGCGGCATGCGCTGAATGTCGTCCTCGGGCAGCTGCAGGCGGCGGATTGCCTCGTCCTTGGTCCACTCTGGCATCGATTCGAGCTCGTCCACATTGAAGTTGGCGCGTGAGATCGATGAGTCGAGGCTCGAGTTGTGGCAGTGCCTGCACATGTGGGTGAGGATGCCGCGAGCATCGAGGCCTGCAGCAGGGGCGTAGGACATGTACGGAGCCGCCTCGTCGAGCAGCACGTCGCGGACGTCGGTCATGTCTTCAGCCGGACTCACGCCGAGCATGGTTGCGCGGTAGGAGATCGAAGCCGCGGAGACCTTGCTCGGGTCGGTGATGTGTCCGTCGAAGTAGGGCACGCCGATCGCGGTGCCTGCGACTGCCTCGTCGTAGATGGCGTCCCAGGTAGGGCTGCAGCTGGCGGTCGGATCGAGCGCGGGCGGAATCTCGCAGTCGAAGCAGGTACAGCCTGCGCCTTGCCTCTCGGCGATGATCGGCTCAGTCAGAAACTCGTTGGGCTGGTGCTCGAAGCCCTCGTTGCGAAGCACCAGGTGGAACGGGACTGGGCGCGCCGCACCCTCGCCGTTCTCCAGCAGTGCCTGCTGGGTCAGGAGTTCGGCTGGGATCCCTCCGTAGGGCTCCCCCTCGTGGGCGTCCACGAAGGTCTGCATTGCCTCTCGGTTCTGGAAGCGGTTCGGATAGAACCAGTGTGTCCATCCTTCCTCGAACTCCTGCATTCGCAGTGTCTTCGGCGTGCCCGGGCCGTCGGGCTGATGGCACTGCAGGCAGTCGAGCACCGTGTTGCCGATGTCCGCGTCGTCGTAGAGCGAGTACCCGACGAAGTCCGATTCCACCTCGGGTGTCAGGAGGTCCGCGTTGGTGCAGCCGGCCGGGTCGGCCTCGCACGCGAGATCGAACCGGAACAGGTAAAACCGGAGCACGTCGTCAATCGGGTCGTTGGCGACGATCTCCACAAACGGCTCGCCACGGGTGAAGCCGGTCATCACCAGGTTCGGGTCCGGCGTCCCCGAGGGTGGGAACACCACACCGCCGACCGGAGGCGTGAACACGAACGAGCGTGGGTTGAGCGGGTTCACGAAGCGACCGCTGACCGCGGTCGAGTGGTAGGCGAACGTGAACCCCGGGTTTCCGTTCTCCGCGTTGCTCATGTTGCCCGGCTGGAAGTTCAGACCGATCAGGTCGAGCAGTCCGGAGAGGCTCGTCACCTGGGGTGGGGCATTCCCGGCACAGAAGGCAGTCGCGATCGCGTCGCCATGGCCCCGGGCGCACAGGAGCTCCCACTGTTCATCGTTCGTCGGGAGCCCGTCCAAAGGATCGCTCGTCGGCTCGGGCATCTCCTCCCCGCCCGTCGTCGAGCCGCCCGATGATGCGCCGCCCTCGTCAGCGGAGTCCCCCGCTCCCGAGGATGTTGACCCATCGGGTGGAGCCGTGGCCCCCGACGTGTCCGCTGAGGAACTCGAGCCCCCGTCGGTCTCTCCCGCGCCCGGTGAGTCGCCCCCTTGGCAGCCCGCGAGGCCCAGCGCGGCCAAGACGGCGATTGCTCTGATGTTCGTCGCTTCCACAGAGCGTCTGTGTCTCGAGCCGCTGTTCGATTACAGACCTCGATTTCGGCCAACACGGTTGGCAACCATTGTCCCCGGCCGCCGAGTCACGCAGGCGGCTGTTGCTATGGTGGTGCGATGACGGGGTGGTCGCGGCTTGGTTTTCGGGGGGCATTGCTGGGCGTCCTCCTGGTGGGGGCGTTCGCGCTGGTGGTCCCCACCGGGTCTGCCGCGTTGGTTGTCGCAGCCCTTGGTGCTCCGATCGTCGCGCTCGTTGTCATCGGGTTGTCGGACGGGAGCGCGCATGGGTTCGCCCGAGCCACGGGCTCAGGCGTCCTCGGAACGGTGGCTGCGCTGGCGGCCGGGTATTGGACGGTCTCGGTCCTCTCCCGAACCACCGATTGGTTCGACTTCCCCGCCGACTCCGGGGGCGAACTCTGGGCGCTGATCCTCGCCCTTTTCGTCGCAGTTCCGGGGTTTGTGGCCGGGAGCTGCTGCGACGCCAGGCGGGGGCTCGCACTGGCCGGTGGGTTCTGCGGCACGGTCGCGACCGCAGCCGCGATTCCCTATCTCATGGCGCCGCAGGGCACCGCGCCGTGGGGGGTCCTCGTCCTGATGGCAGTCGGGACCCTTGCCGGCACCGGGAGCGCGGCGCTGTGCGGCCGGTCGATCAGCCCATTGCCATGTACGCGCCGTATCCGACCACGACCAGGATGATGCCGACGGGGACCGGACCGTACGTAATGCCAATCCAGCGGTTCCATCCGAACTTCCACTTGGTTTCCATCTCTTCGGTCATCGGTTCGATCGTACCAGTTCCCGCTGGCGCCCGACATCGGGCCAACGGCACACGCGAGCGGAACGAGAGAACCGACGCTCGAATTCGAGTCCGGTCCTCGAGCCGCTTCGGTACCCGGGGGCGTCGGCTGGTGCAGCTTGTTAGCCCCCGGGCTTGGGCGGGACGGCACCGGGCCTGCCGCCGGCCTTACCGAATGCGTCGATGCACTTCTGCATCAAGTCTTTCTCGTACCCGAGCATCTCCGCCCCCGCGTTGTCGAACGCGTTCTTCTGGCACAGCGCCACCTTGTTGCTCGCGGCCTGGGTACAGCGGACCACGGTCATCGGCATCTCGGCCTCTTTGCCCCCACCGTCCCACTTCGTCACGGCCTCCGCTTCGCCGACTCGCCGGATGAATGCGTCGTGGGCCTCGCCGACATCCTCACAACTGGGGGACTTCTTGGGGAGCGGGTCGGGGACTGTCTCTTATACACATCTGACGCT
>CAJXVA010000017.1 GCA_913061055.1 uncultured Pseudomonadota bacterium
TGGGGGCGCCGCTATGGCCGTTTCATCGAATTGGGGACGGCCCCTAGAGCGCGCTCTCGAGCTTGGGCAGCAGCGGGCTGGGGTCGCCGGTGTTGACCATCCACAGCTGATACGCGGCCCGGGTCACGGCGATGTGCATCAGGTGCCGCGCCTGATCATGCTCCGGGTAGTTCTGGCGGTTGGGCTCGAGGAGGACCACATAGTCGAACTCGAGGCCCTTCACCTGCCGAACGTCGGTGACGTCGATGCCCGCGCTGAACACGAAGTCCTCTCGGCGAACACGGCGGAGCTTCGGCACCTCGGCCACCCGAAGAGCCTCGTAGTACGTCTCGGCCTGCTGGGGGTAGCGGGAGAT
Source organism: uncultured Pseudomonadota bacterium (assembly GCA_913061055.1). GTDB lineage: Bacteria > Myxococcota_A > Polyangia > Nannocystales > Nannocystaceae > CAJXVA01. Next base: position 356 of record CAJXVA010000017.1, read on the forward strand.
GAGCGCGACCGAAGCCGTTGGCTCCCGACCGATGAGCGACCGCAACGCTTCGCCCAAGAACGCAACGGCTTCGCCGGTGTCGGTGAAGTCGAAATAGGAGACCGGAGCACCCTCCCGCGCAATGAGCTGGTCCTCGGGGTTGTGGAGGTGACCAAGCACGTGCTGCGACAGCTCCATCACCTGCCGAGTCGAGCGATAGGTGATCTTCAGCGGCTGAATCGCGGTGTGCGGCAGGCCGGCGCTCTCGAGCAGCTGCGGCCAGTCCTGGAAGCCGTTGTCGAACACCATCTTCTGCGCGCGGTCTCCCGCGATGGTGACGCTCTTGCCCTTGCTCGCGGTGTCGAGCAGGACTCGGACCTCGAGCGGGCACAGGTCCTGTGCCTCATCGAGCACGATGTGTTCGAACTCGAACCGCTTGTTGCCGACAAAGAGACCGCCGAACTTCAGCTGCATCAAGCGCAGGATCGCGGCGTCATCCTCGGGATCGAGCGCCACATCCTCCGGCTTTGCGTCGGGATCGTCGGGATCGAGATCGAGCTCAGCCTTGCGAGCGCACCACTTCACGATGGTTTGCAGGTCGCTCTCACTGAACGCCTCGGGCCCGTGGGTGGCAACCGCTTTGCGGATCCGGTCGGCGTTGGTGTTGGCTTCGATCCAGTCCGCGACGATGTCCCGCATCGTGCTCTTGGCCACCCGGAGGATGCTGATCGTCGGGGTCCGCGTGGTCGCGTCGAGACGGGAGCCGACCCCGTCGTGCATCCATTGCTGCATGCGCTCGACCTGGGTCAGCGGTGCCATCCGAGCAAAGCTACGCCACGCCTTGATGACCTCATGGCCGCCGGGCCGTGACGCCACGCGCTCTTGGATCTCAGCTTCGACGTCGTCGACGTGCTCTTGGACGATCTCCTCGAGCATCCGCATGAAGACCGGGTGCTTCTTGAAGCGTGAGACGGGGTCGGGTGTCGCGACCTCGTGCTTGAGATCGAGGCCGGTCTTGATGCGCGCGAGCAGCTGCGTCGTCCATCGGCGGTAGGTGGTGACCGTGACCCCTTCGACACCGAGCGAGGGGAGCACGTGGCGGATGTACTCGACCAGCGCCTCGTTGAAGACGACGATCAGCATCTTCTGCGGGCTGAACCGGCGCGAGTCCTGGAACGACAAGTACGCGACGCGGTGCAGCGCCACGGTGGTCTTGCCGGATCCCGCACCTCCCTGGATGAGGACGATGCCCGAGTCCGACCGCGTGATGAGCTCGAACTGCTCTTTGTCGATCAGCGCGGTGATCTCTTGCAGGCGTTTGTCCGCGCGGAGCTGGGCGTCGTCGCCCTGAACCCCGAGTTGTTTCTTGTCGAACCGGGCCGCAGACCCCGAGCCGCCCTCGAGCGCGGGTCGTTCGGACAACTTGCTCTCGCGCCACTGCCCCTGCTGCCCGCGGGCGAAGGAGCCTTGCGGAGTGACGATGCGGCGGAGCGTGGCGTCCTGTACTGCGAGGCTGCGGCGCTTCATCACGCGTCCTTCGACGCTGCGCTCTCCGAACTCCTCGTCGTACTCGTCCTGCTCCTCGTAGCGGTAGTACAGCCGGCTGACCGGAGCGTTGCGCCAGTCGACGATCGACAGCCCATCGCCGTCGTCGAGCAACGTGTGGCGTCCGATGAGCACTTCGCGGGCTCGGCCCGTCTTCGAGTCTTTGAGGCACAGGTGACCGAAGTACGGACTCTTCGGATCGATGGGCACGCTTCGACCTTTGCCGCGCTTGCGGCTGAGCGCCGCCACTTGGTGCATCTGGTCGATGAGCGAGGCAACGTCCTCCTCCTTCGCTTCGGAGATCGCGTCGCGAAGCTCGATCATCTGCGCGTCGAGGTCCTCGATCGCATCCGGCTTCGTCGAGGCGTCGCGCTCGAGTCGGGCCTGGATGCGGCCGAGGATCTCGATCTCCTCCGCAACAACCTCGCGGGCGCCCTCAGAGAGGTGGGCGAGTTCGGCAGCCTGCTCGGGGCCCCGCTGCACGGCGTCCGTTGACATAAAGGTACCGATAACAATCCGCGTGGCGCCGTGCCACACGATTCGTCATCGTGCCGTCGCTCGCGGCCCGGGCGTGAGCAAACCCGGACCGCAGCCACGAAACCTACTCGGTGGGCTCGACGCGCGGCACGCCGTTGAGGCCGTGACGCACCGACGAAATCGACGAATAGGCGGTCTTCCGCGCCCGGTTCAAGCTTCCGAGCGGACGGTGCGCGGGCAGGGCATGCCAGGGCGTGAACGAAAGATGCTGGCACGTGTTGGCCTGCTCTTCGGACGCGAAGTCCTGAGCCGAGAACACGATGCGCGCGACCGGGATGAACGGCGACTCCGACGCACTCCATTCGATGGACGCGTCTTCGATCGGCATGCGCTGCGGATCGGTTTGGCGCTGGATGCCGAACTCGTAACAAACGTCGCCAGCCTCGAGGTGCTGCTCCATCGACGGTGTGAAGTGGTTCGGGTCCTCGTCGTCGAGTTCGGGCCCGGGCTGTTCCCCATCGCAGGGGCGCGCCGTGTACTTCACCGCGCTGCTGTCGGGACCGAGGCGGTAAGGCGTCTGACTCCAGTACTGCGTGGACAGCGGGTTCACGATCGACTTCGTGATCGACTCGATCGCGAGGAGGATGCTGCTGGCTTCGATGTCGAACGGGTTCCACGAAAGGAACGCCAACGCCGGGTTGCGGTCGTCTTCGACCAGGTCGATGACGTCGGCAAAGTGGATGACGTCAGCGGTCGCGACCGCTGGGGTGTGGTTGAGCAGGAAGTCTTGTGTCTTGGCGTCGCGCTCGTCGTCCAGGAGCTTCTCCCCGGGAACCTCCATCAGCTTGATCGCCATCGCCCGAACGTCACCTTCTTTGTCGGCCTGGACATGCGGGTCACCGTTGCTGAAGCGCACCCAAGCCGGGTACGTGACGTTTTCGGCGAACACGCCAACCCGCAGTTCTTCGGGCAGCTCGCGGTTGTCCACGGTCACCTCGGCCTGAAGGCAGCGGCCTTTGGCATGCAGGCCGCGCGTGGACGGTCGCGCACCTTCACCGTACTCCCGCATCATCCGCTCGCCGATGCGACGGATGATGAGCTCGGTCGCTTCCTGTTCGCCGGCGTGCACGTACTCCTCGCCCAGCTTGGGGCAGACGCCGCTCTCTTCGGCGTACCCGTACATCGACTGGAACGCGAAGTAGCCGACCCAGTCGACGTCGTCGAGCTGCTCCAGCGTCTCGAACTCCACGTCGTCCGCGGTGCCCAGCTCCCCGTCCCCACCTGCGCGCGCCTCGACGATCTCTCGAGCCGAGACCGACCAGACGCCAGCATCGTCGTCGAGGGTCTCGAACTCGGCACTGTTGGCGAGCCGAAGGATGCAGGTGGCCTCATAGCCACGATCCTCGAAGCCCTGCGTGTCGGCTTTTCCCCCAGGGGCCACGCCATCGTCGAACTGTCCGTCCTGGCCAGGACCGGCCTCGGGCGAACCATCTCCACCGTCGCAAGCCGATGCACCGAGGGACAGGCTGAGGAGCGCCAAACAGAACCTACGCATATCGCGCCAGCCTACGGGCGAAACCAGGCCGTCGCCATTGCACGTTCGCAACTCAATCTTGCACACTTGCAACTGACATGGCGACGCGAAACAGCCATCAGGGGGGCGTGGAGCCTTCTTGGGATGACCTTCGCCACCTGGAGAGTCTCGACCGGCTTGGGTCGGCGAGCGCGGCGAGTCGCGAGCTGGGTGTTGCGCCGTCGACCATCTACCGGCGGATCACCGCGCTGGAGCAGGCCATGGGCGTGGTCTGCTACTCGCAGCGTGAAGGCGGGGTGACCCGGGTTGGCAAAGAGCTCGCCGAGCTTGCGCGCAAGACCAAGCTGTCACTCTCCAGCATTCGCCAGCACGCGGTCGAGAGCCAGGAGTCCGTCGGTGGACGGCTCACGTTCACCACGCTCGATGGCTTCGCCCCGCTGCTGACCGAACCGCTCGCGGTCCTCACTCGGATGCACCCCAAGCTCGAGATCGTGCTCGACGTCTCGCCGACCGGCTCGAGCATTCGCAAGGGCGAAGCCGACATCGCACTCACCTCGGTCGATCAACCGCCGCGTCAGCTCGTGGGTCGAAAGCTGTTCACGGCCGAGTGCGGGGTCTACGGAACGCGGGAGCACGCGGAAGATCCCGAGCGTGCGCCTTGGGTTGTGCTCGGGCCGCCGCTGAGTGCGAGTCCGCTGGGTCGGTGGGAACGCGAGCAGGCACAGAGCACCCGCATCGCGGTCGCAACGTCATCTCGCCTCACCCTCAACCGGCTGGTGGCCGCAGGCGTTGGCATTGGCGCGATCCCTCATCTGCTCGCCGCGGCCCATCCGGAGCTGGTCGAGATCGAATCGTTCCGGGAGCATGCCGCCAAGCTGCAGATCCCCGCCTGGCTCCTGACGCACCCAGACCTCCGGGCATCGGCCGCGGTCAAGGCGGTGTTTGGGGTGGTCGGCGATGCGCTCGCGGCATTGTTCCCTTCGAAACACGATGGCCGGCGAGCACGACGCTGACGAATCTCGCTGGCCTTCGGCCTCGCACGCGTGTGTCCCGGGGACCCCCCGCAGTGTCCCTGGTCGTCGTCGACACATAAACGACGGCTGCTGTGAGACCCGCCTGAGAACTCGGCCAAACGAAGTTGGCACGCATGCTGCTTTGGAGGGCCAACATGAGTCCTCACATCCCCCTTTCGCTCCTCGCTCCGGCTGTCTGCGGCTTGGTTGCACTCGCATCACCAGCCGATGCGCTGGCCGAAGATGCATGCCCCACCGGAAACGGCGTTGGGCTCTACAGTGACGGCAGCGCGGCCCAGCCAGTGACAGCAGGCGGCTACCTTCAGTTCGCCGACCTCGACAACGACCAGGAGGACGACGCCTGCTCTGTGATCGGCTCCTACCTGCGGTGCTACACCCACCGCTCCGCCTACAGCGGCATCGACGACCCCGACTGCGGCTTCTCGAGCACGAGATACGAGCGCACGTTTCCCTTCAACATCGAAGACAACCCAGAGTATGGCAACACGCTCTCGTTCGTCGATCTCGACGATGACGATGACGCCGACGTGTGCGTCCGCGGAACGGATGGGATCTGGTGCGCGAAGAGCAACGGGGTGAACTTCGATGTCCCGGAGCGATGGACGGCGTCCTACGCCGACGCGTGGGGATGGAACCAGGCGAGGTACTACGACACCATGAAGTTCGTCGACGTCGATCAGGACGGACGCACCGATGTCTGCGCGCGCGGCTCAGCCGGGATCTGGTGCAGTTTCTCCGACGGGAACGGCTTCCAAACGGCGTCGCTGCGAACGCAAAGCGGCAACTTCAGCAACGCCGGTTCGGGCCAGTTTGGCTCTGGCGCTGACCAGACCGCGTGGGGAAGCTCGCCAAGCTACTGGGAGACGATCGACTTCGCCGACATCGACGACGATGGTGACCTCGACGTCTGCGGCCGCGGCAAGAACGGGGTCTTCTGCGCACGCTTCAACGCCGCGACCAAGACGTTTTCACCCGGCCAATACTGGGTTCAGAACCAGTATCGTGACGACCAGGGCTGGGCCGGGCACGCTTACTACTCCACCATCCAGTTTGGCGACGTCTCGGGGGACGGCCTCGCGGATGTCTGTGGCCGGGGCAGCGCGGGGGTCTACTGCGGCTATGCAAAGAGCCTCGACTCCGAGTTTCAGAACGCCACCACCCTCGACGCGGCGTACTTCAGCAACACGAACGTGGGAGTCGAGTCGCGCTACTCGACGCTCGTGTTGACCGATACAACCGGCGACGATGTGCTCGACATCTGCGTACGAGCGTACGGCGGCATCTACTGCGCGGCATCGAGAGGACTTCAGTCCGGTGGAAACCAGTTCGATCCGGTGACCAACGTTTGGGTCTACAACTTCGGTGACATCTTCGGTTGGGGCGCCTCGGAGGACTATTGGGGGACGGTGCAACCGACCGACGTCAATGCCTACGAGCCTGGCACCGAGTTCTGCGGGATGGGCGACGCAGGGATCTGGTGCAGCGCCAACTAGGCTAGCGAAAGCCCGACGCAGTAGCGCGTAGGTCGATGCGTGGCTTCGGCACCCAGGCCCGCGCGTTTGGACGACGACTGACAGCCGGCGCACGCAACCGGTGCCGTCGTTGCGCTAAGCTGTCCAGCGCCCCATGCCCGCACCCTTCGCGTTCGACAACACGTTCGCCGCCCAGATGGACGGGTTCTTCCTTCCCGCTCAAGCGGCCCCTTTTCCCGAGCCCAAACTCGCGCTTCTCAACGAGCCGCTCGCGCAATCGCTCGGCCTCGACGTCGAGCAACTTCGCACGGAGGGCGCCGGCATTTTCTCAGGTCAGTCGCTCCCCGAGGGCGCGACACCGCTCGCCCAGTTCTACGCCGGACACCAGTTTGGCGGATTTTCCCCGCAACTCGGAGACGGTCGCGCGCTCCTGCTCGGCGAGTTCTTGGATCCCGCGGGGCAGCGTTACGACCTGCAGCTCAAGGGCTCCGGACCCACCGAGTTCTCCCGCGGCGGAGACGGCAAGGCCTCGCTCGGCCCGATGCTGCGCGAGTACGTCATCAGCGAAGGCATGCACGCGCTGGGCATCCCCACCACGCGTTCGCTCGCGGTGGTCACCACGGGGGAGCCGGTCTACCGGGAGGAGCCGCTGCCCGGCGCTGTCCTGGCCAGGATCGCTGCCAGCCATCTTCGTGTGGGCACGTTCGCGTTCTTTGCGTCACGGCAAGACATCGCCGGCACCCGCAAGCTGATGGACTACACCATCGCTCGCCACTACCCGGACTTGGCCACGATCCCCAACCCCGCCGTCGGCCTTCTCAACGCCGTCGTCGACGCCCAGGCCGAGCTCATCGCCCAGTGGATGATGGTTGGGTTCATCCACGGCGTCATGAACACCGACAACGTCGCGCTCAGTGGCGAGACGATTGACTACGGACCCTGCGCGTTCATGGATCGCTACGATCCGGGCACGGTCTACAGCTCGATCGACCGACAGGGCCGCTACGCCTACGGCAACCAACCCGGCATCGGCCAGTGGAACCTCGCCCGTTTTGCCGAGACGTTGCTGCCCCTGCTCGACGATGACGACGACACCGCGATGAACCACGCCAAGGAAGCGCTGCAGGCGTTTGGGCTTCGCTACCAAGCGGCGTGGACTCGCGGTATGCGAGCCAAGCTCGGCATCATCGAAGCGCAGGACGAGGACGATGTGCTCGCCAAAGATCTGCTCGAGATCTTCGAAGCGCAGAAGCTCGACTACACCACCACCATGCGGTCGCTGTCCTCGATCGCGCGGGGGGAGGCTCCGCGTGCCGGGCTCGCGCGCGCCAACGCGTTCGAAGGCTGGTCGGCTCGCTGGCTCGCCCGTCTCGACGCCGAACCCAACGGACGCTCCGCTGCCGCCGACCGCATGGATGCGGTCAACCCGATCTACATCCCGCGCAACCATCTGGTTGAAAGCGCGCTCGATGCCGCAGTGGGCGGAGACCTTGGCCCGGTGCAAGACCTGCTCGAAGCGATCACCCATCCGTACGAGGTCCAACCCGGGTCGGACCGGTTTGCCGAGCCCGCGCCCGATGCCTTCGACGATGGTTTCCAGACCTTCTGCGGAACCTGAGGCGACTCGCTCATGAGCACCACTGCACTACGAGAAGACCTCCGAGTCCTCGACGCCGAGCTTGGCTCCGCGGCCCAGCGACTCGAAGAGCACGCGGGCGGCCTCGTCAAACATGGGCTCCTCACCGGGTTCGCAGTGGTGTGTGCGCTCGTTCAAACCGATTCGCCCTATGCGTCCAACGACGACGCATCCGTGGTCGTCTTGACGGTCTACCGGCTCACGCACGACGCACTGCAGCAGATACAAAAGCTCGCGGCGGAAGGCCACACCGTCGGGCCGCAGCTTCGGGCCCAGCTCACCGAACTCCTCGGCGCCGCCGACCGCTTCCCCGTCAGCACAAACATGAGCCCGCTCGCATATCGGCGGTGGTCTGGCGAGTTCCAGGAATTCCGAAGCATCCTGAGGCCGCTCGCTGAGCAGCTGTGAGTCGGCAACCCGCTCCATCCCACAACGAGAAACGCCGCCACGGTTTCCCGTGACGGCGTCGTCTCTTGTCGCAGCCGAAGCTGGCTTACTTGCGACGCCGGACCAGGCCGAAGAGGCCGAACATCAGCATGCCGCCGAGCCAGCCGGAGCCATCGTCGTTTCCGGCTGAGCAGCCACAGCCGTCGTCTCCGGCTGCACCGGCGGTGTCGCCACCGCTGGACTCGTCGCCGTTGGAGTCATCGCCCGTCACGTTGGTCGGGTCGTTGGTCGGGTCCGTGGTTGGGTCGTCGGTCGTGCTACCCGGGTCACCGGAGCTGCTGTCACCCGACGCGTCGGTCGTGCTGCTTGCGCCGCTGGTCTCGCCGGGGCCAGTCGAGCTCGAGCCGCCGGTGATGGAAGGACCGGTGCTGCTCTCGCCGCCGGTCTCGGGACCGGTGCTGGTCTCTTCCGGCTCGGGGTCGGGCTCACCCGTGGTGGGCTCGGGGTTGAACGAACAGTCGTTGAATCCGCAGCACGGATCGAAGTTGATCTGCTCGATGATGGTGCCCAGCGCGGCCTCCAGCTCGGCCTGGTTGGCCGCGGTGAAGTAGTCGATGCTGCCGCCTGCACAGGGGATGCCCGTGCCGCCGGAGCCCCAGCAGGCCATGTTGCCAAGCTCGAGAGGCGCGAGCTGGTCGTCGTCACCGAAGCCAATCACGAACGTGGTCGTGTTGTCGTTGGCGACCATGTCGGTGAGTTCAGCGGACACCTGCTCGTCGGTGGACCAGCCGTTGAGGCTGTAGGCACCGTCGGTGATCAGGATGTTGAAGAACTGCGTGCTGGCGTCGACCGGGTACAAAGCGGGCGGCGTGAGGCGGTAGGCCTCCGCGTTGCTGTTGGCCAGGGCGAGACCCGTGTGGGTCGCGGTGGCCGAGCCCGTGCAGGCGTCGAGGTCGAACATGCCGGTGTTGCAGTCCGGCATCGTGCTGTAGGTGTCCTGGTCGAAGCCGGGATAGCCAGCGCTTGCCGGGCCTTGCGGCGTCCAAATGATGGGAGGGCCGCCCCAGGGGTCGGCACAACCGGCACCACAGGTGGTGTTCGGATCGAGCGCCCAACCGAAGTTGTCCTCCATGCACGGACCGTAGTCGACGAGCAGCTGCTGGTCGTCCTCGGTACCGAAGGCGATGAGCCCAAGGTGCACAAGGTCCTCGACCGGCTGGTTGTTCACACCCGGGACGAGCACGTCGAAGATCGACGTTGCACCCGAGAGGGCTTCGCGCGCCTGGTCCCAACCGGTCATGCCCATCGCGCCCGAGACGTAGTTGTCCGGGTCGAGCGGGTTGCCCGTGTTGAGCATGGAGCTCGACGCGTCGAGGATGACCATGATGCGCGGCAGTCCGCCGGTGCACTCGGGGATGATGACGGTGTCCTCGATGTCGTCGATGACGGTTTCGAGGGCCGGGACGAGCTCGCCCGCACCGGCGTCGATCGCTGCGAGGGTACCGCCGGCGTTGGCGAGATCGTCGCCGAAGCTTTCGCCGATCGCATCACCGAAGGCCACGACGTAGACCGGAACGTTGTCCGTACCGAAGAGGTCACCGCCGACCGGAACGGGGTCGAACGCAGCCTGCTCGCCAGCGTTGACCGGAGCCTGACCCACCTGGGTGGTCCACACGCCGTCCGTCATGAGCATGACGAAGTACGCCCGCTCGTCGTCGACCACGACGTCTCCGGGGTGGTCGATGCGGGTCTGCGCGATGTAGTCGCGCGACGCCTGCAGAGCGCCTTGGGTCCACGTGCCGATTCCGGCGCAGTTGAGGCCCACGCACAGGGGCGGCTCGACGGCGTTGAGGAAGCTGACGATGTTCTCGCCGTTGCACTCGAAGTACCCGGTGGGATCGGCGTCCTGGTCGTACCAACCCACATCGAGCGACTGGCCGTCGATGATCCCGGAAGGATCGGTCTGTCCGGCGACGGTGATGACCGTGCCGTCCGCCTTGGGATCGGGGTCGTGACCGAAGCGCATCAGGCCCAGGTGCATCGACTCATCGAAGAATCCGTTGTCGGTCGTGATGACGTTCTCGATCGCCTCGACGGCAGCTTCCCACCGGGTCTGACCGGGCTGGAAGTCGTCGTTCATCGACGACGAGTAGTCGAGCACGATGAGCAGGTTCGGCTTTTTGAACGAACACGCTTCGTCGCCGACACAGTCGGCACCCGCTTGTGCCGGTTTTTCGGAACCGCCAACGAACGCGAGTCCCAAACCCGCCAAGAGCCCCGCTTGGACGCCAAGCCGCTTCCAAGAGCCAAACAATGCAAGTCGATTCATGTCGTACCTTCTTCTGAGACGCCGGGTCGCGAGACCCTTGGTGCACCACCGCTGGCTGCACCACAGTGGTGAGTTGGAACCCTGCTCTATTCCCCCGAAGGCAGGCGTTCGGCCGGTTTGAGGACGGTACGCTGCCCGAGCGAGAGGCGTCAACAGACGGACCGGCGGTCGCTGGCGCGCGAGTCCGCGAGGAGGTGAGGCAGCGCACCCCATCCGGCGCGGAGTCCCGGATTTGTAGCCGGGAGCGACACGGGGTGTACTCCGGCCATGCGACTGGGCCCAGCGATTCTCGCCATGTTCGTGCTGACGGCGTGCCGAACCACGGGGCCTACACCGGCCGACCCTGGCGGCGCAGCCTCCGGCGAACCCCCGGCGGCGGTCGAGGCCTCGCAGATGATGGCCACGATCGAAGCCCTCGCCTCCGATGAGCTGGGGGGCCGCTACAGCCTGCACCCGGATATCGACCGCGCGGCATCGGTCGTCATCGAAAAACTCACAGCGGCTGGTGTTCAGCCGGTGGGTGAGGATTTCCGCCACCGCTTCGGTATCGCCATCGGCGCCGATCTCGTCACACCTCCCACGCTCAGCATCGCGCACAAGGGCAAGACCGCGCTTGCGGCCCAGGGGTCGTTTGGGCCCATGCCCGGAAGCGCGAGCGCGAGCGTGACCGCGCCGGTCGTTTTTGCTGGGTACGCAGCGGTGGCGAATGACGCGTCGGCGTACGACGACCTGGCCGGCATCGATCTCTCGGGGAAGATCGCGGTCGTCTTGCTGGATGCCCCGAGACGCCCCGACAGCAGCGCGCTGTACAGCCGGGTGCGTTCGATCGGCGACCGGTTCGAGACGCAAGCAAGACCGCTGCGCGAGGCCAGCGACACCGCCGCCCTCTCCAAGCTGCAGGCCCAGACCCGCAAGGAACTCACCGCGCTGGTCGAACCCTTCCTCGGCGGAGCTGCGCTCCCGGGGCACCTCACCGCCGTTCCCGATGACCCCGCGGGCCCGCTGGACTCCGACGCATTCGCCTCGATGTTGTTCGCCCCCAATGCGGACGCCGACGGGCCTTCGTTTCCGTTCTCGGCGGGGAGGCTTCGCAACAAGATCGCTCGGCTCGTCGACGCCGGGGCCGTCGGGGTGATCGCGGTTCGAGGACCGCGAAGTTTCGTCGACGAGGTTGACCGTGACGCCGACGCTCTGCCCGACCTCACGACGACGCGGCCCTCTCGAGATGCGGGTGTTCCGGTCGTTCAGATGAAGTGGCGCGACGCGGACGCACTCCTCAAGCTGCGCGGTCGCAAGCTCTCGTCACTTCAAGGACAGATCGAGCGCAACCTCGAGCCCGCCTCCGGGGATATGAAAGCCGAGGCGACGATCGTCGTCGAGCTGCAGAGCCGCGAGGTTGAAGCACCCAACGTCTTGGGACAGATCGTGGGCAGCAAGCCCGACGAGTTTGTGATCCTCGGGGCGCACTACGATCACATCGGCACCGACGAGGATGGGCGCGGACACTGCCGAGCCACCGTCGACGGCGTGTCGAAGGACATCGTTTGCAACGGGGCCGACGACAACGCGAGCGGCACCGCGGTCGTGTTGGAGGTCGCCCGCGTGCTGGCGTCCCGGCCGACGCCTCCGGAGCGAACCGTGGTGTTTGCCCTGTTCGCCGGGGAGGAGCTTGGGCTGTTGGGCTCCCGCGCGCTGGCTGCCAGCCCGCCAGACGCCGCGCCCTGGAAGGACGGGACGCCGGTCGCGATGATCAACATCGACATGGTCGGACGGCTTCGGCCCGATCCGGGTCTGCTGGTGGGCGGTGTTGGTTCCAGTCCGCAGTGGATGTCGTTGTTCGAGACCGCGGGGTGGGATGGGATGCCGATCACCTTCGACCGGTCTGTGACGACCCGGAGCGACCACGCGGCGTTTTATAAACTGGGCATGCCGGTGATCTTCATGTTCACCGGAGTGCACGGGGACTATCACGCACCCGGGGACGAGGCGGACGAGATCGATCCTGCGGGGTTGGGCAAGGTCGCCGGGATTACGCTGGGTGTGATCGAGCAGATCGCCGGGGGCTCGAAGATCGAGTTCGCCGAGCCGGCGACGCCGCAGGAGGGTTTGGTGCCGGCGCTGCCTGGGGATGTGGAGGCGATGATCGAGCGGCGGGTTGGGTACGAGGGGTGAGCCAGCCTGCGCTGGGCAGGGTGCTCGCGGTACGAGCAGGGGCGACCCACCCGGAACGTCGGCTCGGCGAGCGCGTCGCACTGTCCGAGGTTCGTGGTGTCCCATTGCCGGGGCTACTCTATGGCGACCATCGTGATGGAGACCTCCCCGACGGTGTCGGGCTCGCTACGGACTCTGCCGACCCAAGTGCAGTCACCGAACACGAACTCGGCGGTTGTACCGAGCTCGATCCGCTTGACGTCGGTCTCCTCCGTGCGCGGAGTGGACGTGAGGCATGAGCTGTCGGCGCGGTAGAACACGAGCTCGCTCCCCGGCGGGCCCGATGCGGTGATCCGAACCGACGTGGGTACGTCGAACGGGAAACAGTGCAACCGCTGCTCCGTGGTCACGACGTCGTCGAGGAGAGCGTAAGGCCCGAACGTCGTCGGCGAGTCGGTGCACGAAACGGTATCCTCGATCTGCAGCGGCTCGCCGACCTCCAGCTGGTGTGTTCGCTCGGGGCGGCAACGCGGGACCTCCGAGTAGTAGTGCTGGGCCTCGCTTGCCCAGCGCTCCTCCAGGACCTCCTTGCCCATGCCTGTGGCACCTTCGATGCGCTCCCAGTTGCTGGCCGCACCGTATTCGCGGTTGAGATCAGGGTCGTTGACCAAGCGGAGAAAGTCCTCGTGCGGGAGTGTCTCGTGTAGCCAGCCCGTAAACGTCGCTGCGACGCCGACCGTCGCGGTGTGCGGATCGTCGGGCAGCGTCGCCCCTTCTGGGATCCTGTAGGAGATCCCGCCTCCGTTCCCGTTGAACTCTCCGCCGTCGTAGAGCTTGGCAACCCCTTCGTCGATCAGACTGGGCAGCACGAGTCCGTTGGAAAACCGAACCGCGTGGACGAGTTCGTGACCGAGGTTATAGCCTCTTGCGTAGACAGTCACATCTCCGTTTCGGCGGGAGGCAATTCCACCAATCGGGTAATCGTAGTTCTCCTGCTGTTCGTCGACGTAGCTCTGGCCGAGGTAGATGTCGATCTTCGGACCAGGCTCGAGCTCGAACCAGTCGGCCGTGACCTCGATTCGTTCGTCAACGTACGTCTCCAGACCCGCGCACACCCCATGCTCTCCCTGGATCCGAGCATGGCGAGTCTCGACCCAGGGCGAGTCCTCGGAGCACCCGGCGCCGAGGACTCCGCAGAACGTGATCCAGTAGACGCCGTGCCGGACAGCCGGCGCAATGCGGCCCGTTGGATGGGCGGGAGATACCGAGAACGCGGGGTCGGTCTTCATGGCTCGCAGCGGCGACGATAGTCCAACGAAGTGTAGCCGTGCCGGCTCGTAGCGTCAGAGTTCCAGACGGGCAATGGCGGAGTGTGCAGAACAGCGGACGACACGCCGCCCAATCCGGGGCCTCAAGTCTTCGGCAAGCACTTGCCAAAGGAGTCAGCAGAGGCCTTTTTCAACGAGCGCACCAGCGGGCGCAGCAAACGGCCAACTCGCTGCATATTCCAATCCTCGGCGTTCTCCTCGTCGGACAAAGAAAGATCCACCCACACCACGAACACCTAGCCATCTTCTTTCGATGGGACGAAGATATCCGCGATGACGTTCGGCGTCCCAAGCCACCAAGCTGGATAGCCGGTGCCACCAATCTCGATTCGCGCGGCGTGGGTTCTTGGCAACGCGTAATCGTCTGCGTACTGCGGCAACCGACCCGCCATGACATCATCCGCGAGGCTTTCGGCGCTTTCCGCCCAGTGAACATGCACCGTTGCGTACCTCATTCGACTTGAGTGGATGATGACGACTTCGCCCGCGTCAACTGAGGCCCAGCCTTTGCCAATACGACTGAGTTCGCAGCCTTCGATGTCCTCGATGACACCACGCCTCTCTGAGGGCGTCGAGGCTGAGCAACCTGCGAGCAGCACCACCCAAAGAACGGTCACCTGCGTCCATGGGCATCTCACTACGCCGCAGTCTCCCCGGCCGCCGTCGCCTCGTCCACCCACAGGTGGCCATCGTAGCGCCAGCTCGCCGAGCCGGTCACGCCGCCTGTGAGCGCTTCGCCGGTGAGCAGATCACCGTCGTAGGTGAAGGTCAGCGTATTCGTCGCCAGGCACAGTGCCCAGGTGCATGTCGTGACAAGTCCGCGTTGCCTCGGCGTTCGTTCGAGACTACGGTCGATCCATGACGCTCAGGATGCGCACGTTGTTCGCCACGCTCTGTGTTGGGCCGGGGGCTGCATCCTGCGGAGACGACCTAGCCGGAGCTGAAGTGTCCGGAGAAACGGACAGTGGCCCGCAGGCCGAGTCTTCGACCGGAACGTCGACCTCGGACTCAACCTCGGACTCAACCTCCGGTGGAGGCGAGAGCACAGGCGTCGAAGCTGGGCCCGAGTGCGGCAACGGCTTTCTCGAAGCCGACGAAGACTGTGACGACGGCAACCGCGTCGACGACGACGGCTGCTCAAAGTTCTGCGTGAGCGAGTTCTGCGGCGACGGAGTCACGCAGGTGAACGAAGCCTGCGACCTTGGGCCCGACAACGCGGATGACTCCACCTGCACCTCTTCGTGTCAGAAGAACATCTGCGGTGATGGGCTGCGCGGTCCTGCTGAAGGATGCGACGACGGCAACACGGACAACGACGATGGCTGCGGGGCGGACTGCACGCTCGAGACCTGTGGCAACGGCGAGCTCGAGACCGGTGAGGTGTGTGACGACGGCAACCGCGACGAAGACGATGGCTGCACATCTCTTTGTGCTCCTCCGGTCTGCGGAGATGGTGTCGTCAGCCCTGCCGAAGGCGAGAACTGCGACGACGGCAACCCGGACAACGACGATGGATGTCCGAACGACTGCACCGAGGCCATCTGCGGAGACGGTGAAATCGAGGGCGCCGAGACCTGCGACGAGGCAGAACTCAACGGCGATGGCGTCTCGCTGTGCAGCGACGACTGCACGCTCAACGTCTGCGGCGACGGATACCTCGTCCCCCAACTCGAGGCATGCGACGACGGGGACGCAACGGGCGATGGAGTCAGCCTGTGCACGCCGCAGTGCACGCTCAACGTCTGTGGCGATGGCTACCAACACCTCAGCACCGAAGCGTGCGACGCCGGAGAGGACAACGGCTTCGTGCCCTGCTCGACCACAACCTGCGCCGTCGTCCCCGAGGTCACCCAGGTCGCCTACAGTCAGTTTTCCGCGTGCGCCGTCTATTCCGATGGCGCCGTTCGCTGTTGGGGGTCGAACGGCTCCGGACGCCTTGCCATTGTCGGCCTGGCCGAGAGCGAGTGGATCGGCGACGCGCCCGGTGAGATGCCCCCACCGCAGGCGGAGCTCGGAGGACCCGTGCAAAGCGTCGCGACCGGAGAGTACGGAGGTGATAGCTGGTGCGCCTTGCGGTTCGATGGGTCCGTCGTTTGCTGGGGCTACGGGCGAGCCTCGACCTCGATTAGCGTCGCGTTTTACTCCGGGCTACTGGGCCCTTTCTCGGACGACCAGCTCGCCGAGGACCCCATCCCAAATGTCGGAGATGACCCCGGTGAACTGCCTCCGACGCCGATTCCGCTTGGCATCGTGGCGACGGACATCTCGGTCGGGGACACGAGCGCTTGTGCCGTCAGCAACACCGGTACCCTCCACTGCTGGGGCTATACGAGGTCCGAGATCTTCGACGTTCCGTGGCCCACCCTTGGATACGGAACGCTCACGCACCGAGCAACATCCAGCGAGTTCCCTCCTCCCCCAGTGAACCTGGGTGCCGAAGTCGTCACTGTCAACCATGACTCCGGACGCACATGCACGCTTGGAGAGGATGGTCTAGTCCGATGCTTTGGTGCGTCCATATCCGGAATTCTAGGGCAGGCGGGCATGGGGCCCGCCGCAATGGGAAGCGACATCTCGCCTCCACCCCCCGTCGAGCTTGGCGGTACGGTTGTCGAGATAGGCACCGCCCGAAACTCCCTGTGCGCCCGACTAGAGGATGGAACCGGCCGCTGCTTCGGGTGGAATAGCCACGCAACACTGGGCACTGGCTCCGAAGAACATGTCGGGGACCAATCGGACGAGATGCCACCGGCCCCGATTGACCTGGGCCCCACGCCGATCGCCAAGCTCGTCGGAGGCTCACCCATGGCCTGCGCCTTGTTCGAAAACGGTGCTGTCCGCTGCTGGGGCGGTCAGGCGCGGACCTACGGCTACGAGCAACCGAACGAGGTCTACGGCGACGAGCCAGGCGAGATGCCTCCTCCCGAAATCAACCTAGACGCTCTCGCAGTCGACCTCTTCACAGGCCCGCGAGGGCGAGCCTGTGTCATCTACGAGGACCGAAGCGTGGCGTGCTGGGGCGCAAACATGCTCGGCCTTGGGGTCGGGGGCTACCACCTCGGGGACAACCCCGGCGAAATGCCTCCGCCACGGCTGCGCCTGTACGAATAGAACTGCGGTGTCGCTGCCGAGCTCGACCCGCTTCGCCGAGCATCACCTTCGGTCACGTGACCGCGGTCAGCCACCATCAGGCAGGATACAGAACGTGACCGACCACAACTCGTCGTCCTCCTCGGTCGAGCAAGTCCCCACGACCTGAGCGTTGCGGTTGATCTCGTCGACCACGCCCGCCCCGCCGCTCGCGGTACGATGCTCCCGTTGACCGACGGCCCCCAAGAACCGACGCCACAGGAGCAGATGGCGCTGCAGAAGGCACGGGCCCGCCTTCTCTCGGCGCGGCCATCGTCGGTTTCGATCTCGCGCTACGAGCTCGTGGAGAAGATCGGTCGCGGTGCGAGTGCGACGGTCTGGCGCGCCCGCGATCCGAAACTCGGTCGCGACATTGCGCTCAAGCTCGTCGAGCGGTGGGACACCTGGGCAGGCTCGGAAGCGGAGGCACGCGCACGGGTCCTGCGGGAAGCCCAAGCGGTGGCGACGCTGAGCCACCCCAACATCGCCCCGCTGTATGACGTCGGCAAGTTCGATGCCGGACAGGGACGCCAGGGGGTGTTCTTGGCGATGGAGTTTCTGGGCGGGCAGAGCCTCCGGACATGGATGCAGAGTGGCCCGAGCCAAGAGGACGTTCTCGACGCCTTCGATCAAGCGGCTCGCGGCCTTCAGGCTGCGCACGCGGCCGGGATCGTGCACCGGGACTTCAAGCCGTCCAACGCCATGATCGATGGCGACGGCCGGGTGCGGGTGATCGACTTCGGGCTCGCGCGGTCGATCGGCGCCCCGCCTTCCGTGGATGCTCAGGCCGGTGTGCCGACGGTGATCAGCGATACGACTTCTCTCACCGCGACCGGCACCGTCATGGGGACGCCCGCGTACATGTCCCCCGAGCAGCACGCCGGTGGGGTGATCACCGAAGCCAGCGACCAGTACTCGTTGTGTGTGTCGCTGTTCGAAGCGTTGCTGGGAGAGCGACCGTTCACCGGCGAAGGCCTCGCCGCGCTGGCAACCGCCAAGCTCGCGTGCGAGATCCCCAAGGAGAGGCTCCGCCGGCTGCCACCCAAGCCGCGGGCGGTGCTGCTGCGTGGGCTGAGTCCCGACCCCGCACAGCGGTGGCCAAACATGGAGGCGTTTCGCGAGGCGCTCCGGCCCCAAACAGCGCGGCGAACTTGGGGGTGGATCGCCGCGGGCTCCGTCGTCGCCCTCGTGGCGGTGGGCTCGCTGTGGAGAGCCGACGACACCGACCGGCGCGAGCCCCCGCGACCGAGCGTTGTCGCACCGAGCAGCGCAGTGCGTTCGGAGGCCGTCGCCCACGCACGCCTGCTGCGGGAGACCGGCGAATCGGCCCTCGCCGAGGAGAGCCTCGAACGACTCCTCGCGGAGGACCCAGAGTCTCCGCAGTTGCGCGCGGCCGCGGTCGCAGAGCTCTCCCGTGCCCTCCTCGACCGGGGTGCGACCACCGAAGCGCTGGAGCGCAGCGAGGCGGCGTTCTTCGAGGCAGCGCAGGTCCAGGCCCACCCGGTGGCGTTCGACCTCGCCGCCTTGCTCGCCGAGCAGATGTTCTCGCGGGACCCGGTGGCCGCGCGCCGCTGGGTTGGACAGACCGAAGCGATGTTCGAACGCGGAGACCTGGGCACCGCGCAGGAGGCACGGCTGTTGTGCCTGCGCGCGCGGGTCTCCGAAAACGCCTTCGACCTCGAAGGGGCCGCGAAGCAGCTCGACCAAGCCCACACGTTGTTGCAGGAACACGATGACCCGACGTTGACGCAGACCCTGCTGGCTGCGCGCGGCCGCCTGTCGGTTCGCATGGGTGACTTCGAGCGCTACATCGAGCTTCTCGAAGAGGCCGCCGCCCACGCCCAGCTCGAGTTCGGACCCCGCCACGCTCAGACCGCCCAGGCGCTGGGCAGCCTCGCCGAGACCTACGCGTATGCCGGACGGTTCGACGACGCACAGCAAACGTTGGCGGACGCTTGGGACGTCGCGCGCCGAGCTTTCGAACCCGGGCACGTCTCCATGGGTACGTCGTGGGCCTCGCGCGCACTCGTGCATGCCGAGGCGATGGAGCACGGGATCGCGCTGGATGCCTTCGATGACGCAGCCGCGATCTACCGCCTGCTTCCCTCCGCCCGCGACCGGGACCTCTTGCTCGCGGGCTTGTGGCTATCCCGCGGGTTGACCCTCGCCGCGACCGGTCGCCAAGAAGACGCGCTGCAGACCATGCTCAGCGCGCGGGACCTGCAGACCCGCGTGCTCGGTGCCAACCACGTCTTCGAGGCACTGTACGGGAACAACATCACGATGGTGCTGCGTGACATGGGCCGACTCGAAGACGCGGAACGCGAGGCGCTGGCCGTGGCGGCGCTGTACGAGACCCTGCCCAACGTCGACCCCACCGTTCGCTCGTTCACGTACATCGCCCTGACCAAGCTGATGCTGGACGCCAAGCGAAACGACGAGGCCAGAGCTTGGGCCGACGCAACGATCGAAGTCTGGGCCGACGTCCCGAACCCAACCGAGGATGCTGCCGTCGCCCGCTTCTACGCCGCCGAGGCCACCCTCGAGACGGACCGCGCTGCGGCCGAGGCCTACGCCCGCGATGCTCTCGCGCGCGCCGAGAGCCCCGAAGGCGTGGCGATGCTCGGGGGCTGGTTGGTCGACAACGGTTTCGACCCGCCCAAGGGCGCTCCGGGGCCCTCGCGATAGTCGACTCGAGTCAGCCAGCGCTGGGCAGGATGGTGAACGTGACCGACCACAGCTCGAAGTCATCCTCGGTCGTGCAGGTTCCCACCACCTGGGCGTTGTAGTTGATCTCGCTGGCCACGCAGGTCCCGATCGTCGTGTCGAACCCGATGTCGGAGTCGACGACCGAGATCTCGAGGCCGCCCTCGAGCTGAGTCGAGTTCACGCCCATGAGAACGACCTCGTTCCACACCGGGAAGATATCGCCGTCGATGACCTCCGTCTCCCCGTTGGCTCCGACCACTTCCATGGTGACGTAGGGATCTGGCAAGCCGTTGAACGAATCCCAGGCGTCGCCGTCGGGATCCGTCAGGGAAATCGTGCCGTCCAACACCGTGACATCCCACAGCGCCATGGGGTCGGGCTCGCACCCGGTATCCCCGCAGGTCAGGTTCGTCCCGCAGCTCTGGCACGTCGCGCCGCCTGCACCACACTCGTCGGCGACATCGCCATCGAGGCAGGTGTCTCCGTCGCAGCACCCATCGCAGCTGCCGGCGCACGCGGTCGAGATGCACTCGCCAGCGTTGCACTCGAAGCCGCCGTCACACGCGAGGCACGAGGCGCCCTGGACACCACACTGTCCGACGGACTGGTCGTCACCCTCGATGCACGTCTCGCCGTCGCAGCATCCGTCACACGTGTCCTCGCACGGCAGGTCGCAGACCCCGCCCTCGCAGGTCGCACCGTCGGGGCAATCGCTGCACTGACCGCCCCCGGCACCGCAGGCGGCGTCCGCATCTCCGCCCACGCAGTCGTCTCCGTCGCAGCACCCGTCGCAGTTGTCCGGGCTGCAGGCGGGCGGCTCGACGCAGGCCCCCTCATCGCAGACCGTCGAGCCTTCGCAGGGCGCACAGGACTCTCCGAGCACACCACAAGCGGCGTCCGCGGTGCCGGGCTGGCAGGCTCCGGCATCGTCCAGACACCCACCGCATCCACCGGTTTCGTCCGCCGATGTCGGATCGACGGTCGGGTCGTTCGTCGGGTCGTTCGTCGGGTCCGTTGGAAACGTTCCCGCCGACGGATCCACGCTCGTCGACCCGGAGCTGCCGTCGTCCGTTTCGCCGCTGGAGCCGACCGGCTCTCCATCAAGGGGCGCATCGTCGCCCGCACAACCAAGCGAGAGTGCTGCGCTCGTCACAAACGCTGCCGTCCAAGGAGAAATTCGCCGCAAAAGACCCATGCCGCACGCTCGCACAACTGCGGGTGTGCAGGACTGAGAAAGTGGCGTGCGCCGTCCAGAATCAGCCGTCGCGTCTTGCGATGGCGGTCGCGACGCGAATCCCATCCAGCGCCGCGCTCATGATGCCGCCCGCAAAGCCCGCTCCCTCACCGCACGGATACAGGCCCGCCAACGTGGGCGAGACCAGCGTCTGCGGATCGCGGACGGTGCGAACCGGACAGCTGGTGCGGGATTCGACCGCGACGGCGAGCCCTCCGGGGCCTGCAAACCCCGGGATCTTCGCGTCGACTTGCCGCAGTGCCTGTCGCAGTGGCTCCGCCAATCCGGCGAGGACCGGGTTGAGGTCTGCCGCCCGAATCCCGCGCCGGTAGCTGCACTCGGGGAGCTCGCCCGACGCCCGACCCGCGACGAAATCGTCGAGCCGCACGGCGGGCGCCACGTAGTCGCCGCCACCGGCTTCGTAGGCACGCTGCTCGAGGTCCCGTTGGAACTCGATCCCCGCGAACGGATCGGAAGGGTCCAGACCGTGAGCCGCCAGGACGTTCGCATCCACCTCCGCGACAAAGCCACTGTTGGCGAACGCACCGGTGCGCGAGGACGGGCTCCAGCCGTTGACCACTTGCCCACGTGCCTCGGTCGCGGCGGGCGCGATGAAACCGCCAGGGCACATGCAGAACGAGAACACCCCGTGCTCGCCCACCCGCTCGACGAGGCGGTACGGCGCTGCGCCCAGAGCAGGGTGTCCTGCAAGGTCACCATACTGCGCGCGATCGATGAACGACTGCGGATGCTCCACCCGTACGCCCAGCGCAAACGACTTGGCTTCGAGGACGGCTCCAGCGGCGGCGGCAAACCGAAACACATCGCGAGCCGAGTGCCCCACAGCGAGCACCACCGCCGGCGCCGAGACCACGGTTCCGTCGACCAGACGCACGCCCGTGACCGCGCCGTCGGTTGTCGTCAACGCTTCGACCGCGGTGTTGAAACAGAACTCCACCCCTGCGGATTCGAGATGCTCACGCATCCCCATGACCACGCCGGGAAGCTTGTTCGTGCCGATGTGTGGCCTGGCATCGACCATGATCTGCTCGGACGCCCCGTAGCCGACAAACGCCTCGAGAACGCCTCGGACCGCTCCCCGCTTGCTCGAGCGGGTGTAGAGCTTGCCGTCGCTGAACGTGCCCGCCCCACCCTCGCCAAAGCAGTAGTTGCTCTCGGGGTTGAGCGCTCCATGGCGCATCAACTCCGCGAGGTCGAGTCGCCGGGCACGAACCGGTTTTCCGCGCTCCAACACCACGCTGCGAATGCCCTGCTTGGCCAGCTCCCACGCGGCGAACATTCCCGCCGGGCCAGCACCGACGATGATCACCTCCGGGGGGCCGGTGAGCGTCGGCAGCTCGGGCGGCAGGAACGACGTCGGAGCCACCGCGTCTGACTTCAACCGCAGCTCGACCACCACGTGGACGCGGACCCTGCCCTTGCGGGCATCGATCGTCTTGCGGACCACATCGAGGGCTACGACCGAACGACGTCGGGCCGACGCCTTCGAGACCGCCGCATCGAGGAGCCCAGCGGGGTCGAGCAGCAGGTCGGGGTGCACGCTGAGCTCGACCCGCATCAGGCCCGGAGCCTGCCCGGACCGACCGAGGAGCGCAAGGGGCTCAGGCCTTGCTCAGACCACTGGCGACCGCCGAAGGGGGCCGCAAACCTTCCATCTGCTGCGTCTGCGGGTTCCACAGCTCCATGCGAAGGCAGGCCCAGACGTCCCGAGGCCGCCAGCTCGTCACCGTCGGAGACTGCAGCTCCGGGATCGCCGCCATCGTCTCTGCCGATCGGTAGGTCGGGATCTTGTGATTGAGGTGGTGCACATGGTGGTAGCCGATGTCGGCGGTCATCCATCGCATCACCGGGCCCATGCGGAAGTAGCTCGAGCCTTCGACCGCAGCCTCGGTGTAGTTCCACTCGCCCTTGGCGAAGAACCGGGAGCCGGGGAAGTTGTGCTGCGCGTAGAACACATAGGCCGCGATCGCGTGGTTGATGAAGCACGGCACGACCAACAGCAGCGCCGCCGTCTGGAAGTCGTAGACCGCCGACAGCACCCCGATGCCGATGAAGTGCACGCTCAGCGCGAGCGGACCGACCCAGTTCTTCTTCGGCGTGCGCAGGAACGCCTGCACGCACATGCCGTAGATGCCGACCCAGATGTAGCCGAACAGGATCTTCAGCGGGTGTCGTGACCACAGGTATCGGCGACGCTCGACTGCCGTGGCCGCGTCGAACTTCTCCCGCGTCCACACCGTGTACGAGCCGATCGAAGTCCAATCGATCTTTCCGTTGTTGATGTGGTGGAAGTTGTGGGTCTGCATCCAGACCGAGCGGGGCACCAGCAGGAACACACCGAGCGCATGAAACAGCCACTGTGCTGCTTTCGAGTTCCACAACAGCGCTTTGTGAAGGTGCGCGTGGAACAGAGAGAACAAGCGGAACTGCACGAGACCCGCGAGCACCGCACTCCCCACGCGAACGAACCATGAGTCGCTCCCAACGACTCCAGCCACCGCGACCGCATAGACCACAAACGTGCTGAGGATCTCGAACCACGAGCGACCGACCGACTCGGACTCGAATTCCTTCGTCGCCCGAATCAACTGCTTTCCTTTGCGTCCAGCCAAGGCCAGACCACGTTCGCGAACGCAAACCTTGGGGTCAATCAACCACACCCCCTCTGAGATTCCGTCTCGATTGCAGCGCGGAACTGCGCCAAATCCTCAACAAAGGCTGAACCCGCGCCGCTCTACAAGTGCACACTACAGTGCACCAGGGGCATCAATCGCCGCCGGACTACAAGAAACCCTGATGCGGATCCTGTGGCGAATCTACAAAGCCTGAACGGCGCGCCACTCGCCTCGTTCGGAGGCTTTCCCGGGTCATCGGCCCGGTGGCTGGGTGTTTACCAGGGCCAGTCGAACGCTGCCAAACCCAACCGAAGCCTCGTCTGCTTCGCCGCCCGCATTCCGGATCGGACCGCATCCTCGTGTAAACCGCCCAACCCCACGTAAGAACCTGCCAGTGAGAACGGTTGGTCAGCATCGAGTTTCGGCAGCGCCTGGAGTGCGTCCACCACCGCGGGTGTCGACACGAGATGCCGATGACGGAACTGCGCCACAACGGACTCCGAATCGATGAGCCCGGCGTCGATGATCCCCCTGTCCCCAATGGTCAGGAGGACCGGAGCCTCAATCGCGCTCGGCTCCGTCGTCCATTCGTGCAGGAGGTCGAAGACCCACGTCGTCACGGAGCGGGTCCGGTCCGGATCGGTGCGTCGTCGGTGATGAAACGTGCACCACTGCGACCGGTCTGAGGGGAGGAGGCTGGAGTCGCGATGAACCACAGCGGCGGTCGCCTCGTATTCGAACGCACCGAGGACGCGAGCCAAGTCGGGTCCTGCGCCACGGATCAAAGCGCGTGCATCGATCGCATCGACGGCGACGACAACATGATCGAAGTCCTCCGTGTTCCCGCCGACCTCGACCGAGGGTCTCCCCCCAACGTTCACAGCCGAGACCTTGGCGTGGCGGACGTTGTGGACCCGCTGCGTCAGCGCATCCAAGTAGGCCCGCGTCGAGGGATGGACCCGATGCATGCCAGCGGGACCTGCGTTGCGAGCGATTTCCCGCAACGCGACTCGAGCGGAGACGCCACGGACGGTCTCGGGCTGAATCCCCCAGAAGCTGGCGATCCAAGGCAAAACGCCAAGCTCCGCGGTCGCCGGGTCGAAGCCCTGAGAATCCATCCACGCTTGCAAAGGGACGTTTTCGATCCACTCGAGCCCTTCCTTTCGGACTCGAAGCAGGCACTGGTACAGACGGAAAAGGTCGCGGCGACAGCTCTTGGGGATGGCATCTCCGCAGAGCTTCAAGATGTCGGCCGCCGGGAACGACAGCTCGCGAGCATCATCGGTGATTCGAAACGGCGTGGTCGCAGGGCCATGCTCGACCCCAAGCCAACCGAGCATCGCGGTGAACTGAGGGTAGGTCTCCGGCACGAAGACGACGAAACCGGTGTCGACCGCCGCGGGGGCGCCGCAAGGGTCGGTGACCGAGACGGGCAGGATGTGCCCGCCGACCTCTGGCCGGGCCTCGAACAACACGGTGTCGACCACGCCCTGGAGCCCGATGGCGGCGGTCAGTCCCGCGATGCCTCCGCCCACGATCGCCACCCGAGGTCGGTTCGTCGCCACCATCGCAAACTCAGATATCACCCGCGACGCTCAGAACACCAGCCCAGACCCAACGTGGACCGTGAGTAGATGCATCGTCGCGTCCACGCTGCGACCGAACTCCAACCGGTCCGGCGAGATTCGCTCGGCAGCATACTCACCCACGACCCCTCCTGCCTTCCCTCGGCCGACGGAATATCGGGCACCAATCGTGGTTTGAAACGCGATACGAGTCGCCCGCTCATCGTCGTCCAGCTTGACCGGGGTGCGCAACCGGACGCCCAGCGCGGCGCCGACGAGATCGATGCGTACGCTTCCGAAAGACGTCGAGCGGCTGTCGTTTCGGTCGGTGAACAGTCCGCCTCCCACCGACCACCGATCGTCGAGCTTCCATCGGATCCCCAGGCGGACATTCCAGTGTGCGGCGCGACCGATCGTCGGGTTGCGTGGGTAGTGCGACGGTGATGCTTCGGCATCGAGGCCCAGGCGCCAACGGGCTCGCCCGACCGAGACTCCGCTGGCGACCGACCACGTCGAGATCCGGGTCGGCCGACGCTGGACGGGAAAGCCGTTGAAGTCGGATGCGGTGGTCGCGACGCCATCGGGGTCGGTCTCCGACTCGATGGTGACGCTACTGCCCTCCACGCGCTGAAACATCACGGTGGTGGGGGTCCGTAGACTCGCGCCCGCGCTGACCCATTCGGAAAGCCAGCCGCGCAGCCCGAACGCTGCCTGAACCCCGTAGCTGCGCACGGTGTCGTCGCTGTCGGCGAGGATGCTGGAGCGGCCAGCGTCGGACGTGTGCTCCACAAACACCCGCTGAGAGACTGCGGACTTGTCGTAGACGCCATACAACGCGACCCCAAGATCCAGGTCTTCGTGAAGCCGGAGGCCAAAGATCGGGCCCGCAAAGTAGCGGCGTTGAATCCCCGAGCGCCGGAGCTCAGCCGCGAACGCGTCGGAGGCAGCCCCTCCCGCCCGCACGATGACCGTCGGCTCCGCGAAACGCGGGGTGAAGAATCCGAAGCCCAAGGAGACGCGCTCGGAGATGGCGCTGCCGAGGGCGAACGCCGTCGGCACGACCAAGAACTCGCGGCTTCGGATCCCCGCGGTCTGCTGCTCGTTGTCATCGCGAAGCTGCAGGCCCCGGCGAGCGCGGATCCAGCGGGCTCCGTATGCGGCCGCGCTCACATCTGCCCGCAGCCGGTCGTTGTGGGTCAGCAGCGCGGGGTTGTACCAAGACGACGCCACATCGCGGCCACTGGCCACGACCGCGCCGCCCATGAGCGCCGCGTCGTCCGACATGGAGAATCCATTGTCGGGCGCAGCAAGGGCGGCGCTGGGCAGTCCGAGGAAGACAGCGAGCGCGAGCGATGTGCGGAGGGCGGCCATCGAGAATCGGGACGGCGCATCCTATGCCGAGCCCGCGGCGCTGTCTCACTCACCCGTAAGAAGGCTTCACAGCCCCGCTAGCGTTGGCTCATCAACCGTCGTGCGAGCGCTCCCACACCCGGGACTTTGCGAATCGGCCGTAGCCACAGGAAGATCGGCAGCACCTTCGTGAGCGAAGCGGCCGCCTTGCTTCCGGACAACCTCTCGCCGTCGTGTTCCACGACCAAGGTCTGCTCGGCTACGTCGTCATCTTCCGCGAAGTCCAAGCGGCCACCGAGGTCGAGCATCCGAAGCAACGCGGCCCGGCAAACGCTTGCGTCGCCCGAGTCGTGTCGGACGACATACCTCGGGCCAGGCTTACGGTACTTGAACCAGTCCGGGAGCAGGTGCAGCAGCGCCTTGAGTTTGGTGTCCCGCACCGGCCGCTCCCCTTCCCCCGGCGCGCAGCGGCGGCTGTAGACGAAGGTCCAGAAGGTCTCCACCTCGGCGCCACTGAGCCAGCACAGGTAGACACTCATCATCACCTCGGCAAACGTGCCGACGTTCATGCCGACGTCGATGCCGATGTGCAGGCCAAAGCCGAACACCAGCCAGAAACGCTTGCCGAGCACCCAACTCCGGATGAACCACAGGACCTTGGGTGCAAACAATCGCAGCACCCAGTACAGCCCGATGCAGACGATGGGAACCGCCATGAGCCCCCAGCCATACAAAGCGTGGCGCTGTGCCGGATGAACGTGCGACTGGATCTCCTTGGGCAGGAAGTACATGCCCGCGGCTCCCAGCACCCAGGCCAACGTCGCCCACGCCGCCAGGAACACACCGATGCTGGTCAACTTGCGCCACAGCGCCGCCTTGGGCCACTCGCCGCGGAGGCGCTCACGCTCGAACGCGTTGAGTGCCGCACCGATGGCCACCACCGGGAACAGCATCTCCCACCAACGCACGAAGATCGCGGTGTTGGGCAGGACCAAGATCCAGTGCATGAACGTGACCAGCCCGGTCGCAGGCACGCGATAGAAGTGATCGAGGTTGAGCGCGAAGTACAGCGCCGTGCCGTCCTTCCACGTCGACCCCGACTTCAAGATGCCGGTCGCCATGTAGATGATGCTGAGCTGAAGCATCATCAGTCGGATGGGCCAGGCGGGGATCGTCCGCAGCGGAGGGATGGCGGTCGCCACCGCTCCCTTGGACTGCCGCCAGATGCCAAGAAAACCCAGGACCAAGAAGCGCAGGATCTTGCCGCCCGTGCCGAGGCCGGCCGGGGACATGAACTCGGCGTCCGTACCCCGAAGCAAGATCGCCTTGCGTCTGAGCCAGCTGTCGACCGAGTAGGCCTCGCCCCAGCGCGTGAACATCCCGAGGAACAGGAACACGCGCACGACGGTGTCGCCGCCGGTGTAGAAGATCGGGCTGTAGCGGTAGAAGGTCTCCACCAGGATGAACGCGACGATCGTGACCAGCCGGGTCCGGAACCCGAAGATCATCGACGCGATGCAGCCGAGCATCACGTAGTAGAGCGTCATCGAGAACGCGGGGTCCGAGCGGAGATGAAGGACGGTGAACTTCCCCCACAGCAGCTTGAGCGGGTCGTACCAGTTCTGGAACCCGTGCTCCGCGTCGTAGACATCCCGCAGACCGCCGCCATAGTTCTTGCGAGCCATGTCGGTGAGCCACAGCCCCTCGTCGGTGAACAAGAACCGGGCGACCGAGAAGTCGAGCGGGTTCATCGGGAAGAGCAGGTCGTAGAACGTGACGAACACGACCAGCCCGAACGCGATGCGCATCAGCGCGACGGGCCTTGGGTCCACCCTCGTGAACCACAATCGGCGCCACAGCTCCGGCCGCAACGCAAAGAACACGAACACCAAGCCGATGCCGTACAGCCCCAGCTCCGTCGCCTGCTCGAGGTGCGCCGAGACGTCGACGTCGTCCCCCTTGAACATCGCCAGCATGCCTAGGGCGGTCACTTCGCCACCCCCGTCTTGACTCCGGGTCGCAAGCGCTCGCCGACCAACCCACCGGCCTTCTTCGAGCGCTCGGCGGTTTCTTTCTTGTCCCACCAGCTTCGGTGGATGACCGGGCGGAACACCTTGTCCTCCTTCTCCAGCAGCGGCAGCCCGTACCGCTCACGCAGGTAGTTGGGCAGTTGGCCGTGACGCGTGGTCCGGCAACGAATCCCGTCCTCCTCGCGCTGGAAGAGCTTCAGCTCCATCGGGTCGTAGCCCATCTTGAAGGGGTTGCCGCCCGCATCGGCGATCGCCTTTTCGGGAGGAGGCACCCGGGTCCACATCTTCACGAACTGGATCTCGATGGCGGGCTCGCCCTCATGGGTCCGTTCCCACTCCCGACAAACCCACGCCGCGTAGTGCCGCCGATAGCCCTTCTGCTCGATGATGCGGCGGTTGATCTTGCCCATGCGATCGTAGAACAAGTACGGGTAGCGCCTACGCCCATAGATGTCGTGGGCCATGTCCCAGATCTCGCCGTCCTTGTCCTTCACCATCACTTTCATGAAGGTGTTGGAGCGGTGCGGGTTGGGGGCGAACATCGCCCAGCTCTGGGTGTTGCCGGTCGCGAGCATGTACGTCCGCATGTCGAGCGACAGCTTCCGCGGCTTGCCCAGGAACTCCGGTTCATGGGTGTCGTTGAACCACTTGTGCAGGCCCTTGGAGAGCCCCTTGTTGGGCAGGTTGTGCACCATCAAGATCGTCGCGTGGTAGGCGATGAACAGTGAAACCAGGGCCATCGCCCAGCTGCGATACGCCCAAGGCCGCGGCCGCTCGGGCTCGGGCACCGGGGCGTGCAGGAGGTCGTGGGCCAGGCCCTGCGGCGCTGGTGTGGTGGGGCTGTCGTCGCTCATGGCTGCGGCGTCCTCACTCCTCGTCTTCTTCGACACCGCCGTCGTCGCCGGCGGCCTGCTCGTCCTCGGCTGGCGGCGAATCTTCGGCCTGCATGCGCTTGAAGTAGCTGGCTGCGCTGGCGCCGGTCTTGGGTCTTGCGACGCCGCTCTTACGCGCGGGTGCTTTCTTTTCGTCTTGGAACCAGCGGCCCCAGTCTTTGCGACGGTCCCACGAGGACTTGCGGGACTTGAACTTGCGCGCGCGCGTCTGCGCCTCCCGCTCGGCCTTCGCCTCGTCCTCGCCGGAGATCGGGTAGCCGTAGCGCTCCTTCATTCGAAGCGGCAGCTCCCGAACCTTGCACTTGTGGGTCTGGACCGGCGACTCGCGGGTCTTGAGCTTTCGCGGGTCGTACGGCTGGCCAACGGTGGCCCCGGACCCTCGGTCCTTCCTGCCCTTGAACTTCTTGGGCACCCAGAAGCTGGTGACCTTGGGCCCCGGGATCCGGTTGGTGTACTTGCGGACGTCGATCTCCTTGGGCATCTCCTCGTGCTCGAGGAACCACTCGCGGCAGTGGAAGTCGGCCCAGTAGCGCAGGTACCACTTGCCCTTGCCCACCATCCGCCGCTGCATCTTTCGCATGCGGTCGTTCCAGATCCACGGGTTGGGCCGGGTGGCCGTGGAGCCGCGCTCCTTGTAGTGATAGCTGTTGTTGCGAAGGTCCCAGCGGTCGCCGTTCTCGAGGACCACGACCGTCTTCATGAAGGTGTTGGAACGCGGAGGGTTGGGCGCAAACATGCGCCAGCCCTGCGTCGATCCGGTCCCACGCAGCCAGCTCTTGTGCAGTGAACGGGCCGGCGAACGCCACTTGGAGAAGATCGGGTAGCTGGGGAAGAGGTGCAGACCGACGGCGCTCGCGTGCCAGACGACGGCAAACAGCGCGAGGGCACGACCCAGGCCCGTGTACGCCAACGCAGGATTGCGACGGCCGGTGAGGCTCTTGGCATTGGGGGGCCAGAAGCGGAACGCCAACGCGACGACCACGATCGCAGCCAGCCACCAGTAGGTCGCTGTGCCGATCCACTCGACCTTCTCGACCTTCTTCCAGATCAGCCAGGCGCCGACCAGGCCAAACGCAAGCACGACAAGGTCCGGCACGCTGCGGCCCTTGACCGGCACGCTCGCGGGCTCCTGTGCATCGGCCAACCATCGATCGACGCCAGGCTTGCGTCGACGAAGCGGGCCGCGGGCATGCGCCCGAAACCAGCGGAACATGCGAACCCACTCATCCCCGCGAATGTAGCTCGCGTACGTCATCAGCATGATGGGCGCGAACATCCCGATGTTCATGAACAGGATGAGCGTGCCGTGGAAGATGATGCCGATGCTCAGCCACACGCGACGCCCGACGAACATCCATTGAAGGGTGTTCTGGGTGATGCGGAGCTCTGGAAGGCGGGCCCACGCGAACTTTTTCGTGACAGGCCCCAGATCCTTCCCGCCGCGGAAGAGCGTGACCGGCCATCGTCCGAGCGCGATCCAGCCCACGGCGAACAAGGGAATGATGCCTGCGAAGAACAGGTGGATCATCGCAGCTTTGTGCGACGTGTCCTGAACCTGGTCTTTGAGCAGCGGCGTGCAGAACGGCGTGACGATGAAGACGATGCGATAGACCAACAGGTAGACGCCGAGCATCGACGCCCACGAGAGCACCCGCCGCCACAGCACGGTCTGCTTCTTGAACCAGGGCTCCTCCCGGTTCTCGAGGTTGAACTTCAGGCCGACGCCGATCAGTACAAGGGGGAACAGCCGCTCCCAGTAGTGCGTCACCCACGTGTTCACGCGGAAGAGGTTGAGTCCGAAGACCGAGCTGGCCCACTGCGTGAAGTACTCGACGCGGTAGAAGTGGTCCATGTTGAGCGCGTAGTACAGCGCGTCACCCTCGGCCCACACGCTGCCCGTCTTCACCGCGCCCGTGGTGATGTAGATCGCCGCGAGCTGCATCATGAAGAGGTAGCGAGGCCAGGCTGGGATCAGCCGGTAGACGGGCTGCCCCGGTTTGCTCTCATCCCGCTCGGGGGGCTTGGATTCGCCGCGGCCTTCGAGGCGCTTGGCGTGAACGCCCAACCCGATGACCACAGCGCCGCCAATGACGGCCGCAACCCAGAGGATCGGAAGCCCAAGCGAGCGCAACCAGAGGCCGGCGAGCACGAGAAGCCCCCCGCCCACCAAGTACACGATGCTGTTGGGCAGCTGCGGCGTCGGCTCGGGCTCATCGAGCAGCCCCTTGTTGCGGAGCCGACGACAGCGCAGCCAGTTGTCGAAGCTCCACGCGTGGCCAGTCTTGGCGAACAGCAGGAGGAACCAGAAACACCGATAGACGGTGTCGGTGCCCTCCCAGTAGAGCGCATTGCGGTTGTACAGGCCGCTCATCAACAGCCAGGCCAGGACTCCCGTGACGCGGCTGAGCACGCCAGCGGTGTAGAGCAGCAACACCGCGAAGAACACCAGCATGTAGCTGACGACGAACGACGGCGAGCCATAGAAGTAGTGCAGCGAGGGCTTGTTCCACAGGAACACCCCGATCGACCACCCGCGCCATTGCTCGAAGCGTTCGGCGAACGTCAGATCGATATCGACGTCGAACACGGCCGGCAGAAAGACCTCGCCAAGACTCAACCCGAAGAAGCCATCGTCGGGGGTCCAAGCTCGCAGCGCTCCCCGCCCCAGGCGATCCTGCGCGTAGGCCATGTCGAACACGCCTTCGTCGCTCCACAACATCCGCCAGTACGGGAAGAGGTTGAGGAAGCAGAAGATCGTGAACAGGCCGAAGCCGATCCGAAGGATCGCCATCGTGCGCGGGTCTTCGAGCGCGAGCAGTGCCCGACGGACCGAGTGCGCCCGCGTCCACGCATAGAAGACGACCAGCGCGACCGCACCGAAGATCATCCAACCGACTTGCGTCGCAAACTCGGGCGGGAAGTCCGGGTACTTCGGCGTTTCCTTGAGAAATAAAGCGACGAGACCGTAAGCCATGGCGATGCGCGATCGGCGGCACGGAACATAGCACGGCGCAGACCGTATCCATGGCGTGGCCGACCTCGATTAGACCCGCGAGCGGCCGGGCTGAGCAACCCAGCGCAACCGTGAGTTCGCGAGGATTCTCTTGCTGCGGCAGGTCTGTCGCGTAGGGCTCGTAGGAAGCGTCTCACGAGCCACTGTGCCCGCAGTACGGCCGGTCTCTATCGCTTGAGCGCGGCCCCACGTGCTTCGGACTTTTCCCACATCCGGATGTAGCCCTCTGCGCTTCGGAACAGCGGCTCGAGGTCGGCTTCATCGATCGCGTCGCGGCGAGCGTCTTCGAGGAGCTCGGGCAGCAGACCGATGTGTGACATGCCCTCGGTGTTGAAGTCGATCACACGGTCGCCCACGCTGGGCTCGGTGAAGGTGACGTCGCCGGCCACTGAATCGAACGGGTACGTGATGGGGTCTTCCTGCATACCGTCGCATGCACCCTCGCCAAAGCGAGGACCGGGTGCGCCCGCGAAGCCGTTGAGGTCGAAGCCGAAGCCCTCGGCGGGGTAGCCCCCGGCCGCCTCGATTTGCGCCACGCGATCGCGCAGACGCTGCGTCATCGCGCCAGGTCCATCCGCAGAACGGCAACGACCCAGACCTGTCTTGGAAATCCCGCCGAGTTCGTAGAGCTCGCCATTGTTGTTGGAGCCGTGGGTGGCGGCTGCCGGATAGTCGTTGGCCTCGAGCATGTTGAAGGCCTGCTGGTAGGAGCGACGAGAGAAGTGATCGATCTCGATGATCATGCCGCGCTGCATCATCTCGTCGAGCAGCGTCTCCCCCAGCGGCGTGAGGCCGTGGTTTTGGCAGAAGTCTCCCTCCTGCGGGTCGCCGAGGTCGCCCAGCAAACCGATCAGCGTCCCCAACGGGTTGTTCGGGAAGTTCGAAACGTCGATCGGAGGGTCCGAGATGAACTCGTCGCGCGGCATGTTGAGGCCGCCGAAGCTGATCGGGCCTTCGTCAAACACCACGTCGATTTCGGGGCATCCTTCTTCGGTGAAGTTGGACCAATGCCCGCTGTTGGCGAGGTTGCCCAGCTCGATGAAGCCGCGGTCGCCGTCGCCAGCGGAGAACGCGTTGTCGTACTTGTGCACGGGGAACAACACCCGAACGCCGCGTTCGTAGTACGCGTCGAGCTGCTCGAGCAGGTAGGCCTCGTCGCACTCGGGTTCGCCCGGCCGGGGAACGGAAGTGCACTCGAAGAGGTTCGAGGTCTCGATGCCGAGGATGACCGCCATCTTGCCTTCGGCGATGACCTCGCGAGCCGCGGCCGGTGTCGTCACGATACGGAACCAGCCCTCGCCCGGGCCGCCGTTTTGAGCATCGATGTAGCGCTCCATCGCGTAGGTCTGATCGATGATGCGGTCGACCGCCGTCATGTCCTCGCAGTCGTAGCGGCTCTCTTGCGCGCCCTGCCCCACGGTGAGGTGGCAGATGATCGAGTTCGTGGTCGCATGCTGCACCACCAGCCGAAGCCCACTCATCCACGCCCGCTCGAGCCAGCGGTAGTACTGGGTTTGGTGGGTGGAGCGGAAGGGCGCGGCAGGCCACTCGGTGAACTCGGGGTAGCCGGCGGTGATGTGGTTGTCCTCCGTCAGCTCGCCCATCGCGAGCGCCGGCAACAACCCGGCAAGATCCAACGCGTCGGCACCGGCATCATCAAACGCAAATCCGAAGAAGTCTTTTCGTCCGGCTTCACCGTGATAGATGGAGCAGTCCGGCAGCGCATGCTCGACCCCCAGCGGGTGAAATGCCCCGCCGTGGAAGATGCCGCCGCCTCCGAATGCGTAGTTGCTCAGGATGTGCGAGTGCGTATCGACGATCCCGTACAGCGTCCCGTCATCGAAGGTCGTCTGCCCGACGCTACCGCTCGCATCGAGGGTGAGCTCGGGGTGGTCTGAACACCCCGTCGCCTCCTCGAGCTGAAGCACGGCCCCCATGCTTGCATCGACCACGGCGCCCTGCGTCCCCATGACGCCGTCGGTTCGTAGGTTTCGCAACTGGTAAGCCTCGGCGTCGAGCTGCGAGCGCTCCAAGACCCAGATCGCTCCCGAGACGTAGGTGTCGTCGATGAGGGTGACGTCGGAGTCCAGCACCGTGGCTCGGGTGAGCGGGCCGAGTTCCTCGGTCACGTACCCCCCGTCGGGGTCGTAGAGCAGATAGGAACCCAAGTCGGCAGCCTTCAAGCGGAATGACGTGCCCGCCCCGCCGGCGAAGCCGTAGCTGTCGCCGTCGCGGGTGAGGGCGTTGTCACGGGATCGAACCGAGTAGCAACCCCCGGCGAAGTCGTAGAGCTCGATCTCCGGCAGGTCCTCGGTGTCCGAGTCCGTATCGGGATCGAGGGTGGTCGAGCCCGTCGTGGGCAGCGTGGTGGCAGGGTCCCCCGAGCTGCTGGAGCCGCCGGTGCCTCCTGCTATCGGCGGCGCATCATCGCCGCACGCCACCGCACCAAGAGCACAAACCAAGACACCCCACCGAACCCCGCGCATGCGGCCGAGAGTATCGAAGTTCGCGGCGCACGCAAGGAAAGGCTCCTCGGCTCCGAGGATGAATCCCGATTGCCGTGCAGACGCGGCGTCTCAACCCGCGGAGTCAGACGCGCGGTCGGCCTCGGCGAGGGTCTGCTCGACAACCCGGACCACCTCGGCAGTGCGGAAGGGTTTGTGCAGCAAGCGGCCGCCGAGTGCATCGGTCCGGATGTCGTCGGTGTAACCACTCATGAACACCGTCGGGAGTCCCGGGCGAACTTGTTGGAGCTGACGGGCGAGTTCATCTCCGGTCATGCCCGGCATCAAGACGTCCGTCACCAAGACGTCGAACTCGGTCTCCGATGTGATCTCCCTGAGCAACTCGCACGGGTCACCGAACGACAACGTCTCGTACCCGGCGCGTTCGAGGGCGCGAACGAGGCTGGATCGAACGAGTTCGTCGTCGTCACACAGCAGGACTCGCTGAGGACCAGCTCGACTCGTCGACGCCGCCTCGTCCTCGTCCTCGTCTACATCCTCGGGGACCTCGAAGAAGGGAAGGACGATCGACACCGTGGTACCGACTCCGCGCTCCGACTGCAGATGAAGTGCGCCGCCGGACTGCACCGCGAATCCTTCGACCGATGGCAGACCCAGCCCGTTGCCATACCCTCGCGTCGTGAAGAACGGTTCGCGCGCGCTCCCGAGCTGCTCCGAGGACATGCCCTCTCCGTCATCACGCACCGAAATCAACGTCCAATCGCCCTGTGCGTCTGGAATGAGGCCCGGGAAGCGCTGCTCGAGCTCCGCTTTTCCGACGTGCTCGACAACGATGTCCACGTGGCCGCTGCAAACCAACGCATCCTGGGCGTTGAGGACGAGATTGATGATCGCCAGCTCCAACATCGAAGGGTCGACCAGTGTTCCTGCCGGAGCCGAGTCCGGGGAAAGACGAAGTGTGATGTCGTCGCGCAGCGAAGTTTCGAGCATCGGCATCAACTTGCGAACGAGAGCATCGACGCGGGTCAGCGACGGGTCGATGGGCTGCTTCCGCGCAAACGACAACAGGCTTCGGGTCAAGGTCCCGCCCCGTTCTACGCACCGGTCAAGGCTGTCCAGCAAAGGCGCGCCTTCCTCGGAGACCCGACCAACCTCGTGGACCCCGCGCAGGACGGCCGACGTTCCGGCCACGGCGGTCAGGAGGTTGTTGAACTCGTGAGCGACGCCTCCAGCAAGTCGCCCCACGGCTTCCAAGCGCTCCGCGGCGGACAGACGGCGGGCGATGCTCCGTTGTTCTTCCTCGGCCAAGATCCGCTGTGCAACCTCGCGCTGTAGCTCTCGGTTGCGCTCGGCAATCCCGCGGACTCGGATTCCGTGTCCAATGACGCCGCCCGCAACAACGAGGATTCCCAACCCCACCCAGAAGGAGACCCGTTGATGCCAGTAGGGTTGCAGTTCGAAGCGGAGCAGCATCGGCTCGGACCGCACATCGTCTTCGTTTGTCGCTCGAAGCTCGATCTCATACGTGCCTGGACGGATGCCACCCCACAGCGCCGTACCGTCGGTCGACACCTCCCACGCACCCGGCTGCGACGCGGCCACATCCGTCACGCGCACCTCGAGCGTGGTGAGTTCAGGGTGGCGCAGGGTGGCGGCGGTGAAGTCGACAAACACGCGCCCGGGGCCGGGCGGAATGCGAACCGTCTCGCCCGGCACCAACCGGACACCATCCACGTCGCCCGATTCCAACACCACGCCCGGCTGGATCGGGTTGTGGAAAACCTCGTCGGGCGACATGCGGAGCACCCCCTTCGCGGTCGGGAATGCGAGCGTCCCATCTCGGAGCACCGCGCCGGCGGGTTGCCCTCCACCGTTGCCTTCCGGTGTGTCCCAACGCCGCATGCGTGGGTTGGCTTGCGCACCGGTGAGCCACGCCTCGAGGTCGTGACGACGCAGACGCGTCACACCTCGGTTTCCGTTGATCCACAGCGCTCCGCGGCCATCTTCGAGCACCGACGAGACCGCGTCGTCTCCGAGCCCGTTGGCCACCGTCAGTCGTCGGAATTGTCCGTCGCGAAGCACCCCCAACCCGCCCCCATAGCTGGCCATGAGGAGTGTCCCATCGGAGTCCTCGAGCAAGCCGCGAATGGGTCCAGGAGGCACGCCATCCTCGGGAGTCCACCGCGTCCGCCCAGAAGCATCCAGCCTCGTCAGTCCGCCATGCGTGCCAAACCACGTCGCGTCTTCGGTGGCCAGGATCGACAGCACGCGGACGTCACCAACATCGACCGCTTCGACTCCGCCATCGTCCACCCACAACGCGCCACCGCTATCGGTGCCGACCCAAAGGCCCTCCGCGGTCGGCTGAAGGACGAGGATCGGGTGCCCGACGTCGACCAACTCCTGAAGGCCCTCGGCCTCCGACCACCGAAGGACCTGGGACTCCATTGCGACCAAGATGCCGTCCTCGTCGGATGCGAGCGCGCGAACACACTCAGCGGAGATCGAGGTCAGCTCGCCGTCGGTCTGGAGATGGAACAGGCCGCCGTCGCCACAGAAACCTCCAACGAGGAGGGAATCGTCCGGCAGCTGCAGGATCGGCAGCGCTCCTCCGGGGGTCTTGACCACGCTCCAGTCCGCGCGAATGAGCCTGGTGAGACCTCCTCCGTCGGTCCCCACCCACAGGTTGCGTTCTCGATCCTCGAAGACCGAGCGGATCCCGTGTTCGAACTTGAACTCGCCCTCATCACCAAGCCGCCGCAACGTGTGTCCCCACGCCGCCCAGACCGATCCATCCGCGGCGCAAACCAGTTTTCTCGCCCCGCGTTCGTCGAGGATGGACGGGCCCGCGGCGGTCAACCGTACGACCCCCGATTCCCCACCGACAACGACGCCGGACTCGCTGGCACACAGGCTCAGGACCGCTCCGACCTGGGTCGCGACGAACTCGGTCCGACCGTCACGCATTCGCTCGAGCCCGGAGTCGTCCCCGATCCAAGCCGACCCCTCGTCTGCCAGCACGACGTTGATCCCCTGGGGCCGTTCCACGACCGTCCAGCCGTCACCATCCCACCGGCCAACGCCGCGCGAGCTCGCCAGCCACGTGTCGTCGCCGTCGGTGGAGATCGACCAGATCGGCTGGCCGGTGAACAACTCGTCCAACGGATGCTCGGACAGCTCGCCCTGCTTCAGCTGCAGCAGCCGACCATCTTGCGTCCCAATCCACGGATCGCCGCGCCCGTCTGTTCCGAGCGCCGTCACCCGGAGGCCCGACCATCCGGCGCCACTGTTCGGGTCGACCGGCTTGAATGCGCGTCCGTCGAACTGCGACACCCCAGCGAATGTGCCTAGTACCAGGAACCCATCCGAACCCTGCACGACTGCCGTCACCGACGACTGCGGCAACCCATCGGCGGTGTCCCAGCTCTGTCGGTGAACTTCGATCGAGGGCGCTGATGCCAGCAGCGCACCCAAAGCGAGGGTCAGCACCATCCGAGGGTACAGGGGAGATCGGTTCCCCACGACGGCGCTGCGTGAAACGACACCAGTGTGAAACCGCCGGTCGCGGAAACGCGCCCTCCCATGAACAGCGGCCCAAAACGGACCTGCGCTAGGGTGCCCCCATGCGCGTTCTGCTGGGATCCAAGACTCCTTTTCGGGACGCCCCAGGGAACTCAGCGCCGTCTGTGCTGTCTGAGCTGAAGCCTGTGTCTCGCCGAGCCTTGTTCCTGGCAGCAACCTGGAGTTTGTTGGCGTGTCGCCCGACTCCGACCCAACCGGACCTCGGGCATGTGGGCGACCCGGCACCCCCGAAGGCTCCGGTCCTCAGCACCCTCACCGAGGTTGGCGTCCTCCAAGGGGATGCGCGCGGCGGCGTCGACGTCGAACCGAAAGGGTCGGTGGTCAGCATCAGTCCCAAGGGGTTCGCTTCGATCAGCCAGCCGATCTACCTCACGTTCTCGACCCCGATGGACGCAGACGCGTCCCGCCTCAGCTTCGACGTCGATCCGAGCGTTCCGGGGGCGACGAAGTGGACCTCGCCTACCCGCGTCGCGTTTCAGCCCGAGCGTTCGCTCGAGGGCGCGAACCTCTACAAAGTATCCGTCTCGGGCGAAGCCAAGACGCGCGGTGGCCAGTCTATCCCGGTCGACGAACGCTGGTCCTTTGAGACGCCCCGGCCGACGGCGCAGATCAATGCGGACAGCAGTGGCCATCAAGACGCGGAACGCGACCGAGCTCGATGGACCGCAGGGTTCACCATTGTCCTCAGTGACTACGCTGGCGAGCGTGCGGTCCGAGACGCGCTGAGCGTGGGCCGAGAACAGGGCAAGCGAATCCGCCCGCTCCCGTTCCGTTTGAAGCCGCAGTACCAGGACGAAGGACGGACAACCTCGAGGTACTGGCGGGTGCTCCCCAAAACCCACTGGCCGGCCGACGCCACGATTCGGGTCACCCTCGCCGACACGTTGAAGACAGCCCACGGCACGCTTTCGACCGGCAAGGAGGTCTTCTCCACCCTGCGCACACGGGCCGGCTTCAAGGTCGACATCGAGTGCGACGACTCGGCGACGGATGGGTGTGTGATGGGAGAGTTCAGTCTCAACTTCGACGCATCGCTTCCCAAGTCCGCGCTGCGAAAGATCCGCATCTCACCCAAACCGAAGGAGTTCGATCCACACCCCTACATGTACGGGGATGACGAGACGTTCTCAACGGTCCGGTACTACGGGGAGTTCGAAGCAGGCCGGACGTACACCGTTCGACTCGGCAAGAGCATCCGCGATGAGACCGGCCAGTCGCTCGCCGGAAAGTCGTCGCGCTCCATCACGTTCGTCGCCCCCCCGCCGATGCTCGAGCTTCGGGGCACGGGCACACAGCTGACCGGACGAAAAGGCACGTTTGGGGTGGAGTCCCGCTCCGTCGAGGACGCCCAGGTCGCCTTCAGCACGCTGTCCAATGCAGCGCTCGCGGAGATTGTCCACGCGGAGGAAGACGTCCGAACTCTCCCCGAGCACGGGGTGAAGACGCGTGAGATTGAACTGGACCTGACCCCCGGCGGCGCTTGGGGCTGGGATGCCCGGGAGTTCTCGTTGGCCAAGGAGCTTGGGGCTCCGAAGGGCGCGGCGTTTGTCGAGCTCTTCCCCGGAACGATCCGCGCGGACCAAGAGCACCGAGCGGTTGTAGAATCGTCGGCAGAACTCATCCAGTTCACGAACCTCGGCTTGATCGTCGGTGACTCACCCGCAGGAGGGTTCGTCCGGGTTCTGACGCTCGATACCGCCAGCCCGGTCGCCGGAGCGACGGCAGAGATCTACGAGGTCTCTTCAGCAGCAAAGCGACTGAAGAGCTTTGGGCCCTCGGACGCGGACGGCTTCATTCGCATCCCGTCGAAGATTCGCCTCGCCAATCACGCCGTTGTCGTCGAGACAGACGACGATCGCGTCGCGCTCGGGCTCGGAGACGATGGTCGCGGGCATTGGCGGTCGTACCAGCTCCCAGAGGTCGGCGCTGAGTTCGACATCGGCGTCGTCATGACGGACCGTGGCATCTACCAACCGGGTGAGCGAATGCGCGTGATGGGCTGGGTCGCCCGCAGCAGCACGGAGCACGCGGAGAGCATCACGGGCTCCGGCACCCGGCCGGTCGTCGTCAAGCTCAGCGGGGCGGGCGGAGAACTGCTCGCAGAGTCCACGGTTCGGACCAAGGCGTACGGCAAGTTCTGGGCGACCCTCGACGTCCCGGCGGGCGCGAAGCTTGGCAATGCACGGGTCAAAGCAGATGTCGAGGGAGATCGTGGCGGTTCGTTCTCCCGAAGCGTGAGTCTCCGAGAGTTCGTCGCCCCCGCCTACGACGTCTCCATGTCCCTCAAAGACACCGAACTCAGCCATGGAGAGGGCACGCACGTCTCGGCCATGGCGCGATACCTCCACGGCATGCCGCTCCCCATCGCCGAGACGAGCCTGCGTACGCGCTGCCGTCCGACGTCCTACCGACCGATCAACGCTGCCGGGTTCCAAGCGATGACTCCGGTGACCATCGCCTCATCGCCGAGCACCGGTTGGTCTCCAATGAAGAAGCTTCCGGAGCACAGCAAAGGCCGGATCAACGCTGACATCGAGTTCTCGGGACTGTCCAAGGGGCATCCGTACCGGTGCAACGTCACGCTGCTGACGATGGACGCCGCCCGTCAGGAACTCTCGACGACGTCTTCGGCTTGGGTGCACCCATCCCACTACCTGTTGACTCGCCGCGACGAAACGCAGGCCCGGGTCGGCGACCGGTGGACGACCGAGGTCCGTGCCGTGCTGCCCTCCGGCGAACCGACGACGGCGAAACCCGCCAAGATCATCTTCACCCGCCAGCTCGAGGACGAGACAAGCGAGACCGTCCATTCCTGCGCACTGAAGTTCGACGACCGTGGGGTCGACACGTGCATCTGGACGCCTCGCAAGCCCGGTCGCCACAGCATCTTGTTCGTGGGCGGAGTCGATGGCGTCAAGGTCAGCCACCACGACAGTGTCTGGGTGCGCAACCGCCCAGGGCCCAAGTCCGCCGAGCCCGACTTCGAAGTCAGCGTCGCCGAGCATTCGAAGGTCGGCGAGGCGATCGACGTCGCCGTCCAGACCCGCCTGTCACAAGCAACCGGCGTGCTGGTCGAGGTCCACGCCGGCATCCGTACCACCCACCCCTTCACCACCCAGGACCACGTCGCGAAGCTACGCCTGACCACGAATGAGAGTTGGGTGCCCAGCGGCTACCTCGACACACTCGTGGCGCACCCCGATGGCAAGCGCCTGCCTTACGTC
This sequence comes from uncultured Pseudomonadota bacterium, assembly GCA_913061055.1. Classification (GTDB taxonomy): domain Bacteria; phylum Myxococcota_A; class Polyangia; order Nannocystales; family Nannocystaceae; genus CAJXVA01. The sequence continues at coordinate 42,058 of CAJXVA010000017.1, forward strand.
GAGCAGTCGTTCCACACCGTCGAGCTGGGCTACGAGAGCCGGACGCTCACCGTCGCAATCGAGAACCCGGCAGTCGCCTCGATCGGCAGCACACTTCCGATCGATGTCGCCGTGACCGACCCCGAGGGTCGTGGCGTTGCAGATGCCCACGTCTCGGTTTGGGCGGTCGACGAGGGCATCCTGATGCTGCGCGACTGGGTGTTCCCCGACTTCACCCAGTCGCTCGCGATCGATCGCGGGAACGAAGCCAGGTACTTCGACGGCTATCGTGCTCTGCAGCGCCCCTACACCCTGCGTCGGGATCCGTTCGAGTCCGGCCTCGGCCTGGGTGGTCTCGGCCTGGGCGGCACCGGCTCTGGCTACGGGAGCGGCAGCGGCATGGGCGCTGGAGGCGGCGGCTCTCGTCCGAAGACCCGGCGAAACTTCGACCCGGCGCCCATCTTCATCGGCGACGTCAAGACCGGGACCGACGGCACTGCGCGCGTGCACGGCCTGCTCCCGGACAACCTCACCACGTTCCGAATCGCTGCCGTCGCCACCGCAGAGGTCCCCGGGACCGGCGCGTTCGCCCGCGCGGGACGACAGGAGAGCAAGGTTCGCGTCACCCAAGACCTCTCGGTCCGCCCCATCCTGCCCAGAGTCCTCCGTCCCGGAGACAGCGCCCAACTCGGCGTGCTCATCGACAACCTCACCGACACGCCGGGAACGCTCGAAGTGAACGTCGAGCTCAGAGATGCCCGCGGCCTCGCTCGCATCACCTCCGACGGCACCATCACGCAACGATTGGACGGCTCGCAGACCCGGATCCCCGTGTCCATCGAGGCACAGAGTCCCGGCGAGATGCTCGTCTGGGTCAGCGCCAAGCTCACGACCGACGACGGTCGCGTGCTGCAAGACGCCAGCGAACTGCCGTTGGAGGTGCGAGCCGAACGAACCCTCGTCCGCCATGCCGCGACGTATGGCTCGATGGCCGATGTCCAGACGGGAGCCGTCGCGCTCGACGTCCCGAGCGCCCACCAGCCCGACTCGGCTTTGGCTTCGGTCGACGTCTACGCCTCGATGCTCGGCGGCTACAAGGACGCAGCCAGCACGCTGGTCGACTATCCGTATGGGTGTGTCGAGCAGACCTCCTCGCGGCTCGTCCCCCTCGCGGCCCTCCACAGCCTCGAGGACTTCGACCTCGGCGTTGCCAACGTCACCGAATTCGCGCAGGTCGGGTTCAAGCGGCTCGAGAGCATGCAGACCTCGGGCGGAGGTTTCGGCTATTGGCCCGGAGCCAGCCACCCGCATGTCTACGGCACGGCCTACGCAGCCTGGGTCCTCACCGAGCTCAAACGCTCTGGGCTTCAGGTGGACGAGAAGGTGCTGCGCGGCGCCGCGGCGTTCCTGAACGCGGAACTCGCCCGGGTCCGGTCGTACGCCACCCCGACCGCGCACGATGACGCGCGCGCGGCGATGGCTCTCCTCGCGACCGCGTCGGCCGGCCTCCCCAACGCCGAGGTTCTCGACGGCTTGATCACTCGGTCGGACACGCTACCGACCTTCGCTCGGGCACTGCTCGCGATGGCCGTGCACATCAGCAACCCCTGTCTCTTATACACATCTCCGAGCCCACGAGACCTCTCTACATCTCG
>CAJXVA010000018.1 GCA_913061055.1 uncultured Pseudomonadota bacterium
GCGCGGACCAAGGCCAAAGCCAAACCCAGAGCCAAACCGGAGGCCATGCCCACCAAAGCCGCGCCCGCGGACACCTTGGCCGACGAGCTGCGAGCCCTGCAGCAGGCTCGAGCCGCGCTTCGTGCAGGCACCCCGGCTCGGGCCCGTTCCCTCATCAAGGCCCACCGGCGCGACTACCCCAACAGCACCCTCGCCCGAGAACGCGATGCCACCGAGGTCGCTGCCCTGTGCGCGGAGGATCGCGACGCGGACGCGAAGCGAAAAGCGGCCGCCTTCGCAAAAGCTTATCCTGGGTCGAGCCAAGACCTCTTGGCCGACTGTGATGGTTGATCGACGACACTCCGCCCTCTTGCCGCTGATGGCCTGCGCCTGCGTGGTGACCGGAAACGCGGGAGAGTTCGACGGCGGCACCAGCACGTCGGGAGTGAGCGTTGGCCCTGGGCCCACGACCTCGGAGGCCGCATCCGAGGCGAGCACGTTCTCGGATACCGAGAAGCTCGATGTGCAGGCCGGCGACGTCGCGGCGATGGAGTGCACATCGATCGAGCAAACCACGACGATTGTCGAGCGTCCGTCCGACATCCTGATCGTCGCCGACGACGAGAGCAACCGGGTCCTGCTCAGAGACAACGTCACATCATTGCTTCCTGGGCTTCAGAGCCTGGGCGTCACAGACGCGAACGTTGTCTTGGTCGTCAACGGACCACCCCCGCCCTGGGAAGGGAAAGGTGGAGCTTGTGCCGCCTGGAACTGCCGCGGCGCGGCCGACTTCGAGGCCTTCGCGGTGGTGCAGCTCCCCATCGAGCCCGGGATGTTGGTCGCCGATCTACTCCAAGCGGAGAGTCTCTGGGGTCCCATGCTTCGGGAGGATTCGTGGAAGCACATTTGGGTGCACACGAGCGCGCAAAGTGACGCGAGCGGCTCGCTCGATGAAATGCTGGACCAGCTCACGGCTGCGACCGACAACGGGATGGTCCTTCACGCGTTGGTCGAGGAGCAGGGTAGTGGCGACCCGAACGGGTTCGCCGGGCTCGCCGAGCGTACCGGTGGCGCCTATGCCCAAGGCGATTTCTTGCTCGGAGACTTCCTCGATCCGATGATCGAGCGCATCCGCGGAACCTCGCTCGCGTGTGAGTACGTCATCCCGACTCCGCCCGCCGGACTGGTCTTCGAGCCGGGCAAGGTCAACGTCGACTACGACGACGGCAACGGACTCCAGGTCGTCGGCAACGTTGCTGCGGCGGAGGACTGCACCGCCGTCACAGGCGGCTGGTACTACGACGACGCGGTCAACCCAGAGCAGGTCATCATGTGCCCGCAGACCTGCGCACGCTTCGAGGAACTCCGAGAAGCGAGCATCGACATCCGCTTCGGCTGCACCACGATCCCGGCCGCCTAGCTACGGCACATCCGCGTCCGACGAGCCGTCGCGACTGGTCTCAACCGCCCCCTGCGCCATCGATGCCGAGGGGTCGCCCTCCTCGATGCGAACGCGATCGATTGCGTCGGTACGAAGGATGGACTCAGGAGGCACGCCCTTGGGAATCCGGACCTTGGCCAGCACCTTTTGACGCGGCGAGGGTGGAGCGACCTCGGGCTCCGAACTGGACCCGAGCAGCACCGAAACCCAGTGAAGCTCCTCGCTGCGCTCGAGCACCAGCCGAACAACGATGGTCAACGGCACGGACAACAGGCCCCCCATTGGGCCCCAAACCCACAGCCAGAACGCCAGCGATATGAATACGACCAGCGGCGAGAGGCCGAGCCGGCGGCCCATGAGCTGTGGCTCGATGATGCTGCCGAAGACCGTGTTGATGACGACGTACCCCAACGCGACGAGCGCAGCAACGCCGATGCCGAGGTCGGGCTGAATGATCGCCGTGATGACGGCGGGTATCGACGCGATGATCGACCCCACCGTCGGGATGTAGTTGAGGAGGAACGCGACCATCCCCCAAAGCAATGGGAAGTCGACGCCGAGCGCCCAGAGCAACAGGGTGGCGGCGGTCCCCGTCACCAGCGAGACGACCGTCTTGATCGCAAGGTAGCGCTGGATCACGATCAACATCGACTTCCACTGGCCGAGGTCGTCGCCGGGATCGGCGATTGCGATGCGGATCTTCTTGGGGAAGGTCGTCGCCTCGAGCAGCACGAACATCATCGTGAGCAGCACGAGTGCGGTGTTGGAGGCAGCGCCGACCAGGCCGCCAAGGAAGTTCATCGACAAATCGAGAAACCGCTCGGGCTGGAGAATCTCGGTGAGCTGCGACGACTCGAGTTGCAGGCCATGGTCGCGGAGCCAACCGAGGGTCGAGGTGGTGCGTTCCGCCATCGCGGAGCGGTAGCCGGGAAGCGCCTCTTCGTAGCCGGCGAATGCCGTGGTGAGCAGGGCTCCGAAGGCAGCGAGTGCCGCGAACACGAAGACCAGGGCAATCGTCACGGCGACGGACGCGGGCAGGCGGCGCTCCTCGAGCCACAACACGACCGGTGCCACGAGCACGGATAGCAAGACGGCCACCAGGAATGGCGGCAGGAGCGTGTCGGCCTGTCGTAAGCCCGCGACGATGACCACCAGTGCGGCCATCGTCAGGAGGGACTGCGAGCCGAAGCCCCGGGACGAGGTGCTCATGAGCGAATCGAGTATAGCCCCTTGTCGGGCGCGTGCCGACATTGGGTCTCGCAATCTCGCTACGGCAGATTCTCTTCCACCCACTCGCGGACCACGTCCGCAAAGGCAGGGCTGCGATCGAGCACTTTGCGGGACACCTCCAGAAGCTGCTGCACGCGCTCGGGCTCCAACTCACGGTCGTGGAGCACTGTGGCCAGCTCGAAGCGGTTGACGGCCAGGTAGACGGGATCGATCTGGGACGTCTCAAACACGGTGAGCGAGCGCTCCAGGTGTTGTTGCGCCAGCTCGAGCTTGCCCATGTCGTGATAGATGCCGCCCATGTTGTGGACGGTCATCGCCGTGTTGACGTGGTCACGACCGACCGAGCGCTCGAGCCGTGCCGCCGCCTCGAGGTAGGCTTCGAGGGCTTCGTCCAGGTTGCCGTCCTGCTGCTGAATGTGGCCGATATTGTAGAAGACCATCGCAACGCGAGGGTGGTCCGGGGACAGCGTCTTCTCGAGCGCGGCGATCACCTGCTCGTAGGTCCGAACCGATTCCTCGGATCGACCGAGCGTCGCGAGAGCGTTGGCGATCGCTTGGTCTGCCGAGGCCACCAGCGGGTGCTCGGGTCCCAACGACGCTGAAAACAGATCCCGCGCGTGCTCGTGACGAGCCAGCGCTTCCTCGTGCCGCCCGGTCTCCTGGTATGCGATGCCGAGGTTGTTGAGCGCGTTCACGGTGTCGAGGTCCTCTTCCCCGAGGGCCTCCGTGAACAGTTCGAGGGCCTCCTCGAGGCGAGCCACGCCAGCCTTGTGCTCGCCCGAGAGCATCAGGACGGCACCCTCCACCCCCGTCGCGTGTGCGATCTTTGCTCCGGGGTCACCGAGCCTATCGATCTCGTTGCGGGCATGTCGCAGCCATTCCATCGCTTCGCCGCGGCGACGCATACCCATGCCCGCCGCACTCGCGGCCCCGATTGCAGCTTCGGCCGCAATGTCGTGATCCCCCACGCGAAGGGCGACGAAGTACGCATCTTGATGACTCGCGAGCGCGTCGTCGTAGTTGGCCAACTCAGCTTGAGATCCGCCTTTGAGGAAATGCGCCACCGCTTCGTAGCCGACGTCTTCACGCGCAGCGGCGGCTTCCAGGAGTCGCTGTGATTCGAGAAGTGCGGCGTCGTGTCGGTGCGCGTGCTGCAGCGCGATGACGCGGGCCTGCGACGCCGCAAGAATCGGGTCGCGCTCGTCGTCGGCACTCTCGCTCTCGCACAGAGCGGGGTCAGGGAGTCCAACGACCATCGTGAGCGCATGCTCGACGACATCCGCGTCGGCGGACCCGAGGATGTCCACGACGGCGTCAAAGCGGGCCTGAACATCGGCCAGGCACCCCTTCGCCTTCGGCTTGGCGGCCAGACAACTTTGATCACGAAAACGCCCCCACTTCGCAACGTAGCTGTCGATCGCGGACTCGGTCTTCCGCCAAGAGTCGGAGGCAAACGGAACGTTCGTGGCAAGAAATGCCGACTCCAGCTGGGTGCGTCGAGCTTCGGTCCACGACACCTCGCGCGGGTCGGGGTCGGTGCATCCCGTCTCCGCGGGGTCCCGGCTCAACCAGGCCGCTCCCAGCGTGACACCAGCGAGCGCGGCCCCAGCCGCAACCCAAAGCTTCGACCCGGAATGCAGCTCGCGCTCCAACGCCAACAGGAGCTGACGCATCGACAGGTTTCGATCGTCGGGGTTGGCTTGAAGCCCTCGGCTGAGCGCGGAGCGGGCTCGACGGGAAAGTGCCGTGGCGTTCGGCGGTCCGCCGTTAATCGCCCGGAGGCGCTGCTTGAGCGACCGCCCCTCGAAGGGTCGCTTGCCCTCCAGCGCTTCGAACAGCGACACGCAGTAGCTGAACTGGTCCGACCGCGTATCGACGACCCCGCCCTTCATCTGCTCGGGGGCCATGTACGCCGGCGTGCCCATGACCAGCCCCACACTCGTGCGGGTCTGCGCGCCATCGCTGTTGGCGGGCACGGGGCCGCGCCGTTGCGAGACCGCGAGGTTCCCGGTGTCGTCGGCTCCGAACTGCGCCAGCCCGAAGTCCAGCACCCGGACCCGACCCCCCTTGCCGACCATCACGTTGGCGGGCTTGAAGTCTCGATGGACGACACCGGCGTGGTGCGCCGCCTGCAGTCCACGGCCCGCCTCGATGAACACCCGTAGGATCTCGTGCTTTGGGTGCGTCGCACCCCGGAGCCATGTTCGAAGGTCCTCGCCTTCGATCAGCTCCATGACGATGCCCACGCCACCATCCTCACTCTCGACGACGTCAAACACCGAAACGACGTTCGGGTGGGACAAGGCCGCGAGTGCCACCGACTCTCGGCGCAGCCGGGTCGCGAGGTCGAGCGACCCATCGGGCACCCGACCCGGCTTGTCCGCCCGCAAGAACTTGATGGCGACCGGGCGGGCGAGTTCTTCGTCCCAGCCGCGGTAGACCACCCCAACGCCACCCCGTCCCAGCGGGCCATCCACGCGGTAGCGCCCAGAGAGCTCTGGTGGGGGTCCGAATTCCTCGGTGGTCGGCCCGGTCGTTTCTCCCAGACTCGCGAAGACGCCCGACCGATCCGACACGGTCTGAGTCTTCTCCCCACTCACTGGCAGTAGACTATCGCAACAACGGACGGCGGGCCGGGCCCACCTCGGGACTCAAGGTTCGCTCCACTGCGCGGCAATGCCCGCCCGGCTATCCAGCCCCGATTTGGTGAGAACGCGGTGGACATGGTCCTTGACGGTACCCACCGAGATCCCCAGTGCGAGGGCGATATCTCGGTTGCGCAGGCCCACCGCCACCAATCCCGCGACTTCTCGCTCTCGGGGCGAGAGCTCATCGAACAAGGTCCGTTCCTCGCGCCGCGGGCGGAGGACCACCAAGGGCTGCCCGAGCGCCTCCGCAGCATCGAAGTCGATCGTCATGCCAACTCCCGGGGGGAGCGCGTCCGCGAGGGAGGCCAACACGTCACGCGGAATGTGGCGGCCACGGGCCTCCTTCACCGCGCTCAGCGCCTTTCGCAGCGCCATGAGTCGCTCGGCCCCCAGCTCCATCCATCCAAGGATGGATTGTCTCCCGCGAGCCGTCTACCTACTGTCGCCGCATGAAGCCGCTGGAAGTCGTTCAGGAGTACTTCGACGCCATGAAGGCGGGCCCGGATGCCGCCCAAGCCTTGTTCGCTCTGTTTGCCGACGATGCGACGTATGTGGAGCCGTTCGCTGGCACACCCCGGACCCACGAGGGGCGTACCGCGATCGAGGCCTGCTTTGAGGGCAGCTGGAAGAATACGCCGCCCGACCTCGAACTCGAGGTCAACCGGGTGGACGTGGATGGCAACACCGTGCGAAGCGAGTGGACCTGCACCTCGCCCGCCTTCGACGCCCCGATCAAGGGCATCGACGTCTGCACCGTCGAGGGCGGCCGAATCAAGCGGCTCGAGGTGAGCTTCGGATGAGGCCCTCGGCGTTGCAGTGGGTCAACCGAATCCTGCTCACGGCGCTGTCCGTGATGACCGGCGTGGTGAAGCTGGCCCAGATGGAGGAAGAGATGGCCCTGTTTCGGACCATCGGGTTCTCGGACGCCGTCACCATGGGATTCGGCGCGCTTCAGCTGGCCGGCGGCCTGCTGCTGCTTCCAACTCGAACCACAAGAACGGGCGCCTGGGTGATGGCGCCGACGTTCCTGTTCGCGACCGGAGTTCTTCTCGCCAACGGGATGATTCCGTTCGGCGTGGTCTCCGTGCTCTTCATCGCGATGGCGGTATTTCACGCCATGCGATGGCCTTCGAGCGACTAGTACCTCATGCCCGAAGTCCGTGCCGGGTTTCTGCGCGACCCCTTCGGGGTGTGGGTTCGCTCCGAAACCCTCGGTTCCAGAGGCCTGCGTTCGGTACTTTCTATCTCTTCCGCTGCGCATCCCTTCGGGACGCTTCGCTCTCTTGCTCTGAGGCGTCCCACGAAACCCGGAACGAACTTCAGATCTGCGGTACTAGCGGAAGTCGCGGAGCATCTTGCGGAGCTCCAGCTGATGGAGCTCTTCTTGGCCGATCATCGTCCGCGCGAAGTCCTCGAGGTAGACCGAGGCGTCGATGACCGTGTCGAGCAGCTGGCGATAGAGCCGGACCGCGGCGAGTTCGTGATTCAGGCTCTCTTTGAGGATCGCCTCGACGCCGTGGTCGTGGGTCTCGTCGATCGGCGCGATGCTCATGGAGGGGTGCCCCTCGAGGCCGGTGAGGATCTCACCGACCTGCTGCGCGTGAACGAGAGACTCGGTGGCTTGCGCCTTCATGAACGCGACGATCGGAATCCGGTTGGGGCCCGTGATCATCAGCGCGTAGTGGGTGTAGCGCACGACGCCGGAGAGCTCCGCTTGGAGGATCTGATCGAGCGCTTCCACCGTCTTTGCGACGTCGAGTTCTTTCACGATGGCCGGAGCGTAGCAGCATCGCGCGTCCACGTCGGATCGGCTGAACTCACGCCTTCGCGGCGAGGAACTTCCGCATGGGGTCCCAGTATCGTGCGTGCCAGCCGCCTGCGATGTGCTCTTCGAATTCGTCGGGCACGCCGTAGTGATCCATCGCAAGTTGGGTGCCGCTCTCGCTCGCAGATAGCTCGAAATGCACGGTCGTGTAGAGGCCCTCGGGCCATCCGGAGACACGCCAGGCCTGAACGATGCGCTTGCCGGGGATGAGCTCGATGTTCCGGCCCACGATCTGCCCGCCATGACAGGAGAAAGCGCCGCCTTCGTCGGTGGAGATTTCGGTTTCACCTTCGGTGTACTCCGCGCGCTGAGCGGGGTTCATGTAGGCCGCGTAGACCTGGTCCGGAGTGGCGTCGAAGGAGATGTCTTGGTGGATGGGCTTGGACATGGCAGTGGCTCGAATCTGGGTATCGGGGGACGTATGAGGGGTTGGAGGCCCCTCTTGCAATGTTTACCATTTGGTTTAGTATTAACCAGCCGATGTCGTCAAGCCCCCAACGTGCGGATCGATCCGTCCCCGACGACGACCGTCTCGATCTCGTGTTTCACGCGCTTGCGGATCGGACCCGTCGAGCGATGCTCGCCCGGCTCAGCGAGGGCCCACAAAGGGTGTCCGTACTCGCGGAGCCGTTCGACATGACCCTGCCCGCCGCGTCCAAACACATTCGGGTGCTGGAGCGGGCCGGACTCATCGACCGCACCGTCGACGGACGTGTGCACCACTGCGCGCTCAACTCCGACCCCCTGCAGTCGGTGCAAGCGTGGGTCGAGCACTACGGCGAATTCTGGAACAGCACGCTCGACGCCCTCGCCGAGCACCTCGAAGGAGAGCAATCATGAGCGAGTCGTCCATCCATCTCGTCGTCCGCCGAACCATCCGCGCCACCCCCCAACGGGTCTTCGCCGCCTGGACCACCCCGGAGCAACTCATGACCTGGTGGGGGCCGAAGGGCGTGCGCTGTCCAAGCGCGGAGGTCGACCTTCGAGAGGGCGGCACCTACAGAATCGGCAACGAGATGCCCTCAGGGGACACAGTGTGGATCAGTGGAAAATTCGAGGTCATCGACCGGCCCAACAAGCTCATCTACACCTGGTCCGTCGAGCCCGCCGCCGCGACGCCGGAGCGGGTCACAGTGCGCTTCGAGGCTCGAGAGGCGGGCACGGAGGTCGTCATTGTCCACGAACGCATCACCTCGGAAGCCGCGCGCGATCAGCACGAGCACGGGTGGAACGGCTGCCTCGACGGACTCGTGGAGATGCTCGAGACCCCGGCCGCCGCAGGTCGTTGAGCGTGCCCTATACTCTGCGCCATGCGGATCTCGACGGCCGCCGTCATCGCGCTCACCACCTTCATCTTCAGCCCGTCCGACGCCCACGCGATCATCACGCGGCATGACGTCGACGACGCCGAATACATCGTCGACGGCGCGGACTACCCCGCGCTGGTCAATCTCTTCGAGCCGGGCGATTGCCTCGCCACGCTGGTGCATCCGTCGTACCTGCTGACCGTCGCGCACTGTGCCGCCGACCTCGAAACCGGCGCGTCCCTGAGCATCGGCGACGAGACGCGAGCGGTCAGCACCATCACCCTTCACCCTCGATGGAACGACGGTGACGCCTTCGACATCGCCTTGATCCGACTCGACACGCCGGTGCTGAGCGTCCAGCCGATCCCTCTGTATCGGGCCGAAGACGAGGTCGGCTCCGAGATCGAGCTGTTGGGTCGTGGCCTCCACGGGACGGGCGAACAGGGCGAGTCAGGAGCCACCGACGACGCTCTGCTGCGGCGCGCGACCAACACCGTTGACAGCGTGGACGACCACTTCTTGCGGCTCACGTTCGACCCACCAACGCGTGAGGCCTCGACCATGCTCGAGGGCGTGGGCGCCGGGGGCGACAGCGGCGGTCCCGTGTTCCTTCGGCGCGAAGGCATCGACTACTTGGCGGGCCTCAATTCCTGGGGCGACTCCTGCGACGTCGACGTGGCGAAGTACAAGGCGAACGACTATCAAGTTCGGGTGTCTCAATTCGTCGCTTGGGTCGACGCCGGGATTGCGGGTCGGGACTCCGAAGACGGGCCAAGCGGGGGCTCGCGGTTTGCCAACGCGGAGTGCAGCTTCTGCTCGGTCGATGGCCAGCGATCGGGGTTCGGGCTGTTGATGTTGCTGGCGCTCGGCTGGCGCCGGCGGCGGGGCTGAGCTCGGTCGACGCGTCAGTCGGACCGGCTGAGACCACGGGCGAGCTCTGCGTAGGATCCGTCGGCGTGGTGACGCAGGTATTCCCACACCGAACCGGCGGCCGTGACCCCTCACCGCGCCCCGCCCATCCGCACCGTCCTGAAAGAAGCTGGGTGCGGCCACGTTGGCACGACGTGTTCCGCCCGTTGAGTCTGCTCTGTCTTGTGGTTGCGGGCTGTGCCGCCCCCCAACCCACCGCGCCACGCGTCCCGGATTCAGCCGAACGCGTGTCGCTTCGGGATGAAGGCGAAATCCGCCAAGCCATCCGCATCTCTGGGGCAAGCGCAGACCAACGGCTTCGGTGGACCGGGAGAGGGAGCCCTTCGCACGGGTTGGTTTATGAGGCTTGCTCGGACGAGTACGACTTTGGTGATCGACCCGGCCACCCAAGTCTCCCTTGTGCCAGTCGGACCCTGTATCGAGTCTCGTCTCGTGGCGGAGAATGGTCGGCCCAACGGGTTGAGCCGCGTCCCCCGCTGTTCTTCGACTGCTTCCCCTACGTTCAGCTCGTCGGGGGCCCGTGGGACGATGCCGACGTTGGCCTGCATATCCCGATGGGCGAGAGACTTCCCAGCTGAGTGCGGCTACCGCTCGCGAACGAGGTCCGACTTTGACCCCTTGGGGCTTTCCGGGACTCCAAACGGCTGACCCATTCCGACGAACTCTGTTTGGATCCGGCGCAGACCGTCCACCGCGAGCCGCAGGGACGTGAACTCTTCCTTGGTGCCGCCCACACGAACGACCACCGACGTCTCGCGATCGAGCCCCGCGACATCCAAGCGCTCTTGGGCCCGATCAAGGGCTTTCCTCGCGTCCTCGAATGGGACGCGACCGGAGAATCCGCTGAGCGTTCGGCCTCTCCCGGTGGAGATCTCAAACGACGTATGGGGCACGCTCTCGGTAGCCACGTCGAGCAGGGGTGTGCAGCCGATGTGCCAGCGTCAGGCTCAGGGCATGGGAATCGACGCCAAAGAACGGCGCGTGAGAGCGGCTACGCTGGGAGCTGTGGCGTCGGCGCAGTCACGCAAACGACGCCTATGTTTGTGTGCCCTCCCAGGACACCCGCAGCCAGACGACCCCCTCACCGTGCAGGCGCGACTCATCGACTTCGATGCTGCCCTCATGACGACACAGATCGAGGACCCCGTACAACGAACCTTCGAGTGACGCCGCCACGGTCGTGAGGCGACCGGCGACAGGGATCTCGACGAGCGACAAGTCGGCGAAGCCGGAGCCCTCGGTGAACGTGATGTCCCCATAGTTTCGGGTGGTAGCGCTCCAAGCGCGACCCACCCACCGCAAGAACCCCTCGGGGCGCATTCCGAAGATCCGAAACGCCCCGGAGACGAATGGGCCAAACAGGACGGAGTCACGGGTTCGCGAGGTGTACCGGCGCCAGAAGTCGACATACCCATCGCGACCCGCCTCCGCGAGCGAGGCGCGGTTGAGCATGTCCAGATCGGATGCCGGCAGCCAGGACAGACCCCTGCAACTCTCAATGGCGTCGACATGTTGTCCGGGGGCGCGACCGAGGGCTCCTTCCCCCCACCGTTCTCGCCGAACACTCTCGAGTACCGTCGTACAGAGTTTCCCCCGGTAGGAAGGGGCGGCGTTGGGAACTGCGCTGGACATCCTTGCCTCGATCGAACCGCCAGCGACAACCCCGCGGTATCCGCTCTTCCATCGACCACCTCCAGACCTTCCTTGAGTCTGGAGCCCGTTTTTCAACCGCGTCGGCTCTACGAGTGCCGCTGGGGTGGGATCAGGGTTGCGCGAAAACGTCGGCCCTTGATCTTCCCGGCGTTGAGACTCCGAAGCGCGTGTTTGCCTTTGTCGGTGGCCACTGCGACGTAGGACCAGCGGTCGTGGATCTCGATCTTGCCCACTTCGCTCGCCTCGAGACCTCCGGCTTCCCCCGTGAGCGCACCCAGAATATCGCCCGGGCGGACCTTATCTTTGCGGCCGCCGGAGATCTGCAGCATCGCCATCTTTGCGTCGCGAGCGATCCGCTCGAGGAGCGTGGCAGCCGTCTCGGGCTCTCGCTTCATGCGCTCGATCGACGCCCCAACATGGTGTTCGACATCTCGGAGCTTGCGTTTTTCCCCCGGCGTCACCAACGAGACGGAGATCCCTCGAGCCCCCGCTCGACCGGTGCGACCGATGCGATGCACGTACACCTCGGGCGAGTGCGGGAGGTCAAAGTTCACGACGAGCTCCAGGTCCGCGACGTCGATTCCTCGGGCCGCGACATCGGTCGCCACCAGGACGCGAATACTCTGATTGCGAAACATCGCCATGACGCGATCGCGGTGGAACTGCTCGAGGTCGCCATGCAGCGCCTCGGTCACGACGCCCGCGTCGGACAACCTTCGCGCCAGCTCTCGAACGGACGACTTGAGATTGCAGAACACGAGCGCGGACTCATGCGGATGGGTGGCGAGCACTGAGGCCAGCGCATCGATTTTTTGTTCGGGGGAGACGATCACCACCGCCTGCTGAATCTGCCCCTCGTCTTCGGCAGGGTCCTCGATGGTGATGCGGACCGGGTCTTTCTGATAGCGCCCGCTCATCACGTGAATCGAATGGGGGAAGGTCGCGGAGAACAACGCGGTCTGCCTCTGCTTCGGCATCTCGGCGAGGATCTTCTCCATGTCTTCCTCAAACCCCATGTCGAGCATGCGGTCGGCTTCATCGAGAACCAGCGAGCGCACCGTTCCCAGCCGCAGAGTCCCGCGCCCGAGGTGATCCAGCACCCGACCCGGAGTGCCCACCACCACGTGCACCCCTCGCGCAAGCGCCTCGGACTGCGGCCGACCGGGCTCGCCCCCGGAGACCGTGAGCACAGCGAGCCCCGGATGACGTCGGCCCAGCTTCCGAAACTCCCGCGCAACCTGGCCACACAACTCGCGCGTCGGACACAACACCACCGCCTGCAGTGTCCGGTCTTCGAGGTTCAGCGTTTGCAGGACCGGGAGCGCGAACGCGGCTGTCTTCCCACTGCCGGTCTTCGACTGTCCAACCAGGTCCTTCCCCGCGAGCAGGACGGGAATCCCCTGTTCCTGAATCGGCGTGAGGGACTCGTAGCCCAGCTCCGCGACCACGGCCTGCAATGCAGGTGAAAGCGCGAGTGAATCGAAGCCGGTGGCCATTCGGCGGACCATAGCAGCTCGGGAAAAACAGACGCGGACCGACTTCTGTGGCGCAACTCGACCCCCGATCCACCCGAACGGCATTGGCTCCGAGCATCCGCTGGGATAAGTCTGCGGGGTGTCCGACCCAGCTCCTTCGGAAGCCCCCTCGGTGTTGCGTCGCATTGTCGGCTTTGCGACGCCGGTCGCCTTTGGCGCCGCGGCGTTCGTGATGATGCAGCGGGCTCGGCAAGAGCCTCCGCGGCGACCGCCGTCGGAGCAGGGCAAGGCGGTCCGGACTGCCGAGGTGATCGAGGCCGAAGCCATCCCGCGGGCAGTCGGCTACGGGGTCGTTCGCTCGTCCCGCGAGTGGAGCCTGGAGGCGGAGGTCTCCGGACGAGTGGTCGAGCTCAACGACAAGCTCGAAGACGGACGCATCATTCGGGAGGGAGAGCTGCTCATCAAGATCGACCCGGCCGGGTTCGAGTTGAGTGCATCGCAGCAGAAGGCCACGGTCAGCAATGTGAAGGCGCAGCTCAGCGAGCTCGCCGTCCGGGAGAAGAACACCAAGGCCAGCCTCGCGATCGCCAAGCGTTCGCTGGAGCTTTCGGAGAAGGAGCTCGCGCGAGTCAAGAAGCTGGAGAGCAGCGGCACCGCGTCCTCGTCCGAGGTCGACTCCGCCGAGGTCTCGGTGCTCACGCAGCGGCAGACGGTCCAGTCCTACAAGTCGACGCTCGCCCAGATCCCGGCCCAGCGCCGCGCGTACAAGGCTCAGATCTCGCAATACGAAGCCGGAGTGAAGACCGCCGAGCTGGACGTCGCCCGCACGGAGATTTTCGCTCCGTTTGATGTCCGCATCCGGTCTGCCGACGTGGAGCTCAGTGAGTTGGTCACCGTGGGTGCCAAGCTGGCCGAAGGTGACGGCATCGCGCTTGCCGAGGTGCCCGCGCAGTTCTCGATCGGCTCGCTCATGCCTCTGCTCGCACCACCCAAGGCTGCAGAGCCAGACGACGCGCCTGCGCCCGTCGAGCCCGAGGGCGGCACCGCACCCACGTCCAAAGAAGCCCTCTCCGCCCGCGCACTGGCCCGCCGCTCCGCCCAGGCGGGACTCAAGGCCACCGTGACCCTGGAAAGCGGCGCGGTCGTCACCAGCTGGGACGCCAAGTTCAACCGGTTCGCGAATGTGGAGAGTGCAACCCGGACGGTGTCGGTCGTGGTCGCGGTCGACGATCCCTTCGGTAAGGCGTCGGCTGGACGACGGCCGCCGCTGGTCTCGGGCATGTACGTGGAAGTGGAGCTCGAGGGCTTGCCCCGCGCCGGGTGCCTCGCCGTCCCGCGCAGCGCGCTGCGCTCGGGTGCCTTGCACGTCGTCGATGCAGAGCAGCGCCTGGCCATCCGCCCGGTGGAGGTCGCGTTCGTGCAGGAGACGTATGCCTGTATCCGCAGCGGCGTCCAGGCCGGAGACCAGGTCGTACTGACCGACGTGGTCCCTGCGATCGAGGGGACCCTGCTCGAACCTCGGACCGATGAGCGCGCCGTCGCCCAGCTCGCCGAAGCGCTCGACGGAGAGGTCCAAGCCAAATGATCGCCTACCTCGCGCGGCACCCGACCGCCGCCAACCTCTTGATGATCACCCTGCTGCTCCTCGGAGTGCTGGGCCTGACCTCGCTCAAGCGAGAGACCTTTCCCGAGTTCACACCGTCGGTGGTCACCGTCACCGTCGCCTACCCGGGCGCATCGGCGGAAGATGTCGATGAAGCCATCGTGGCGCGCATCGAAGACGCGGTCGACGGTATCGAGTACCTCGACCGGATGACGTCCAAAGCCCGACAAGGCGTGGGCGTGGTGACCCTGGAGATGGAGGATGGCGGAGCGCTCGATGCGTTCAAGTCCGACATCGACAGCGCGGTCGATGCGATCAACGATTTTCCCAACGAGGCCGAAGATCCCGTGGTCGCCGAGGTCACCGGAATGAGCGCCGTCGCCTCGATCGCCGTGATGGGCCCCATGAGCGTCCCGGACCTCGAGCGCTACTGCGAAGAACTCAAGGACGAGCTGCAGCGCTACGAAGAGGTCTCCCAGATCGAGATCGCCGGCTTCTCCACCCCGCAACTTCAGGTCCGAGTCAAACAGTCGATCGCGTCGTCCTACGGGCTGAGCGTCGGCGACCTCGCGGACCTCATCGCAGCCCAGAGCCTCGACCTTCCGGTTGGTTCGCTCGAGACCCGTGGGGGCGAAATTCTCGTTCGGTTCGCCGAGCAGCGACGAAGCATCGAAGAGTTTGCCCGGCTTCCGGTCGTGGGAAGCGCGCTCGGAGGCGAGGTCCCGTTGGGAGACCTCGCAGACATCGAGTACACGTTCGAGAACACCGAGGAGCAGACGCAGTTCAACGGAGAGCGCGCTGGCCTCTTGCGCGTCAGCAAGACCTCGAGCCAGGACGCGCTCGAGATCTTTGCCGCGATGGAAGAGTTCGTCGAGCTCAAGTCCGCCACGGCGCCCCCGGGGGTCGAGCTCGTGATCACCGACGACGCGGCGACCCCGATCGCACAGCGGCTCGAGCTGCTGACGACCAACGGCCTTCAGGGTCTCGTCCTGGTGTTCGTCACGTTGTGGTTGTTCTTCAACACCCGGCTGGCGCTTTGGGTGGCGGCGGGGCTCCCAGTGTCGTTCATGGGTGGCCTGTGGATCATGTCGCTCATCGGCTACACGCTGAACATGATGACGATGATGGCCCTGCTGCTGGCGCTGGGGCTGTTGATGGACGATGGCATCGTGCTTGCCGACAACATCGCGGCCCACCTGCGACGCGGCAAGAGCTCGTATCGCGCCGCCATCGATGGCGTCACCGAGGTGTGGCCCGGAATCGTTTCGTCGTTCCTCACCACCGTCTGCGTGTTCACGCCGCTGTCCCTGCTCGACGGGCAGATCGGCCGCGTGCTTCTGGTGATCCCGGTTGTCCTCATCGCGGTCTTGAGCGTCAGCCTGATCGAGGCCTTCGGCATCCTGCCCAACCACATCGCCCACTCGCTGCATGGTCGCGACATCGACAAGCGTTCCCGTGCGCGGGCCTGGTTCGACAACGGCTTCGAGCACTTCCGCGAGGCGATCGTAGGTCGGGCGTCCGACTGGGCGATCCATCACCGATACATCACCGTTGGTGCTGCCATCGCGTTCTTCACGGTCTCGCTGGGTCTCATGGCTGGCGGCATCCTCAAGTTCGAGGGCTTCCCCAACACCGATGGCGACACCGCCGAGTTTCGCCTGCGCATGCCCGCTGGCACCCCGCTCGAGGTCACCCAGGCCGAGATCGATCGGGTGGTCTCCGGGTTGAAGCAGATCGACGCGGAGCTCACGCCCGACCAACCGGACAGCGCTCCGCTCATCGAGAACATCGTCGTTCGGATGAACTACAACCCCGACTCACCGGACTCGGGGCCGCACATCGCAAGCGTCAAGGCCGACCTGCTGAGCGTGGAGATTCGCAACACGACGCTCGACCAGCTCAAGACCGCATGGCGAGAGACCGTGGGCCCGCTGTCGGATGCGACGTCCGCCAGCTTTGCCAACGCCCAAATGGGGCCCGGCGGCGCGGCGATCGAGCTTCGCGTTCAAGGCACCGACCTCGATCGAATGTCCGAGGCCGCCGCCGAGATCGAGGCCTGGATCGGCGGCTACGAAGGGGTGTTCGATCTGGGGACCGACCTCCAGCCCGGCACGCCCCAGGTCCACGTTC
This sequence comes from uncultured Pseudomonadota bacterium, assembly GCA_913061055.1. Classification (GTDB taxonomy): domain Bacteria; phylum Myxococcota_A; class Polyangia; order Nannocystales; family Nannocystaceae; genus CAJXVA01. The sequence continues at coordinate 16,222 of CAJXVA010000018.1, forward strand.
GGCTCCGCTCGGGCGCGCTGGGAAGCTCAGCGCAGTCTGCCCAAGTCGCCCAGCAGCTCCGCTCCGCGTTCTCCGGTGACCGAGCCCAGGACGTCCGCATTGGGGCGCAGGACTACGAAGTCACCGTTCAGCTCGCGGACTCTGGACGCGACACGCTCTCCGACCTCGAGTACTTCGAGCTCCAGCTCGCCGGACAGCGAGTACCGCTGGGCACCGTCGCCGATGTCGAGGCAGACAAAACATTCGCCGCGATCGCCCGCGTCAACGGAACCCGCACCGTCACCCTCACCGGAGACATCGATGCCGAGGTCGCCAACTCGGCCGAGCTCATGCGGCGGTTCAGCAACGAGTTGCTGCCTGAACTCGAAGAGAAGTACCCCGGCCTGAGCTTCGAGGTTGGCGGCTCCACGGAAGAGTCCGGCAAGACCGCCCAGTCCATGCTCACCGCGTTCGGCATCGGGCTGTTCGGGGTCTTCTTCTTGCTGAGCTTCCAGTTCCGTTCGTACGTCGAACCTCTGGTCGTGATGCTCGCCATCCCGCTCGCGCTGACCGGCGTCATGTGGGGCAACCTGTTGATGGGCGACCCCCTCACCCTGCCGGGCATCCTCGGATTCATTTCGCTGGCCGGCGTTGTGGTCAACGATTCCATCCTGCTGATGGTGTTCATCAAGGCGGGCCTACGAGATGGGCTCGATGCCACCGCCGCCGCACAGGGAGCCTCGCGAAGCCGGTTCCGGGCGATTCTCCTGACCTCTGCGACGACCGTGGCCGGACTGGTCCCGCTGATGTTCGAGCGGAGCCAGCAAGCACAGACGCTCATTCCCGTCGCCACCAGCATCGTGTTCGGCATGCTCGCCTCCACCGCGTTGCTGCTGCTGGTCCTGCCTGCGATGTACGCGATCCTCGGCGACTTTGGGCTGACCGCTCGACCCGGCGCGACCGTTGGCGGTGCCGAGGACGAGGACGCCTGATGACGGTTCGATGGGGGCTCGGTCTGGTCTTGCTGCTCTGTGTCAGCGCGTGCGACTCCGCCGAGGCGCCAGAACCAGCTCCGACGCCCGCAGTGGCGCCCGCCGCCCCGGCCCCCACGCTCGAAGGCACATGGCGTGCCACGCTGAGCTCCCCCGGTGGTGAGCTTCCGTTCGAGATCCACGTGCACGATCGCGAAGGAACGCTGCGGGCAACCGCGCGCAACGGCACTGAGACCGTCGCGTTCACCTCCGTCGCGGTCGACACCAAGACGGCCGTCTTTCGCATCGACGGGTACGACTCCGAGGTCCGCGCCACGCTCGACGACGACGGACAAACCCTCTCAGGCACCTGGACCAAGACCACGCCGGACGGCCCATCGTCGATGCCGTTCGCCGCGACCCGGGGAGCCCAGCCACGCTTCTCTCGCAAGATCCCCGCGCCGGCCTACGACGTCCCAGCCTCGCTCGACGGCGAGTGGTCGATCCGCTTTCGCGAAGGCGATGGCAGCAGCTTCGTCGGCCACGCGATCCTCTCGTCCAAAGACGGAGCGGTGCACGGCACGGTCCTCACCGACACCGGAGACTATCGATACCTCGAGGGCCGCTACACAAGCGGCACCCTGGAGCTCTCCTGCTTCGATGGCGGACACGCGTTCTTGTTCCGAGCCTCCGTCGCCGAGGACGGCTCGCTCGCGGGCGATTTCTGGTCCCGCGCGAGCTACCACGCCACGTGGACCGCGACGGCGATGAGCCCAGGCCAGGCCAGCCCCCTCGCCGATCCCTTCTCGGCCATCATGCTGTCCGCCCAAGAAACCGACGGCCGCTTCCGCTTCGCCTTCCCAGACCGTACCGGAGCCACCGTGTCCGACCAGGACCCACGATTTCGCGGCAAGGTGGTCCTCATCGACATCTTCGGAACCTGGTGTCCGAACTGCAACGACTACGCGCCCATCCTCGCCCGTTGGCACCGCACATACGGCGCCCGCGGGCTGGAGGTGGTCGGACTCGCGTTCGAGTTCACTGGAGATGCCAAGCGCGACCGAGCCCAGCTCGAGACGTATGCGAAGGCCCACGGGATCGCGTTCCCCCTGCTGCTCGCGGGCACGAGCGACAAGGGTGATGCCGCCGACCTCTTACCGTCGATCGACGAGGTGAAGTCCTATCCGACCACGATCTTGGTCGGACGCGATGGCCGGGTGCACAAGATCCACAGCGGCTTTGCGGGGCCGGCAACGGGAAAGCACCACGAGGAACTGGTCGCAAGTCTCGAGGCGGAGATCGAGTCCCTGCTCTGAACTCGCGGATTCTCCAGGAGGGCCGCAACCCAGGCGCGCCCCCCGGTGGGTCGAGTCAGGCCAGCGGCCCAACTTGGAATGGACATCGGCGCGAGGACATCGCACAGAGGAGCGTACGGGGAACGGCGGAGTCACAGAGACCGGCGCCCGCGACTGAATACCAATGTACGGCATGGTCAATCGAGCGGTGCGCGACATGGTTCTCGCGCGATTCGGGACTGAAACCTGGACAAAGATCCACACGAAAGCGGATGCGCCCGCAGAGTTCGTGAAGATGAAGGGCTACGACGATGCGGTCACCTACCGGCTCGTGGCCGCGGCGTCCGAGGTCCTCGAGATTTCGCAGGACGACGTGATGCGTACGTTCGGCGTCTACTGGGTCGTCGAAACAGCGGAGAAGGGCTACGGACCCCTTCTCGCTCTTTGGGGCAATTCGTTCGTGGAGTTCGTCACCAACCTCGACGCTCTACACCGGCGCGTAGCCGAGACCTTCACGGGCCTGAAGCCGCCGAGCTTCGAGGTCAAGACGCTGGGTCCCGAGCGGATCGAGGTGCACTACCGAAGCGAGAGACCTGGCCTCACCCCGTTTGTGCACGGTCTGCTCGAGGGTGTTGGTCAACGATTTAACACGACCGTCGCGGTCGAGGTCGCCGAGTCGCGAGCCGACGGAGCTGACCACGACGTGTTTCACGTCCGATACTCGTCCGCCGCGTGACAGCCGCGTGGTGCCCGCAGTTCCACAGGGACCCAAGTTCGGACTGACGAACGTCGTTCTCCATGAATTGGGTACGACGTCCAGACGCCGGATCCCTGTCGGGTTTGCCTGGCGGTACCTCTGGCGGCTACGTTGCATGGCACTCGATGGCATCAACGGTGAAACTCGCCGGCGTCGAAGCCAAACGACTCGAGCTCCACTTGTGCACGCTCGAACTCGCCGCGCCCGCGCCCCATATCCTCGCCTCGCGGGTAGTCGGCATGGGTTCACTCGAGATGGTGCAGAACGTCATCGAATTTGGCGACGCACTCATTGCGGACGCGGGATCGATCCAGATCTTCCACGACTTCTCTGAAGTGTCGGGCTATCGCGCCGAGGCCCGCCGGGTCCTCGTCGACTGGGGCGTTCAGAACCCCGACGCGATCGAGTGCACGCATGTGTTGTTCCGCTCCAAGATCGTTGCGATGGGCGTCTCAATGGCGACGCGACTGTTGGGTGAGCAGCTGACCGGCTACTCCAAGTACCCGCAGTTCGATGCCGCGCGAGCCGCCGCCGCCCGCCGCTGATGGTTTGATCTGCCGATTGCGCTGGGACGGTGACCCGGAGTACGGCCCGGACGACCAAAACGCCCGGATGCCCCCGACGACGGCCGCAGAGGACCCGCAAACCAGGCGATACTTCACCGAGGCCGGTCGACGTCGACTGCGTCCGTGAAGGGGAGTTCGCTGATGAGACGGAGAACCACAGGGCTGTGTTTGTTGCTCGCGACCGGTTGCTACAGCGGCAACCAGGTCGACGCCGCCGGCGGGACCGATGCGAGCGGCGTGTCGTCGGCCGATGGCACAGTCGGTGAAACCGGCGTCGATACCGAAGGCGGCAGCGACACCGACGGCGGAGGCGAACCATCGGCATGCGGAGAACTCCCCGCGCCCGGGTCCGCACCGATCCGGCGCCTCACCCCCTTCGAGCTCGACAACACCCTGGCCGACCTGCTCGGCGACAACACCTCGCCAGCCGCCGGACTCCCCGAAGAGGGCGGCTCGGGCTTCGACAACAACGCCGAGGTTGGCGCCGTCAGCCGCCTGGTCGCGCAGAAGTACATGCAGATGGCCGAAGACGTCGCCATCCGAGCCACGACCGACCTGCCCGGCTTGCTGGGCTGTGATGTCGCGGCCCCCGACTGCGTCCGCTCCTTCGTCTCCGACTTTGGCCAACGCGTGTGGAGGCGTCCGCTCGAGCCGGGCGAAGTCGACGACATGATGGTGCTCTTTGGCGACGCTCGCGCCACGTTCGACGAGCCAACCTCGGTCGGCGTCTTGCTCGAAGCGTTCTTGCAGTCGCCGTTCTTCCTGTACCGGGTCGAGCTGGCCGGGACCGACGCGACCGAAGCCGTGCCCCTGGACGGGTGGGAGATGGCCACGCGGCTGTCCTACTTGATGTGGGGCAGCATGCCGGACGACGCCCTGTTTGCCGCCGCCTCAGCCGGCGAGCTGCAGACCCAAGCGCAGATCGAAGCCCAAGCGCGACGGATGCTCGAAGACCCGAAGGCGCAGCGGATGGTGCTGCACTTCTACGAGCAATGGCTTCTCTACAAGAACCTCGATGTCATCGCGAAGGACGACGGGGTGTTTCCCGAGTACGGAAGCGACATCGCAGCGCTGCAACGCCAGGAGATCGAGGCGTTCCTCAACCACGTCATCTGGGAAGGCGAGGGCTCGCTCGAAGCGTTCCTCACCGCCGACTACACCTTCGTCAACGACCAGCTCGCCGCGTTCTACGGTATCGAGGGCTCGTTCGGGTCCGACTTCACAAGGGTGGACCGGCCCGGACAGGCCGCGGGTGTCGTGACCCAGGGCGGCGTGATGTCGGTGTTCTCCAAGCCCAATCAGACCTCACCGGTCTCCCGCGGGCTCTACGTGCGCGAGCACCTGCTGTGCCAGATACCGCCGCCACCACCGGACGACGTGGACCTGCGGCCACCGGAGCCCACCGAAGATTCGACCACCCGCGAGCGCTACTCCCAGCACAGCGAAGACCCCGCGTGCTCGGGCTGCCACGTGCTGATGGATCCCCTTGGCTTTGGCCTGGAGAACTACGACGGTGTTGGCCGGTGGCGCGACAACGAAAACGACACGCCCATCGATGCCAGCGGGGTGCTCGCGTTTGCAGGGCTGGAGATGGAAGACGAGGCGTTCGATGGCCCGGTTGAACTGGGGGCCAAGCTCCAACTCAGCCCCGACATGACCAGCTGCGTCGCTCGCCAATGGTTCCGGTTCGCCTACGGCCGCACGGAGTCCGCCGAGCTCGACGCGTGCACCTTGGCGCAGATCGACCAGAGCTTCGCCGACGCGGACTACAACCTGCGGGAGCTCATGGTCGGGCTCACGCAAACCGACGCATTCCTGTACCGCCCCGGAGGTGCCCAATGACCATCCCGTTCAAGACGCTGTCGCGACGAACCTTTCTGCGTGGTGCCGGTGGGATCACCATCGGTCTGCCGCTGCTCGACGCCATGATTCCCTCCGCCTCCGCCGGGGGTACCAAGGGGCAACCCAAGCGCTTCATCGTGATGTTCTCCGCGAACGGCACGATCGAGGAGGCGTTCCGCCCTCAGGGGGGCGTCTCCGACTTCTCGTTCACCCGCCCCGATGGCGGCCTGCACATCCTCGATCCGCTGGAGGCGATCCGGGACGACATCATGGTCCTGTGGGGCCTCGACATGCTCTCCCGCAACGGAGGCCCCGGCGGCAACGGCCACGACATGGGTATGGGGCACATGCTCACCTGCCAGGAGCTCGTCGTCGGCCCCAGCGGTATCGGCGAGTTCTCCCACCTGCCCGACGGATCGGCCGGCGGCATCTCGATCGACCAGGCCATCGCGGACCGGATCGGCAACGAGACCGCCTTCCGCTCGGTCGAGTTCGGGGTTCGGTCGCTGCTCGACCTGCAGCGCCAGGTCACCAGCCGCATGTGTTACCGCGGCCCGTTCGAAGCGCTTCCGCCCGAGAACGACCCGGCCGGCGCTTTCACCTCGTTGTTCACCGACCTCGCCGCCGACCCTACCGAGCTGGCCGAGTTGCGGGCCCGCCGAGGCAGTGTCTTGGACAAGGTCGCGGACGACTTCAACCGGCTCAACGCCAAGGTCGGCGCCGCCGATCGCCAGAAGCTCGAGGCACACCTCGGAGCTATCCGCGAGCTGGAGCAGTCGCTCTTCGCCGACGGGGGTCCGCTCGCGGCGTGTGCCGTTCCCGACGCACCGATGGGCCTCGACCCCAACAGCAACGACCAGTATCCGGCCGTCGGCCGCGCCCAGATGGATCTCATGACCATGGCGCTGGCCTGCGACCTCACCCGGGTTGCCAGCCTCCAATGGTCCACCGCTCAAAGCGGCATTCGCTTCTCGTGGCTCGGCCACTCCGACAGCCACCACGCGCTCTCGCACGAAGCCGACAACGACGACAACGCCCGCGCCCAGTTGATCGAGATCAACCACTGGTACGCCCAGCAGTTCACCTACCTCGTCGAGTCACTCAAGGCCGTGCCCGAGGGTGAGGGCACCATGCTCGACAACACCGTGGTGCTTTGGGTCAACGAGCAGGGCAACGGCGACCTGCACACGTCAACCGACGTCCCGTTTGTCGTGGCCGGCAACGCCGAGGGCTACTTCAATACCGGACGCTCGTTGGTGATCGACGGACGCGCACACAACGATCTCTACGTCTCGATGCTGCACGCGATGGGGCAGACGGATGTGACCTCGTTTGGGCTGTCGGACCTGTCTCAGGGGCCGCTGGACGAGCTGACGTAGGCAACCGAACTCGCAAGCCGGGAGGAGAACGTTGCTCGCCTCCCCGACGACAAGACCTGCGCGTCAGACGTCGCAGACGAAGTAGTACTTGTTGTCGCAATGCCGGCCCGAGCAGTAGACCCCCTGGATCGCCTGCCCCATGGGAGCGAGGTAGGACGAGTGCTCCTCCGAATAGGCGCCCGTCCAGCCGCACCGTCCGCTGTCCAACCCTGTGGTGGGACTGCACTCGATCCGGATGTCGTCGCAGTAGTCTCCACGGCAGTCGATTCCGGTCATCTTCTCGTTCGCTCCGCAGACGTGGAACTGCTTGTTGGCGACCCCGGAAGCGGATCCCGCCGAGGAGCCCACCTGAAACCAACCTGAGAAGGCATTGCTCGCTGCGGGCACCGAGCCGCCGTAGTCATGGCATTCGATGTGCACATTGTCGCAGTAGTCACCGGTACACGCGAACCCCGTCACGACCTGACCCACCGGGCATTCCGAAGTCCCCGGCGTTTCCTCGGAGTGAGGCGCGAGAAAACTGAAGGCCTGAGGATCTCCGGGCGAAACGAAGGACAGGGGGCGCTCGGTGTCACCCACGCGTCCCTCTCCCGGCTCCGGGAAGTCGAGTACCTCGTCCATCAACTCGTCGGGGACATCATTCGCGACAGCGTAAGCCTCCGCTTGGATCTCAGGGCTCTCTTCGGCATCGCAAGCCAGCATGGCCGCGGCAGGAAAGACGAGGGAAAGGGCGCAGCCAAGAAGGACACGTCGGGGACTGTTGAGCTCGTTTCGAGTCATCGGCACTGTCCGTACCCAAGCCCCTGCAAACGTTTCCAAGAATTTTCCGCCGGTTCGCGTACAGCAGAGCTTCCCCGTGGCCGGCCGATACTCGACCCTCTACGCCGCCGCCTTCAGCCGGCGGGCCAGCTCGCCGATCACCGCACCGATCCCGTCTTTGTCGGCCAGCTTGTCGAACTCGCGTCGATAGGTCGCGCTCAGCCGAACCCCGTCGGTCACGATGTCCCGCACCTGCCACGTCCCATCCACCTTGTGCATGACGTAGTCGACGCTCTGGGTTCGTTTCGGGGTGGTCTCGGACGCGGGCACGTGGACGCGCGTCTTGACCACCGTCTCGGACTTGCCGACCACTTCCCCGATGTACTCGACTGCCCCCTTGGCCTTGAGCCGCTCGAGGTGGTCGCGCCGGATCAGCCTCGTCAGCAGCCGGACATACTCCGGGCAACGGGCTCCGCACCGAGCCTTGAACGTCGCGGGCCCACCGAGTGACAGCCGCGCTAGCGTCCCGTAGTCGAGGAGCACATCGGCCTTCTTTCGCAACTCGTCGCGATCTGAGGACTCCTCTGCCAAAGCCCGCAGCCCGGTGTCCGCCTTTCTGAACGCATCGATCGCTCCGGGGCCGCCTTCGGCGTTCGAGATCCCCGGGAGGAGAAGGGCCGCGCACAAGGCCAGGAGCGAAAGCGCATTGCGGGTCATCAAGAGGTCAGGCGACCGCCAACCACATTCTCCTCACCTGCTGCGGAAAAAAAGACCCGCGGCATGAGCAGGACGGTTCTTCGTCTATTCTCAGGCAGCAAGACAGCCGATGAAGCGAAACAAGCCCATGCAGGTCGCGATCGTGACGCTGGAAGCTTTCAACGAGCTGGACAGCTTCGTCGCGTCGGCGATCGTCAACCGCGCGCCTGGAGTTCAAGCAGCGATCTGCTGTCCGAGCGACTGCGTCACCTCGATGAACGGCGTGCGTGTCGTCGCTCAGGCTCCGCTGGAGGCCGTCGCGGAAGCCGACGCGGTCCTGATCGGCAGCGGGCGGAGGACACGGGACTACCTGGAGGACGCCTCCTTCCTGTCGCGCATCAAACTCGATTCGAGCCGGCAGTTGATCGGAGCTCAGTGCTCGGGTGTGCTGCTGCTGCACCGTCTCGGCCTGATCGGAACCGCGGCCACGTCCGACACCACCTCCACACCGCTGCTACAAGAGTGGGGAGTCTGCGTCACCGGAGCCCCGCTTCACGTCGAGGGGAACGTCGCGACGGCGGGCGGTTGCCTTTCGTCGCAGTACCTTGCCAGCTGGATGCTCGCCCGAATGTGCGGGTGGCAAACTGCGGCCCGCATCGTCCGCGACGTCGCTCCGGTTGGCCATCAAGAGGAGTACGTCCAACGCACCTCCGACCTGGTGAAACCGACGCTCCTCCCCATTGGGCCGAGCAGCTGAGTCGATGGGATCGCCTTCGCTACAACGCCGACAAGTCGAACGTGACCACCTCTTGCACCTCGGTTGGGAAGAAGCCGTCCGCGTAGGTGATACGGTGTGTTCCCGATGCTGGTCCCCCTCGCTCTGGTCTGGACGACAGTGCTGCTCGCACCGCAGACCCGCGCGTTCGAGCAGAACCCGGTCACCCATCCACAAGCGGAGGTCTTCGAGTTCAATGCGTTCGATGACGACGCAGATCATCTCAAAGGCCCGTACTTCGAGTCGCTCAACTGCGTCGAGCTGAACCCTGGTGAGATGTGCGAGCGCGTCGCGACCGTCTCTCCCGACGAGGACGGCAACTTCTTCGTCGACCTTCCCGACATTGACGACCCACGAGACGCGGCTGCTCTCGAAGACGCGTATGCCGAGGTCTCCGCCTACTTTCACGCCGATCGTTTCTACGCGCATCTGTTCGAGTACGACGTCCCGCCGCCCTTGTGCTTCGATGAGGGCCTTCCGCTCACCCTGGTGGTCAACGTCCGCTCACCCGCCGATGAAGCCGGAACACCCGGATGGTTCGGCGGCGCGTTCTTCACCCGTGACTGCGAACGCGGAATCGTTCTCGGCCAGGCCGAGCAGGCAGACCTCGCGTACGACGGTGACCTCGTCTACCACGAGGTCGCACACGTGGCGATCGACGCGCTGTCTGGAGAAGACATCTACCTCAACGGAAGCCGCCCGCTCCCTCTCGCGGTCGGCAACGACCCCGCAGCGCTCAACGAAGGGACCGCCGATTTTCTGTCGGCCGCGTTCACGGGTGACCCCGTGCTCGGGGAGTACATCGAGGAGTACGCCGGGCTGGGTCGGCGGCTCGACCACGACCTGGGTTGCCCACAAACCCTCGTCGGGGAGCGCCACCTCGATGGGCGAGCGTGGGCCGCCGCGTTGTACTCGCTGTGGGAGGAGCACGGCGACTCGTTCTATGCAGCCGTACTCGACACCGCAGCAGCGCTTCCCTCGGACGCCGACTTTGCTGAAGCGAGCGCCATCTTGCAGGACATGGTCGGTGCTCGAGTCGGGTCCGCCGCGGCCCTCGATGTCGAGACGACGATGGAGGCACGTGGTCTGCTCGACTGTCGACGGGTGCTCGCGGCGGAAGCGGTCGAGGAGCTGTATCTGATCCCCGATCCCGACTTCACCCCGTTTCGGCCCGCACCGGTTCAACTGGAGCTGCCCGTGCTCGACGCACTGTCCACCGTGACCGTCCGCTACATCGGCACCCAGTTCGGCGACGACTGGACCATCGAAGCCATTGTCGGCCGCGGCGAACCCGTCGCCTTCGCCTACGACGACACCGCAGAGCCCACGGCCGTCTCCCACGCTGCAACCGAAGTCCTCGATGGCTCCGAAGGAGTGTTGACACTCGAGGTCGGTCCCGACGAGCCCTTGTTCTTGTCGCTGTTCAACGCGGGCACCAGCCTGATCGTGCTGCGCGACTTCGAAGTGGAGGTCGAGCCCCTCACGGCGCCATCGGACACCGACACGGACACGGATGATGCCCCGGCTCCCACTCAGCTGGACGACGACGGAGGATGCGCGTGCCAATCCGGCCGCACATCGCCTGAGGGACCGGCCTGGCTCATGCTGTTCGCGGTGTTCGCATTCCGCCGCTCGGCCTCCACGAATGGGCCCGCTGGGGGCGTACGGATGGAAAGCGGTTGACGCCATCCTCGCGGCCCACAATCCTGACAGAGTGCGGTGGCAGGTGATCGGAGCATTGGTGGCCGTAGCTGCCTGCGGTCCAGAACCAGCAACCGACGCCGCACTTCCGACGCCCGCACTCGTGCCGCCTTGGGAGAGCGGGGAGCGCCTGCGTGCGACAGTGCGCGTGGGAACGAACGGCGCGAGCGTCCTGGCCCATTGGTATGACCGGGAGCGCGATATCGAGTGTGCATTCGTTCCAACGGCCGACGGATATCGGTGTTTGCCCTTGGTCACGGGCTCGAGGCGACACACGACGCAAGACTGCGGATCTCTCGATGGCGTCGCGGTCACCGAAGGCTGCGTGGCGGACTGGGGCGGCGACCCCGTACAGGTCGAAACGGAGCATGGGGCGTGCCCACAACTGTCCGAGGTGGTTGTGGCCACCAAGCTCGAGCACCTCGGCCAGCTCTACCGCCTGGGGTCCGACGATCGGTGTGTGCCTGTCCCGGGCTTTGGAGAACAAGACTGGGCGGCGGAGCCTGTGTCTCTGTCCTCGTTCGTCGGGGCGGAGGTCTCTGTCGCACCGGTCGGCCAGCTCGGCGTCACGCAGCTCGAGGGCACGGACGGCTCGAAGCAGCGACTGAGGGTCTCGACCCTCAATGGGGAGGCGTGCGACGAATCCGAATTGCGTCGTGACGGACGCTGCATTCCCGGACCGCTCCTTCACGCCGACGCCTTCGCCGACGAGGCCTGTTCAGTCTCCGCCGCCGTCGACACCAGTTGTGGCACCGCGCGCTACATCCGAAGCGAGACGGTCGAAGACCTGTTCGAGTTGGGAGAGCCCCTCGCGCAGCGGTACCGGAAAACCGAGATCGGCTGCGTGCTGCAAGAGGACCAACACCCCGCGTACCGGGTGGGAACGCAGGTCGCACGCAGCAACTTCGAAGTCGTCGAACACACCGCGGAACCGGCGGGAGGACTCGTGCCCCGATGGTGGTCTATCGACGCCGCTCCCATCGTCTGGAGCGATGACTGGCTCCTCGCGGGGACCGAATGCGACATCAGAGAGTTCTCCGCCTATGACGCGTGTGTGACCGGGGTCGTTGAGAGCTTTGAGCACGGCGGCCCTGCTCGAGGCCCCAGCGCCGACCCTCAGTGCAGCATCTCCACGTTCCAGGTCTACACAAGCTCGAGCTCAGTCGATTTCATCAGCGAGTGGAATCGTGGCTGCGGAAGCGACTATCACTCCCCGATTCCCGTGCAGGTGCACGATGGCGCCGTGTTTGCCCGCAACGACACGGGCGACTGCGTTGAGGTCCAGCCGCCCGAGGATGGGCTGCTGGTGGTTGAGTCCGAGGACCACTCCTCGCTCGAGGCGTTTTCGTATCGAGTGGAGTAGCCGGCGCTCCCTCGCGCTACAGCGAAAGTAGCGCGGGCGGCTCGATCGCATCGAGCTCCGCCGACTCTCCGCTTTGTAGCGCTACGACGACGTGGGTAGGTTGATCGGGAGCACTGAAGCTGCAGCGCAAGACCGACCCGTCCTCGGACAGGTGGGCGCTGCTGGGTCCGTCACAGGCAGAGACCAGCTGAGCGACGGGCGGACTCACCGTGAGATCGAAGACCCACGCCTCGCTGTAGTCCGCCAACACCATCGCGAGCGTGGACCCGTCGTCGGATCTACGCGTACGGATCCCCGGCTCTGCCGCATCAAACAACACCTCCTCGGGGCCAACTTCGCCTCCCTCCAATGATGCTCGAGACAGACGGCGGGACTCGGGAGGACCGCTGCGGAAGTAGACGTAGTTGCCCAGCGCGCCAAACCTCAGGCCGTCTGCGTTCTCACCCACCTCGATGGGCGCTCCCCCAGGCCATGGCACCACGAACCCGCGTGCCGGGATCTCGGGGTCAGGTTGGACGAGGTAGGAGATCCACTCGCCGGTCGGATTGAGCCACGGAGGGTCAAGACTGTTCGTGCTGACCGCCCCCTGAGACTGCCCGGTCGAAACTCGAATCGGTGCGCCCAACCCCGGATTCTCCATCGGGACCCAGACCACGTCTGTTGTCCCCGCATCGTTGCCCTGAAGAAGAATGAACCCATCACCATCCGGATGCATCCGGGGTACATCGCGACTGTGTCCCACCGCTCCGGGTAGCAAGGGGACGAGATGCGCCGTGGGCTGCGGGCTAGCCACATCCAGGAGGTGGAGCTGCGGACTCCAGCCACCCTCCGTCGGCCCGCCCATCCACAGGGCCGCGAGCCCGAACTCTTCGATCGGGGCGTAGGTGAAGGACACTTCCCCGGAGGAGAACAGCGGCTCGGTCTGTGCGTCGGGCTCGAGCAGAAGCCGGAGCCAATGCTCTTCGCCGGTCCGGTCAGACTCCCGGACCAACGCATGCGAACCGAAGTACCCCATCACGGACCCCTGACCGAGCGGATACAGGAGCTCGAGAGGACCGGGGCCGTCGGGACCCACGACGAATCGGTAGGCTCCGCTCATCCCGGCGGCAACGTCGACGTCGGTCAGCACCCACTGGTCTCCGGACATTCGCAGAGAGCAGGCCTCTTGATACGGCGCGAGATCCGGCGGTGGTTCCGGGCAGTCGACCATCCATGGCTCGGGCTCACGCCAACTCGAGATCGCGAACGAGCGGTCCGAAGGGACCTTTCTCTGAAGGTCTGACTGGGCCACGAAATCATCGCCCTGAATGCGGAGGTCCTGCCAGAGCCCGGGAACCACGAGCTCGCGCTCGCCGATCACCCCGTCCACAACGTCACGAAATGCGATCCCATCGGGCGTGTTGTAGACGATGCGAACGGGCTTCGAGGGCTCGGGCTCCGTGTCCGTGTCTCCTGTGCTTTCGCCCGCGGCGCTGGATGTGCCGACGTCCGCGCCTTGCCCTGAGCTCGTGCTCGTCTGCACATCCCCAGACTCGGACGCGCCCCCGGTACCTCCTTCCGTCGCGGACGACACACCCACAGTCGGGCCACAGGCGCCTACGAGCAGAGTGAGAGCGATCCCCAACAAGCTGAACCGGGAGTTCTTCATCGTTGACTATGGCGAGAGAAGTGCGGCGCCGTACCGCGCGTCGATCGGAACCGTCTGCCCACTTTCCACCGCGAGCAGGACGTATTCTCGGTCCGTCGAGTACTCAGCCTCCGAACTGCAAACCAGGACTGAGCCATCCGCGGAGAGACCGAAACTGACTTCCCACCCTTCGCAGCCATCTGCGCGGCGGGCTACGGGTGGCGTCGTGGTGAGGTCGAGCAACCACACTCTGTCGCCGTACTCGGAATCCATCCCGAGAGTGGAGCCGTCGCTCGAGATCTTCGCGGTGGGTCCCGAGGCGAACGAATCGCTCAGCGTCTGCTCAACCCCGACAACTCCGTCGGTGAGCGCAACGCGAGAGAGTTGTCGGTCCCCGGCAGGCCCGCTGTGGAAGTACACGTGGCTACCGTCAGGCGCGAAGAACATGCCGCGCGACTCCTCCGAGACCGCGACGGGTTCTCCGTCTGGCCATGAAACCACGAACCCCTGCGGAAGCCCACCGTCGGGCCAAACAACGTAGGCAAGCCAGCGACCCTCTGCGTCAAACACAGGGAACTCCCCACCACCGGGCGGGCGGACGAGACCCTGCGAGGGCCCAGTCGAAATCCGAACCGGAGCACCCACCTTGGATCCTTCAAGAGGGATCCACACAAGATCGCCTTCTCCCTCGTCGTTCCCTTGCGTCACCACCAGGCCATCTCCGCCGGGATGGACCGCGACAATCGAGCTTGCGTGGCCCACCGCCCCCGGGAGCAACGGTAGTCGCTGCGGACTCGGGCGCTCCGAAGCGACGTCGACCAACCACATCTGTGGATTCCACCCGCCCGGCGTCGTCTCCGTTCCGTAGACGACATGCAGCGGCGCGTCGCGGTCCCCGATCGAACGAAATCCGATGGACGCTTCGTCCTCGAACAAGAAGAACGTCTCGGGTTCTGCATCCGGTTCGTACGAGAGCCGGGCGAAACGACCTGCGCCTGTTTCGTCGAACTCCTTGACCACGGAGTAGGGGCCGAAGCCGCCCCAAGTCTCGCCCTGGCCAAAAGGATAGATCACCGTCGGTGGGGTTGGACCATCGGACCCGAGCTGGAACTCATAGAGGGCATGGGTCCCCGAAGCGTGGTCGGACTCTTTGAAGCGCCAAGTGTCCTCCGCCTTGGACAGGTTGCAGGTGTTTTTGGTCGGGCACTGCACCGTCCAGGACTCGGTGTCAGGCTCGCGCCAGTTCGAGATCACGAAGTCTGATCCTCGGTTGCCGACGAGTTCGTCCCCGGTGATGGGTTCCATGCCCCAATCTCCGGGGATCAGGACTTGCGGCTCTCCAATGACGCCTGCGACCACGTCCCGAAACTCGATGCCTTGCGGAGACTCGTAGACTGCCCGCACGACCGGCGGCAACTCGGGCTCCTCACCGGTCTCGCCAGTTCCACCGCTTTCGGAGCTCTCCGAGTTCGTGTCCGAGCCCATGCCCCCGGTCGTCGTGCCCTGGGGAGCCGAGGAGGTCCCGCCATCGCCGGACCCGCCGGACGCCGTCGATGCAGCCACGTTTGGACCGCAGGCACCACACAGAAGGAGCATCCCGCTCCCCCAACACCACCGTATCGTCTTCGGCTTCATCGAGAGAACTCCCGGCGGGGAGGACCCTTGAGTCTACCGCGCGGCACAGCGGTTCGACGCCCAGATCATCGGCGCCCATCACAAAGTCGCGACCAGAGAGGAAGTGTCTGCGCAGAATCCGCTCGACCGACCGCGCCCAGGAAATTCCGATGGCCACCGGAACGCCCGCCCATATCGGTGTCGAACGTACATGGCCGAGTTGGAGACGCAGACCCATCGCGCAGCCGAAGGGCTTGCCCTCTGAGGTACCGGCTCACCAACGCAGCGGACCTGGCGGAGGCTTGTTATGACCTCCGTGGGCAATCGATCATCCAGCGTGCTCTCGTCGAGAGCATCGACGAAGACGACGTCCAGGCCCACCTCCTGGACAATGGGCTGCTGCTGATTCCCGGCTCGAACTCGTTGGAGGATCACCTTCGCTACAACTTCCGCCTTGTCGTTGGAGGCAAGCGATACTCGGTGAAAGAGTCCGCGACGGGATCGGGGTTCGGCGGACGCTGGCATCAGGGATTCCTGGCCCACGCGATGGTGATTCACAAGCGACTCGATCGACGTCGGCCGAAGTTCATCATCGGGCACTCACTCGGTGCAGCCGCGGCGCAGTTCTTGTCGCTGCTGTGGCGAGTTCCCGCCATCGGTTTCGCGGCCCCTCGTTTGCACGCGGGCGGCCGTGAAGTGGACAACGACAGACTCTGCTTGTGCCTGTGGAGGAAAGACGACCCCGTTGGCTCGTTCCCCGGCGACACCTTCCGGCACGTCGGCAAGAGCATCCGGCTGGACAAGAACAAGAGCACGGGCCTGCTGAATCACAGCCTGCGCCACTACAAGGCCTCGATGGCCAACGCTCACAATCGGTCCGTACTGCCCCAGGCCTGGCCAGCGGCGTGACGATCTTTTTTTGACCCACGTTTCCCGCGCCGCTCCACATCGGGCGCATGCCTTCCATGCGCCGCTTTGCGACCTACGCGATCCTCGCCACGCTGCCGTCTGCGTGCACGCAGCAGGTCCGCGAAGATGGTGGCCTGTTCCCGCAGGAAACAGCGACCGGCGGCGGCTCGGCAGCCGGGACGACCGGCCAACCTGCCTCGTCCGCGACCTCGACGGTGGGAGCCGATGCGGCCGGGTCGAGCGAAGCCGGCGATGACGTCAAGCTGGACGTCAGCGTCCCGCCAACCGGGGGCGCCGAGGACGGCGGCGATGGAGACGTAGGCTGCACCAAGGCCGACTTCCTGTTCATCATCGACAACTCGGGCTCGATGGAGGAGGAGCAGCAACAGCTGGTCGACTCGTTCCCTGGCTTCATCTCGACGATCCAACAGACCCTCGATGCGCAGGACTATCAGGTGATGGTTGTCGACACCGACGCCGCGCCGTCGTTCGGCAGCTCGTTGACGTGCATCAACGGCGAGTGCAGTTGTGAGCCCGAGCCCCAATGCTGCGTGTCGTTATGCAGCGAAGGCGCGTTCGGCATGCCACCACCGGAGACCTGCGCTGGCCAGCCTTGTGATGGTTTCGAACCTCCGCCCGAGGGCTGCCCGACGACCCTCGGTGCAGGGAAGTCGGAGGACCCGCTGTTCGAAGATTGCAACTTCGCAACCGACGATCGGTTCATGACTTCCGCCGAGCCGGACCTCGCGAGCGCCTTCGAGTGTGCCGCGCTGGTCGGTGCGGGTGGTGACGGCAACGAGCGACCCATGGATGCGATGCTCCAAGCCGTCGGCCCACTCAACGAAGCGGGGCAATGCAATGCCGGGTTCTTGCGCGACGACGCCATCCTCGTGGTCACGTTCATCACCGATGAGAGCGAGGATGGGTCCGCCGGGACGCCCGCAAGCTGGAAGCAGGCGTTGTTGGACGCGAAGGGTGGCAACGAGGATGCGATCGTCGTCCTCGGTGTGCTCGGCGATAGCGGCATCGCCGGGAGCACCTGCAACGCCGAACAGGCCGAGGATGCGCCGCGGTTGCGCGAGTTCGCGGACTCGTTCGCACAGGGACAGTGGGAGAGCATCTGCGCGCCGAACTACGCTCCCTTCTTGGAGGCGGCCGTCTCGGTGATCGACGTCGCGTGCGACAACTTCACGCCCGAAGGGTGAGTCTCTGATCCTCTCCCGCCGCCGAACCGCGGGTATCACGCGACCTCATCGTGCGGTCACCGAACATCGGAAAAATGCGGTGATATTCGACCCTTGTGACGATCCAGACCGACGACCCCACATGTGAGCAGTTGTCGGATAAAGTGTGGCCCGAGGCTACCTCATGAAGCGCTTTGCCCTGCCCCTGGTCGCCCTCCTCTCCATCAGCTGTGGCGGCGACACCACCAGCGAAGACGGAGCCGCCCCACCCGCAGGTGGCAAGGCGGACGACTTCGCCGAGCAGCGAGCGTGGGAGGTGTTGCTCAACGACCCCCACTGCGACGTCTGCAGCGCGGACGACAAGGCCTACCTGCTGGAAAACTCGGCCACCGTCGCGCGACTGATCGAGCTCCTCGATGGCGCGGAGTCCTCCGTCGAGATCGCCCAGTTCACGTGGAGCAACCGCGACCTCGAGGCGGCCGTGCTGCGAGCCGCCGAGCGCCCCGACGTCGAGGTTCGCGTGGCGATGAACCACGCTCAGCAAAACGGCGACACCGTCGCCACACGTCTCGCGGCAGCAGGCGTCGACGTGGCCTACGCGGAGGGACGAGACAACGGCTCCTACGTTGGCCTGCAACACGCCAAGTTCATGCGGATCGATGGGCAGACCATCGCGATGGGGAGCAACAACTACTCCTCGACGGGTCTGTCGTTCAACAACGAGAACACCATGATCCTCACCTCCGCCGCCGAGGATCCACTGTTGGTGGGCTTCGGTTGTTACTTCGAGCAGATGTACTCCGGCGGCTTCGACGAGGCCGCGAGCTGCTCCACCGAAGAGGTCACGTTCACGCCAAGCTCCGCGCCGTCGAACGTGTTGCGCGATGACTTCCGCGCCGCGACAACCAGCATCGACGTGTTGATGCACCACCTGGTGTTCGACAAGACGATCAAAGAGCTGAGAAACGCGGCTCAGCGAGGCATCCGGGTCCGCCTGGTCGTCAACGAGGCCGATCGCGCGGAGTACCAGAGTGGGCTGTGGGACCAGTTTCGGGAGGCGGGTGGCGAGATTCGCTACAAGCAGACCAACGGCGACCTCTACCAGATCATGCACCACAAGCTCGCGGTGGTGGATGGCAAGATCTTGCTCAACGGCTCGGGCAACTGGTCGGGCAGCGGCTTCTTCAACAACTTCGAGTTCTACCTTCGCACCCAAGCACCCGAGGCGGTCGAACCCTTCGTCGGGTTGTTCGACAAGCTGTGGCAGTGGTCGCTCTCGGAGGAGTCGCTGGACGAAGGGCGGACCGCGGCAGAGCAAGACGCCGACGATCTTCAGATCTTCTTCGGCAACCTGCACGCCCACCACGCCCATCAAGACGGTGAAGACCTCCTCGACGACGGTTCCAACGAGCGCCACGATGAGGACGGCGAGCTCGTGCCGGTCGACGACGAGTACGACCACGGCAACGCGGCCCGGTACGCGTTCGAGTACGCGCGGGACGAGGGCGGCTTGGACTTCATGGCCCTGTCGCCACACGTCGTCGACGATCGCGAGGACGATCCCGCCGACCAGCCCAACACCACTCGCAGCGCCTACTCCGATCTTCTCGACACCTCCAAGTGGGTCACCGACGACTCCGCGGGACTCTTCGTCGCGCTGCCCTCGATGGAGTGGAGCACAAACTCCACCGGCAACCACGTCGGCATCCTGGGCAGCGAGGAGTTGTGCAAGGTCGAACGCGGCGCGTTCGATACGCTGTTTGGCGAGTTCCTTCCGGGGCAGGCCGCACTGGGTGACAAGCCGCTGGTGATGTTCAACCACCCCCGAACCTTCCGCAGCTACGAGGAATCGCTCGGTGGCAGCTGGGACCAGGTCTTCGACATCAACCTCCAGGACATTCCCAGGACCGGCGACCGCAACAAGAAGTTCAACGACTTCGGCCTCGACGACTTCGAGCCCCTGCGCAGTGTTCGGCAGTCCTGGATCGACGGCGAGGTCGAGCCCGATCCCCGCATCGTCGCCGAGACGCAGGCCAACATCGCCGAAGCCTCCGCGCCCTACGCCCGCCTCATGGAAGTCACCGTGGGACGTGGCAAGGAGTTTGGGAGCGAGGAGGCCCAGAACCCGAGCTTGAGCGAGGACGAGGACGGCAACCTCGAGCGCTACATCAAGGTGCACTCCGACTGGGACTACTACCTGCGCAGCGGCTTCCGCCTTGCCCCGGTCGCCAACCACGACAACCATCTCGCCAACTGGGGCACCGGCCACACCTCCCGTACCGCCGTGCTTGCGCCGAATCTCGATGAGGCTTCCTTGCTCGGCGCGCTCGAGCGCGGGGCCGCCTACGCCAGTGAGGACGAGAACCTCGAAGCACGCTTCTACGTCGGTGACCGCGTCCGCTCCGGGCAGTCGATGCGGACCGCCGACGACGCGGTCGATCTGCAGGTCTACTTGTCCGACCCAGACTTCGCGGGCCGTTTCGAAGTCGCCGTCTACCTGGGGACCGTCGGTGGCGAGTCGGTCGAGGTCGCCGAGCGGGTCGAGGTCATCTCTGACGAATGGACCTCGATCACCGTCGCGTTGCCCGGGCAGGGAGAGCACTTCGTGTACCTGGAGATCCTCGAGGCCGAGCCCAACCGAATGGCTTGGACCGCCCCGGTTTGGATCGAGCGGCTCTGAGGCCTGCCGGCGGGCGCTATACTCCCGCCGCCAGGAGGCCTCATGTACCGCCCACAGTTCAATTCCCGATCCGTCGCCGCAGCAGCGCTCGGCGCCACCCTACTCGGCGGTTGCGCAGACGATGCGCCAAACTGTCGGCATCGCGTTTGTGACATCAACGACCCCTCGTGTGCCGAGTTCGTGGCCGAGGTGATCGCGTGTCAACGCGACGTCCCACTCGTACTTCCCGACGTTCGTTTCTCGACCGCCGCCGAGATCATCGCCGAACGAGATCCACCAACGCAGGAGGAACTCGACTTCGCTCGCGATTACTGGGCAGGCGAAGCGCTCGTGGGCCTGATGCCGCCGAACTACGATCCCGCAAACGAAGCCTCCGACTCGATCTCGGGGGTGCTCGCGCAGTACCGCCCGAGCACCGAGGAGATCGTCATCGTCTCCGACTCCAACATCGATGATCCCGACGTGGCGTACCGCGTGCTCGTCCACGAGATGATTCACGCGCAACAAGACTCCGAGTACGACCTCAGCGGCCTCTTTGACGAGTATGCGACGACGTTCTCACGGAGTCTCGGGCTACGAGCCGCAGTCGAAGGCGAGGCCTCGCTGTTTACAACCTTCGCGCAGCTCGAGCTCGAAGACCTCTCCGAAGACGAGGTCGACTGGGAGGGCTACTTTCGCAGCTGGAAGAGCGACATGTGGCAGCGAGCACGCGAAACCGAAGTCCCGTCGCTGGATGTCGGAGGCCTGTTCCCATATGCGTTCGGGGCCGATCAGGTCTATCGAGCCTGGACGGCAGGTGGCCTCGCGGAGGTCCGCGACTACGTACAACACCCGCCCGACTCGGTCCGGCAGGTCATGGCGGGCTACGCTCGGCGACCTCCCGAGGTGTTCAACCTCGACACCGAGCTGAATCCTAGGGCGGTCCCGGTTCTCCCGGGGCACACGTACCTCAGCGGTGGAGCTCAGGACTCGTGGCTGCTCAACACGATGTTGCAGCGTGTCGCGGGAAGTCAGTCGGAGTGGTGGTCCGAGGTGGAGAAGATCGAGGCCGATCATCTCAGCGTTTGGCGCGATGACGAGTCAGGTGACCGCGTCGTGGTGTGGCGACTCCTCGGCGACACCGAGTCCGTCCGCAACGTGCTGACCGGCCCTGGCTCCCAGTGGGTCGAGGCTGCCGAAGACGCCACCACGCACCACATACGGTTGGTCGAGGGGGACTGGGTCTTGGTGGCGACAGAGACCCCCAACGCCGTGGCCGTCGCCGACTCGATCACGGAATGGCAAAGTCGAGACCAAGCGCTCGAACGCTCCGGCTTGGTTCGCGCTCCAGACCCGAGGGGTCTCGTGCTTCTCCAACGCGCTCCGTGACCCGCGACGAAGGCATTCTTCTAAAGCGAGGCGCGGGCCGCCGCTACGACGCTGTCCGCCCGCGCCTGTGCCCATGCGATGTCGGACTCCGACCACGTCGAGGCCAGCCACCCGGTCCCGAATTTGAAGGACAGCTGGCCGTCGGTCGGGGCGACCGTGACGGTGTGTCGCATCGCGCTGGGGTCAGAGGTGATCCACTTGCCCGCGAAGCTCATCGTGAGCTCGTTGGGTTCTTGCGACTTCGGCTTGTAGCCGAGCTTCTCGAGCTCCGCGGCGATAGGCCCCAGGGCCGCTGCCGCATCGCCCTCGAGCGCGACGTTGACTTCGCATCCGTTGATCACGCGTCATTGTGACTTCGCCGCGAGGGCTTGGCTATGACAAACCGAGTGCTTTCGGAAGTGCAGCGGGGTCGGCTTTCCCGAGTTGAACGAGGAACGTTTGGAAGTCGATCACGTTGCGGGCTTCCACCACAACTCCGTCCTTCACCTTCGCCCACGCCGCGAAGCAGAAGTCCACGCGCTCGCCGGGCTTGTCGTTTTGGTCGGCTCGGAAGCGGACGACCGAAATGGCTTCATCTCCCTGGCTGACGACGTGCATGACCTCGGCGTTTGGGTTGGAGACCAAGCGCAAGATCGATGCGTGAAACTGCTCGAACGGGCCGGAGCCCAGCATGGCCTCATCGGGATCGGGCAGGATGCCGAACGTTCTTGATGTCTCCGGGAAGAAGCGGGCAATCGCGGTTGCGTCGGCCTGGTTCCACACACATTCGAAGAACTCGCGCATGATCCGTTCGGGCTCGGGCATTGCTTCGCTGTCCATGGACGGCAGCGTAGCGATTCCCGCGATTCAGACGCCGCCACGCAACGAAGGGGTCTATTCCGGCTGCCTAACCGGCTCTCGACCGTCGTTCGGAAGCCCGGCCCCGCAATCGCTCCGACATCGCCCGTCGTGCGAGGAACGAATAGGATGCGCACATGCCCTGGCACGCAAACGTCGAGACTGAATTCGACTACGACAACGTACCCGACAACATTCGGAGCAAGGTAAATGAGATCTCCGAGGATGCTGGCCGGGGCCAGCTGCGGGGTAGCTGCTCGCTGGGTGACCACACCTGCTACCACTGGAACGCAGGGCGCACAGATCGCATCTTCGGCTACATGACGGATGGCGACCCGCGCAACTTCCACTTCTCAGGGTACGGACCCCACACCAGCCGCGGGAGCTCGACCTACAACGTCACAACGCCCAATACTCGACGCACCACACGTCTGACCCTGACGTAGTCAGGGAGGTTCGGGCACTATCGACATAGGCCAACGACTTCATGTGGCATCCGGGGACTTAGGTGCGGCGGAACGATCAGCCCTCGGGGTTCGGGTTGATCACGCCCGTGCCCGTGCCGCCGACGTAGGCGTAGCTATCTGCCTGGTCGAAGCCCACCACCATGACCATGAACCCCTCGGTGCTGTCGAGGGCGTGGACACCGTCGGCGGCGGGAACTCGCGCCACTTCGTATCCACCACCGGCATCGATGAACTCGGCATCGTCGATCGCCACGCCATCGAGCGTGACCGCGACCCCCGTCGGCCGCGTTACCACGAGCACGTCGTTGATCCACTCGCTGGGGACCAGGACGATGTAGCGCGGCAGGTACTGCTCGATCGGGCTCTGCTGAGCCATCGCCGGATCGCCGCTGTTGGTGCCGGCGCTCAGGTTGCCCTCGCCGGTCATGTAGTTCGCCAACGCGATCGGCTTGTCGGCATCCACCAGGAAGTCTCCCGGATGGGCGGGCGTGCCCCCAGCGTAGAACTCGATCACACCGCCGGCCTGCAGCACCTGGGGGCCAGCAGGAACCCCGGTGACCTCCGGGTCCGCGGTGAACGTGACGGTGGTGTCATCTTCGGACGCCACGATCTGCCAAAGCGTGTCTTCGGGGTTCGCCGGTTCGCGCACGGGCATGCGGGACGCCACGAAGCGGCTTCCCCAAAGGCGCACCCCACTGAGCTGGTCCTCGATATGGTCGCAGGCGGTCACACTGTGCGGGATCCATGCGCACTCGTGCCCCGAGAACACCCCGATCGGCTTGTCGGTGTCGTCGCTTTCGATCCGTGACCCGACGAGCGAAGTGTTGAGCGTCGCGACCATCACCTCGGCGATGTCGCCTTCGTCCATCGTGATCGAAAACGGCACGCCGGGAGTGCCGGCCGGAACGCCCGTCCCAGCTTCGGTTGGCACGGTCGGGACCACTTCGACCGTGGTCCCATCGAACCCCGCGACGATCGTCAGGTAGCCGCGACCGAACCCACCGCCCCAATGCAGCGCGCGGTTGAGCGAGTCCCAGCTCGAGACCGGGTACAGCAGTGACGCGTCCGAACTTGCGGCACCTTGGATGAGCGGGTTGAACTGGTAGGCGACGATCGGAACGTCGGACGTCACGCGATACGTCCCACCGGCCATCACACCCGACCCTTGGTGATGTTTGTCGGCCAGGGGGAACGCGTGCAAGGTCTGCGGCTCCACCGTGCTGCTATCGACAACCTGCCAGACGCCACCGACCTTCTCCTCGACCACCACCTCGGCTGCGTTCACCATCTGGGGGTTGGAGACTGCGATGGCGAACTGGTCGTTCTCGAGGCCACGGTTCTGATCCAGGTCGACGCCGTAGAACAGGCAACCAACCGTGCTCCCGCCGCCGTCGGCCTGCTCGCAAGTCTCCGGAATGATCGGGCCCTCCGGAGTCGGCGGGGTATCGGCAACCGTGCCAACGTCGAAGATCGGAGGAGTGGTGTCCGAGCTCGTCGCCGACGTGGCGGAACCGGAGGTTCCCAGGGGCCCGGAGGTCGACTGGCTCACTGCCGTCGTCGCAGCCGCCGTGGAAGACATGTCTGGTCCGGTGCCATCACCCGTGGACAACATGATCGTCTCAGACTCGGCGCGCGGGCCATCGCTACACCCGAATGCGAAGGCCACCAGTCCTACAGCTCCAACACGAACCCACATGGTCGGCAGAGCCTACCAGGACTCGCGCCCAACCTCGCCGAGTACTAGGGGCCGAAGTCCGTGCCGGGTTTCTGCGCCCCCCCCTGCGGAGTGGTGGGGGGCCTCCGAAACCCTTGGTTGGTCAGGCCTGCGTTCGGTACTTTCCGTCTTTTCCGCTCCGCATCCCTCCGGGACGCTTCGCTCTGTTGCTCCGAACTCCTCCGAGAACCCGGAACGGACGTCAGAACTGCGGTACTAGCCGGCAGGGACGATCGTCTCGCACAGATCCGCGACCGCAACGGACAGGACATCACCGACGATCGACGGGTACGCGCTCACGTCGTTGATGTCAGACCAGACCGGCTCACCGCCGAAGCCATCGAGAAACTGCCAAGCCTTCTGATTGATATCCGCGATGCAGGCGGGGACGAGGCCGCCCGAGATGATGCAATCGGCTCCGCCGCACTCGGACTTCGAGGCCAGCAGCGTGTCCAAGTAGGTCGCGGTGGGCTCGGGCGACTTGTCGGGCTCGTCGGTCAAGAAGAACACCAGAAGCACCGCGCCCTCGTCCCGGATGAATCCGGCGTTGGTGTCTGCGTTGCTGGGGTGCGCAACGTAGCCGGCGGCGGCGACGGGCATCTCGAAGGAGCACCCTTGCTCGCCCGCGGCAGTCGCCGCCCCAGAGAACCACTCGCTGAGTTCCTCGGGGTCGTCGTCGGTCGACGCCTCGAAGAAGGGCAACGTGTCGTGCACGTAGAGCCTTCCCTGCCCGCCGTTGGTTCCGTTGTCGCCGTCGGTCGGTGGCGCGTAGTGAGCCTCAACCTCCTCCAGCGTCGCAGCGGTTTGGCACGAGAGTGTGGACTCGGCGCACTCGCAAGACTCTGCGGTGCACCAGAAGTCGGTGGTCGTCACGCCGACGTGGACCGAGATCCCGGCCGGAAGCGTTTGGAACATCTGCTCGACGAACGACGGAAACGCAGCCGCGAGTGCTTGCTGAAACGTGCCCATCGATGCCGAGTTGTCGATGACGAACAGGATGTCGACCGCGTCGCAACCATCGCCGCTGGCCACGTCGGGGATCTGCGGAACGTCGAGGCGTCCAGAGTCGGAGCTCGAGTCGGACTGCGGGCCTCCCGTGCTCTGCGCTTGCGTCAGACCATCGGTGGCGCTCGCAGTCGTGGGCTGTGTTCCGGGGTCCTCCTCACTGCGCGCTTCGGAGCACGCCAGCGAAAGCGCGGCACCCACGCCAAGCAGCCAGGGTTGATACGTTTGGCGCCTCACCCGAGCAACAGCCTAGCAGACCCATCTCCCCCCAGGGCTAGTCGCCAGGCCTGTTACAGTCGTCCCATGACGGGCATGGGGTGGACACGGTTTGCGTTGTCGTCGTTGGCATCGATGCAACTGTTGGCATTGGGCTGCGCCGGAAGTGATTCCGGGGCCAGTGGAGCGACGTTCGGCGGAGGAGAAACGCAGGGGACCTCGACCGGCGGACCTCCCGTAGGGATCAGCGACACCGAGGTCACCACCGGGGTGACCGCTTCGGGCGGACAAGAGTCGGGCTCGTCGACCTCGGGTACCGTGGACGAGAGCACCACCGGGACCAACGGCGACACAGACACAGACGCAGACACAGACACAGAGGGCGAGACCGGAACCACGGGCTGCGGCGATGTCGACCCACCGGACGAGGACAACACCGACGAGAACTGCGACGGCCTCGACGGCGTGCTCGATCACTCGGTCTTCGTGGCGACCCCGGTCAACGGTGGAAGCGACCTCAACGACGGCCTGACACCCGATACGCCGGTGTCCACGCTTGGCCAAGCGATCTCCGTGGCGATGAGCTGCGACACGCCGTGCGACGTCCTGATCAGCACTGGCATCTACAACGAGACCGTGACCGCGATGAGCGGTGTCTCCATGTTCGGGGGCTACGATCCTGGAAGTTGGGACCGCGACATCGTGGCCAACACCGTCACCATTCGCGGCACCGAAGCCCGCACCCTGATCGCCGAAGACCTCGACGCACGGGTTGAGGTCGACGGCGTCACGATCGAGGCGATCGACTTCGCGGATCAAGGGCAGAGCACCTACGCGGTCTGGGTGGAGGGAGTTCAAGATGACCTGTTCGAGCTCGACTTCGTCCGCGTGATCGCGGGCAACGGCGGCACCGGCGTCGACGGCACCAACGGGGACACCGGGGCCTCGGGCCTCACCGGCGGCAACGCGTCGGGCATCACGGGCGGGTCGAGCGGGGCCTCGAGCTGCGGCGCGATCGGCGGCTTCGGCGGCAGCGCGTTCGATTGCGGCAACACCGCGCCAGGCGACGGTTCCGCGGGCGGAGACCCCCTCGATGGTGGCGGTGGGGGCAACCAGGGAACGAACACCTGCGGCGCTGTCTCTTATACACATCTCCGAGCCCACGAGACCTCTCTACATCTCGT
>CAJXVA010000019.1 GCA_913061055.1 uncultured Pseudomonadota bacterium
GCCCCGGGCCAAGCGTCGAGCCGCCGAGCTCGGCGTCGACCCGGCCACGATCGCCGGCACCGGACCCGGCGGTTCGGTCACGGGTGAGGACATCGAGCGCGCCGCCGCCTCGAAGCCGACCGGTTCGGGCATGCGAGAGGCGATCGCCGCCGCGATGGAGCGAGCCCATCGCGAGATCCCGCAGTACGCACTGCAGCACTCCATCGACCTCGAGCCGGCGTTGCAATGGCTCGAAGCTCACAATGCAAGCCGTTCGATCCTCGAGCGTATGCTTCCTGTGACCTTGCACGTCCGGGCGGTGGCCCGAGCGTTGGCCAAGTATCCCGACCTTGGCGGCCAATACCTCGACGGCCGCTTCGAGCCCGCAAAGGGCATCCACATCGGCCTGGCGGTGTCGCTGCGCGGGGGAGGTCTGCTCAACCCGACGATCCGAGACGCAGACCAGGGCTCGCTGCCCGAGCTGTGGTCCAGGATCCGCGGCCTCACCGAGCGCACGCGAAAGGGCGGCCTTCGCTCGTCGGAGATGAGCGACGGCGCGCTGACGATCACCAGCCTGGGCGACCGCGGCGTCGACGTTGTGCACGGAATCATCTTTCCCCCACAGGTAGCGCTGGTCGGGTTTGGCACCGTCGCCCAGCGGCCCTGGGTTGTGAACGACCAGGTGGCGGTTCGCCGCGTAGTCGAGGCTAGCTTGGCCGCCGACCATCGCGTCACCAACGGCCATCTCGGTGCCCGCTTCCTGCACCGGGTCGGGCGCTGCCTGCAAGACCCACAAACACTGTGATTCACATGAGCACGAGACAGACGATCCTGACCATCATCGAAGACGTGGCTCCCGACGTGGAGACCGACGATGTTGCCGATGACGCCGACCTGCGGGACGAGCTCGACATCGACTCGATGGACTTCCTCAAGGTCCTCGTGGGAATCCAAGAACAGCTGGGCGTCTCCGTCCCCGAAGTGGACTATGGCAAGGTTCGCACGCTGGCCGGGTTGGTGAGCTACGTCGACGAACGCAGCACTCTTGGCGAGGGTCAGTCGCCGTGAAGGCGGAGCTCGTCGCCATTGGAGGTCCTGTCGTCGAAGTTCGCTTCGACATCAGCGAAGGGCGCGAGCTCCCCCCGATCGGTGCCGCCCTCATGGCGGAGAATGTCCGTGGAGACGCGGTGACGATGGAGATCGTGGGGCACGCGGCCTCGGACCGGGTCCGCGCGATCGCCCTCGCAGACACCGACGGTCTCGCCCTGGGCAGCACCGTGTCCGCCAACGTGGGCGGCCTGCAGATGCCCGTCGGCGAGCACCTCCGCGGGCGTGTGCTCGACATGCGAGGGAATCCGCTGGACGGCAAACCCCGCCCCGAGGGCCCGACGTGGCCGATCGTGCGTCGGTCACGATCGCTGGTCGAGCGGGTCCCTGTTCGGGGTGTGTTCGAGACCGGCCTCAAGATCATCGATGTGCTCTGCCCCCTGCCGCGCGGAGGCAACACGGGTTTGTTCGGAGGGGCCGGGGTCGGCAAGACGGTCTTGATGATGGAGCTGATGCACAACACCGTGCATCACCACCGCGGCGCCACCGTGTTCGCCGGCATTGGCGAGCGTTCTCGCGAGGCCCGAGAGCTGTGGCTCGACATGCAGGGCTCCGGCGTCCTCGACTCGTCGGTGCTCGTCTATGGACAGATGGGGGAGACACCGGGCATCCGCTTTCGGACCGCCCTCGCCGCGCTCACCGTCGCCGAGTGGTTTCGCGACGAGGGGCGCCAAGACGTCCTGCTGTTCATGGACAACGTATTTCGGTTTGTGCAGGCCGGCAACGAGGTCAGCGGCATGCTTGGCCGTCCGCCCTCCCGCGTCGGCTATCAGCCCACGATGGCCGCCGAGGTGGCCGAGCTCGAAGAGCGCATCGCGTCCACACGGCAGGCCGCGATCACCAGCCTCCAGGCGATCTACGTCCCGGCCGACGACATTACCGACCCCGCCGTCTCCGAGCTGTTCAAGCACCTCGACGCCTCGCTGGTGCTGTCGCGGGAGGCAGCCTCCGAGGGGCTGTATCCCGCCGTGGATCCGCTCCGAAGCAGCTCCACGTTGCTCGTGCCCGAGGTCGTGGGTCCGCGACACGCCCGTCTCGCCGCGCAGGCACGCAAGCTCCTCGCGAAGTACGAGGAACTACGCGACATCATCGCGTTGATGGGGCTGGACGAGCTGTCGCCAACCGATCGCAAGGCGGTCATCCGAGCTCGCCGGTTGCGTCGGTTCCTCACCCAACCGATGGCGGTCACCGAAAGCTTCACCGGACAACCCGGGGTCTATGTTTCCACCGCCGACGCGCTCGACGGTTGCGAAGCGATCATGGCCGGGGCATGCGACCACATGCCCGAACCGACCCTCTACATGCGCGGAAGACTCCCAACCCGGGGCGAGGAGGCCGACCCCTGATGCACGTCATGCAGGTCCATGTTGTCAGTCCGGGTTGGGTCGAGACCTTCTCAAGCGTCGTGCACGTCCGCATCGAGGCGACCGACGGTGCTCGGGGATTTCAGCCCCGCCACGAACCTGCACTCGTGCGATTCGTACCCGGCCCGATCGAGATCACGTTCAGTGATGGCGACGAGCGGTTCGTAGCGACCGAGGGCGGCCTGGCCTGCATGGACCGCGATGGGTTTCGGCTGGTCACCCCCTGGGCCACGGCTGCGTCCGACCTTGCGGCCCTGGCCGACGGCGTGCGGGCCCGCCGTGAGCTGCGACGAACCGCCGAAGAAGAGGCCCGAGCGCTGGCCATGCGGCACGAAAAGGCCGCCCAACGGGCACTGGTCGGTCTGCGACGAGGAGGTCAGCCATGAACCCCGACGAGCTCGCCGACCGAATCTCCCGACAAGACCAGCGGCACAAGAAAGCCAAGGCGGAGCACCGCAGCAGCCTGTGGGCGCAAGTGGCTCGGGTGGGCACGCTGGGCTGGATGATCGCGCTTCCGATCGCAGGCGGAGCACTGCTCGGCCATGCGATTGACCGCTGGCTCGGCACGGGCATCACATGGGCGCTCGCGCTGCTCACGGTCGGGATCGCGACCGGCGGGTATGCGCTTTGGTCCGAGGTTCGAAAGGTTCGATGACGATGGTTCTGCAGATCGGGTTGGGCCTGCTGGTGGGTCTACTGGCGGGGCTCATGCACCTCGCGTTGTCGTGGAGGGCCGCACGCCACACGGTCGAATCGCGCAAAGGCACGTTCGTGGTCGCCCTCATGCCCGTGCGCGTGCTCGCCGTCGCGCTTCCCATCGCCGCGCTCGCTTCGATCGGTACGGCCTCGGTGCTGGCGGGCCTGGTCGGATTCACGGTCAGTCATCGCACTGTGCGTGCCCGGTGGCCGAGGGAGCAAACCTCATGAGTCCGGTCTTCGTATTGGAGTTGTGGGGGCTGCGGATCCCCGACACCATTGTGGTCTCCGCCGCGCTCACCCTGGTGTTCGCCGTCGTCCTGGGGGTCACTTCCCGACTCCTGCGCGCGCACGGCATCAGTCGGTGGCAGACCGCGCTCGAGACCTACGTCGGGTGGATTCGCGGCACGATCGAGGGCGTGTTCGGCGATGACCCAGACCCCTACGTACCGCTCATCGGCACCCTCATCGCGTTCATCGCCGTCGCCAACCTGCTCAGTCTCGTGCCCGTCGTCCGGCCTCCCACGGCCGACCTCTCCACGACGGTTGCCTTGGCGCTGATCGTGTTCTTGGCGGTGCCCTACTTCGGCATACGAAAGCTCGGGTTCAAGGGCTACTTCCACAAGTACCTGGAGCCGCACCCGGTCCTGTTCCCGATGAACATCATCGGCGAGCTAACACGAACCCTCGCGCTCGCGATTCGCCTGTTCGGCAACATGATGAGCGGCCAGATGGTCGGTGCGATCCTCTTGCTCGTCGCAGGCGTACTCGTTCCGGTCCCTCTGCTCATGCTCGGTGTTCTGACTGGCCTCGTGCAGGCCTACATCTTTGGAGTGCTCGCTGCGGTCTACATCGCGGCCGCCGTCGAGGTCGGCGAGAAAAACCTCGAGGAGCCGCAAGATGGATAGCCAAACAATCCTCTCCGCAATCTCGATCCTCGTCGCGGGTCTGGCGGTCGCAGGGGGCAGCATCGCCCCGGCGCTGGCCCAGGGACGAGCGGTGACCGCCGCGCTCGATGCCATCGCCCGACAGCCCGAGTCGTCGTCGACGATCTCTCGCACTCTGTTCGTCGGCATGGCGATGGTCGAGTCCACCGCCATCTACTGTCTGGTCATCGCCCTGGTGCTGTTGTTCGCCAACCCGCTGCTCTAGGCAGCCCTCCGTAGAGCCCGCCCCCCATGGAGATCGACTGGACAGTCGTGGCCTTCGAGGCCCTCAACTTCGCGGTCCTCGTGTTGATCCTGCGGCGATTCCTGTTTCGGCCGATCGCCACGGCAATCGAGGACCGGCGCAATCTGATCGAGGCACAACACACCGAGATGGAGGCCCGGGAGGCCGCAGCCACTGCGCAGCAAGAGGCGTACGAGTCCAAACGAGGGGCGTTGGAGGCGGAGATGAAGTCGAAGACCGAGGCTGCAATGGCCGACGCCGAACGACGAGCCGGAGAAATCATCGAGGCCAGCCGTGAGCGGTCCAAGGCATTGGTCGCCGCCACCACCGAAGAATGCGACCTCGCGCGAGCCAGGGCGTTGCAGGAGCTCCGCCTCGAGGTGTTCGCCCTCGCCGTAGACGCCGCCACCTGCGTCGTCCGCCACATGGGCACGCCCAGCGTCGCCCGATCCTATGCTCGCCGCGCGGGACGTACGCTGCAGGGATTGCTCGACGAGGGTCACGCGACTTCCGAGGAACCGATTGCGATCCACGTTGGCTCGGACGCGGATCCCGACGAACTCACCGAGGAGCTCCGCGGCATTCTCGACCCGCGGTTTCGGTTCTCGGTGCAGGTCGATCCCGAGATCGTCGCAGGCGTACGGCTGCAGATCGCCGGGCACGAGGTGGAGGCCAGCGCATCGTCGAGCCTTCAGCAATGGTACGAGCGCCGAGTCGTTCGCGCGGGGTGATGCATGAGTGAACTCGACTCCCGCATGCGTGCAACCGCCGAAGATGTCCTCGACGAACTTCGGGAACACCTCATCGAGCTCGAGCCGCTCGACGTGCACTCCCGGGTCGGACACGTTCTCGCGGTCGGCGACGGCGTCGCGAGGGTCGTCGGGCTGGACCGCCCTTTTGCGGGGGAGCTGCTCGACGTCGGCGGCGTGGATGGCATCGCCGAGGACCTCACCGAAGAGGAGGTCCGGGTCGTCTTGTTGGGCCGCCCCAGCCGGGTTCGAGCCGGAGACACCGTGCGCCGCTCGGGCCGGGTCCTCGACGTCCCGGTCGGTGCCGACCTGGTCGGCCGGGTCCTCGACCCCCTCGGACGAGCGATCGACGGAGCCGAGCAGCCTGCCCTGCGTCGGCGCGTACGTGTACACCCCAGACCCGCCCCTCTCCTCGATCGCGAGCCTGTGCATCGGCCCCTGCGCACCGGCGTATTCACCCTCGACACCATGATCCCGATCGGCCTGGGGCAACGACAGCTGGTCATCGGTGACCGCTCGACGGGCAAGACGGAGCTCGGCCTCGACATCCTGGCCTCGTGCGACTCCGAGATCATCGGGGTGTATGTCGCGATTGGCCGCCGCGGGAGCGAGACGGCGGCCAACCTCGAGTGGCTCCGCGCCCGGGGCTTCTTTCGACACGGTTTTGCCGTGGTCTCCGATGCCGACGACCCCCCCGGCATGGTTCACCTCACGCCCTACGCGGCGTGCTCCATGGCCGAGGAGCTCGCGCTCAGTGGACGTGACGTCGTCGTGGTCTACGACGACCTCACGATCCACGCCGACATCCACCGCTCACTCGCACTGCTGCTGGGCCGCCCCGTCGGCAGAGAAGCCCACCCGGTGGATGTGTTCTACGCCCACGCCCGCCTGCTCGAACGTGCCACCCAGTTCAGCCAGAGCCATGGGGGAGGTTCGCTGACCGCGTTCCCGTTGGTGGAGACCCAATCCGGAGACCTCACCGCCTACGTGCCCACCAACATCGTGTCGATCACCGATGGGCAGATCCGACTCGACACCGACTTGCTGGCATCTGGGCTCACACCCGCGGTCGACGTCGCGCTCTCCGTCTCCCGCGTCGGTGGCAAGGCCCAGCCATTGGTGGTCCGCAAGCTGGCCGGAAGCTTCAAGAACCGATACGCCCAGTTTCTGGAGCTGGAGTCATTCGCCCGGTTCGGCACCCGACTGGAGGCTTCGTCGCAGGCGGTCGTGGATTGGGGGCGACGCGTTCGGCAGCTGTTGGCGCAAGAACGCGGCGTCACACGCTCGTGGTCGCAGACCGTCGCGCGCTTGCTGATCGCCGACTCTACAGGACTGGTCGGCACCCCGCTCGACGACGTCGGGCCTCGAGTCGATGCCTGGTGCCGAGCGATCGTCGCCGAACCTCGATTTCGGGCCGCGAGCATCGACGACGGCGCGCTGAACGGAGAAGACCTCGAGGGTCTTCGCGAGGTCGTACGGCGCATCGTCGACCCACCATCCGCGGACCACGGCGAAGACGAGGCTGCACCGTGACCTCGGCGCGGCGCATGGAGCTGCGGCTCAACGCATGGCGAAGCTTTCGAGGCATCGCGCGGGCCTCCAGGACACTTGCCGCGACTCAAGCCCTGCACTGGGCGGAGCACCAGCGCCGCGTCGAGGCCCACCAGGCTTGGTGTGTTCGCATCGCCGAACACGTTGGTGCTTCGGTGATCGACGGACCGCGGATTACCGTGGCGATCGGGACCGACCTCGGTCTGTGCGGGCCGCTCAACGCCCGGGTGGCGGACACCCTCAGATGCGAGGCGTTCCTGCCCGACGAGCTCCGGATCGTGGTCGGAGAGCGGTTGGCGACCGAGTTGCGTGACGATCCGAGCTTCGAGCAGGCCCTGGGTCTGTCGGTGCCATCCTCGTTCGAGGCCGTCGAGTCCACCGCAGCCGAGGTCGGCTTGCTGTCGGGCGTCGACCCCACGAAAACCCGGCTCCGCATCGTGGTGACCTCGTCGGTCGAGCCCGACGGGGCTCCGCGCACCTCGGTGTGGAACGCCGCCCCGCGGCCCGAACCCGCGCTGCCGTATCGCAACCTCGCTGCGCTCACGCCCCAGCAGGGACTCCGTGAAGAAGCCGCTGCGCTGCTGTGGCACGCACGGCTTTGCTGCGCTCTCACCCGCGCCGCGACCAGTGAAGCCGAGGCGCGATGGCGGGCCATGAGTCGCGCCCACGATGCGGCGGACCGCAAGATCGGCGAACAAGAGCGAGAGGTCCGCAAGCTCCGCCAGGAGTCGATCACCCAAGAGATGCTCGAAGTCCGCCAAGTCCGCGCACGGTGACCGCCTGCTTCGACTGCCCCAGCGCGCGGGGGAGTGAAGGCGCGGCCCACCACTGCTGACGCATTTGCCTCCCCAGCGCCCGGGAGTCGCAAGGCTTGCGCGTTGCCAACCCCCGCATCGTGCTCAAGTTTGATCCGGTTGCATCCTGCGACCTGCTGGGGGCCACCTTGATTCCTTGGATCTTCCTTGTCGTGACCTCCGTGGGCGCCGCCTTCACGGCGAACGCATTCTGGCCGATGGGCGATCACCGGCGTTTCTTCGTCCCGAGCTTCCTGTTCTCGTGGCTCACGATGGAGCTCGCCGCGCACCACCTGGTATGGCAGGCCCTAGCGACCTGGCTCTTCTGGGAACTAGGCGCAATGGAGGCTTGGCCTGGCTGGGCGGGATTGGGCCTGAGCGTACTGTCGTGGGGCGGACTCGCCGGGCTGATCATCGAGGGCCGGCGAGCCCGCGGGGTCGTGCATCGTGCGCTCTCACGAGCGGCGATTCGCGAGCCAGCCCACCGTTTTCCGTGGCGAAGCCTTCTCATCCCCTTTCCCATCGCCGAAGCGCGGGCGCGTCGCAGCAAGGACATCGTCTATCGGCGAGTGGCAGGCCGCGAACTCGAGCTCGACGTCTACACGCCCGACGGTCGCCGTCACCTTCGGCCCGCAATCGTGCAGGTTCACGGAGGGGCTTGGGTCATGGGCGACAAGCGTGAACAAGGCATCCCGCTGCTCGTGCACCTATGTCAGCAAGGTTGGGTTGGCTTCAACGTCAACTACCGCTTGAGCCCAGGCGCGACGTTTCCCGATCAGCTCGTCGACCTCAAGGCAGCGCTCGCGTGGATCCGTGAGCATGCCGAAGACTTTGGCGTAGACCCAAACTTCATCGCGGTGACAGGCGGCTCGGCCGGCGGCCACTTGGCTGCACTGCTCGCCTTGACCGCGAATCGGCCCGAGTACCAGCCAGACTTCGAGTCCGCGGACACCAGCGTCCAAGCCTGCGTTCCACTGTACGCCGTATTCGACCTCACCAACCGGCTGGGCGCACGCAAGGCCAAGTATGTGGACGGCTTCATCGGCCCGGTGTTGATCAAAGCGTTCTTCGACGAGGAGCCCGAAAAGTTCCACGCGGGCTCGCCGACCGACCAAATCCACGCGAGCGCCCCGCCCTTTTTCGTCATCCACGGCGACCGCGACACCATGACCCCTCTGGAGGACGCGAGGCTGTTCGTGGAGCGCCTGCGCGACACGTCGAAGTCGCCGGTGCTCTTCGCCGAGATCGGCGGAGCCCAGCACGCCTTCGATGTGTTCTTGTCGCCGAGATCTGCTCCCGTCATCGAGGGCGTCTGCGCGTTCCTGGTTGACCAGCACCAGGCATACCTGGCGCGAGCGACTGCTACACCGCTGCCCGCTGCGCCGTCGGTTGAGGCATCGGCTCGCCGTCCCAGCTGACGTCGAAGAAGTACCCGGCAAGCAGATCGCTGCGGGTTCGGTCGGCGGCGGGAGTTCGTCTGCGGTAGCGAAGGACGTGCGACAGCGAGAGGATCTGATACAGCCCTGGCAGTCGATCGCCCTTGGTCCCGTAGAGGTCTTCGGAACCAGAAACGAGCTCGCGCCAGTCCGAGGGAATGCCGCGCCAGTGCTGGAACATGTCCCGGACCAACGCCGAGAAGATGTGTCGGCGTGTGCCCGCCGGAGCGATCCGCGGCTTGGCCGAGACCCGACCGAAGAGCGCCTCGTCGAGCATGTCCGCCGGCATCACGGTGAGTCCCGCCGTGGGGCGCGGGTTGCATTCCACGGCACTGAGCCCAGCCTCGGTCCGCAGGAAGTCGAAGGACACTTGACCGTCGAAGTTCGTCGCCTCCACGAACTTGTCCACGGCCGCGAATGCATCCTCCTCGACCGTCGACTCGTAGACGATGCCGCCTGCCGACTCGATCGTCTTGGGGTGCACGTAGGCGGCGTGGGCCGCGACCCTCCCCTTGCGTGCGACGGAGAACGTGCAGATGTCCAACCCCCGCACGAACGGCTGTACCAGCCACGGATTGCTCTGCGTCGGACGGCACTTCTCCAGCGGCACCACCCCTGCCAGCGGGCCCGTGTTGGTGAGCAGGTACACCCCTCCACGCGAATGCGCGGGGCGGCCGAAGTATTCCGGAAAAGCCCCGACCGCATCCTTGAGCTGCGCTGCGTCGTAGGCCACGACGGTCTCGGGTGTCCGTACACCGATCTCTCGGCACAGTTCGACGAACTTGATCTTGTCGTGCAGCCGGTCGAGTGCGGAGAACGAAGGCGCGAAGACCTCGACCCGATCCGCGAGCACGTCGGCGTAGCGCTTGAGGTAAAACACTTCCTCGAACATCGGCAGCACGGTGTCGATGTCGTAGTCACGCACGATCTCGACGATCCTGTCGAGGAACGCTGGAGTCTCGAAGCGAACCGACGGCGTGATGTGTCGCTGCTCGACCCAGCGAGAGTGAAGCCCCGGTGCGTTCCAGAACGTGTCGGCCGCGTGGACGGTATGACCACGCCGACCCAGCTTCCGGATCTCATCGACCGCGTAGGGCATTCGAGCCGTGGTGAAGAGCAATCTCTTGCCCTGTGTCATCTCAAGCCACCGCCACCCGGTCGAGTTCCTTGCCAAGGAGCTTCTCGATTCGAGATCGCAGGGGCATGAGCACCGGGCTCAGCTCCAGCTCCACATGCAGTTTTTGACCGGCGACGTTGACCGAGCCGCGCACCCCAGGACCACCGATCGACATCGTCGACTCGTCGGTCCAACCGGTCTCTGCCCGATACCGCGTGCGCAGTCGCGACTCCATGCCGTGCAGGCGCTCGATCACAGACTGGATGTCTCCTTCATACTCTCGATCGACTTGCAGTTTCATGATGACTCCTCTCCTGAGTGTGGGGATGGATTCGTCCCTCGGAAGCGGCAATCTTTTCGTTCCATGAGCCCCCCGCGGTTTGGAAGGTGCGGCGTGGCCCGGGACACGGTTTTGGCGAGCGCGAAAGCGTTGTAGGCGGCGGCTCGATGACTTCAGCGCCACCAACCCTGCCGCAGAGTTTTCACGTTCACGTCTCCATTTCGACCCCACCATTGTGCAATGGCAGTGTTCGAATCCCCCGTCTTCGACGACCACGAGATGATCAGCTTCGTATGTGATCCTGACGCGGGCCTGCGAGCGATCATCGCGATCCACTGGGGAGGACCGATCGGCACCGCGGGTGGAGGTTGTCGAATCCACCCCTACCCGACCGAAGCGGCCGCGCTGCGGGACGTGCTGCGTCTGTCCCGTGCGATGAGCTACAAGCTTGCGCTGGCCAACCTGCCTGGTGGTGGTGCGAAGAGCGTCATCCTGGCCGACCCGCGGACCGAAAAGACTCCCGAGTTGCTTCAGGCATTCGGTCGCGCGATCGAGGGTCTTGGTGGCAAGTACATCGTGGCCGAAGACGTGGGCTCCACGCCCGCCGACATGGAAGTCATCGCGAGCGAAACGGACTACGTGGTCGGTCGCGCGAGCGATACCTCTCCGGCCACCGGGTTCGGGACCTTCGTGGGCCTCGAGGCCGCGGTCAAACACGCGCTGAAGCGAGACGACCTGAGCGGGCTCCAGGTTGCGATCCAGGGCATGGGCGGTGTGGGCTATCACCTCGGCCGAGAGCTCGCCCGCGTGGGCGCGAAGTTGTGGGTCTGCGATCCAGACGATGTCGCGTGCCAAAGGGCCCTCGACGAGTTTGGCGCCACCCGGGTTGGGCTCGACGAGATCTACGACCTCGACGTCGACGTCTTCTCCCCCTGTGCGATGGGAGACGTTCTCGACGACGACACGATTCCGCGCCTCAAAGCGAAGGTCATTGCAGGAGGCGCCAACAACCAGCTGCGCGACGAAACACGGCATGCAGCGGCCTTGGCAGAGCGTGGCATTTTCTATGCCCCCGACTTCGTGCTCAATGCCGGCGGCGTGATCGCGGCCTCGGTCGAGGTCAACAGCTTCGAAAGCGACGGTGATGTCGACCTCTTCGCCGTGTCCTGCGAACGCACACGCGTCATCGCAGACCTGGTCGACGAAATCGTCGAGCTCTCCGAGTCGGCGTCGATCACGACCCATGACGCGGCGGTGCAACTCGCGAAGGCCCGGATCGCCGAGGCAAGGGAATGACCACCCACGCGCGCAAACGCATCGGCGTGTTCGGAGCGGGCGCGGTTGGAGGTCACATCGGCACCCGACTCTCCGCCGCGGGGC
Source organism: uncultured Pseudomonadota bacterium (assembly GCA_913061055.1). GTDB lineage: Bacteria > Myxococcota_A > Polyangia > Nannocystales > Nannocystaceae > CAJXVA01. Next base: position 11,624 of record CAJXVA010000019.1, read on the forward strand.
TGCCGGTGGTCCTGCTCGACCTGGCGGAGCGAGTCGCGGCGGGGCCGCCCGAGCACGCTGTCGATGCTCGCGGCGGCATTCACCGTCGCGGCGAAGACCTCGTGCTCACCAGCGATGTCGCGGCGCTGTCGGATGTCGAGCTGTGCCTGGTCAGCGTCAAGGCTGCCCACACAGAAGGGGCAGCGCAAACCCTGGCCGAGGTCCTTGCGCCCTGCGTCCCGGTCGTCTCTTTGCAAAACGGACTGCGCAACCCCGGGCGGCTACGGACCCACCTGTCACACGTGATCGCCGCGGTGGTGGGTTTCAACGTTGTGACCGGGCCTCGAGGGGCCACGACCGAAACCGTCCCCGGCAAGGTGTACCTGGGCGAAGGGCAAACGCCAGCCTCAAACCGGGCGCTCGAAGCGATGGCCTCCGCGTTGCGACGGACGGGCCTGCCAACCGAGATCCGCTCCGACATCGAGGCCGTGGCCACCGGGAAACTTCTGCTCAACCTCAATAACGGCATCGGCGGCGCAACCGGCCTTGGCATCGTAGCGATGCTGGCGGACTCCGACGCTCGCGCTTGTTTCTCCCAATGCCTGCTGGAAGGGCGGCGCCTCATGGCAGCTGCAGGACGACCCATCGCACGCGTGGGGCCACTGGGTGCGCGCGCGGTGGCGGCGTCCATGCGACTGCCGACGTGGCTCGTGAAGGCAACCGCGCCTGTCGGTCCCACCGCCATCACCAGCACCCTCGCCGATCTGCGAGCCGGCCGCGCGACGGAGATCGATGATCTCAACGGAGAGATCGTCGATGTCGCGCAGACGCTCGGCAAGTCGGCTCCGTACAACGCGGTGGTGGTCGAAGCGGTCCGTGCCCACGAGCGCTCGATCGCCGCCGGTGCGCAACCGCAGTGGGTGCGGCCGGCACAGCTGCGAGCACGCATGGCCTCACGGCGCGCGTCCGCGGGAAAGCTCGCAACGAGATGAGTCACCGACCGAGCCCGGCGCGCGGAGCCTCGATCATCGCGGGCATCCTCAGCCTCACCGCTTGTCCCCACCTCGCCTCCGCGGCGCCTTGCCCCGTCGACCCCGCACTCGAAGCTGGTCCCCTCACCGCGCGCATCCCGGCCGAACAGCGACTCGAGTTCATCCGCACGTCCATGCGGGTTGGAGCCCACCGCTCTCGAATTTGGGCAGCAAGCTGGGGAGCGGCGTATGGCGCCGCCTCCATTGCACTGTTCACAACGGCCTCACAGCTCGACGGGCCGGTGCGTCGCGACCTCTACGTCGGGGCGAGTTCCGCATTGATCGGGACCGTGGTGCGGTCGGTGTCGATCCCCAAGGTGATCCGATCACACCGCCAACTCGAAAAGGCCCTGCGCTCCGGCCAGTCCACCTGCAGCGCGCTCGCGCTTGCCGAGTCAGGCATGCACCGCAGCGCGAAGTCCGAAACCTTCGGCCGCTCGCTCATCCTTCATCTGGGCGCCCTCGTCTACAACGTCGGCGTCGGTGTGATCCTCGGTGTCGCACTCGATCGCCCGGTCTCGGGTATTCGGCAGGCTGCGGTGGGCATGACCGTAGGCCAGAGCATGATCCTGACGCAGCCAGTCACCATGGTCGACGCGACCCAACGCTATCGCGACGGTCAGGTGTCGGCATTCCCCCCTCGGTATCTGCGGCCGCTCACACTTCGCGGAGGCGGAGGCCTCACTTGGGGCGGCCGGTTCTAGCGGGGAGGAAGCGGGTCCGCCTGACCTGCAGAATCAGCGACCGGTGTCCGGATCGATCCAGTCTATCGAGATCTCGATGCCATCCGCTCCATCGCGCTCGCTTCGCGTCGCGATGCACCAGGAGCAGACTCGAGATCCTGGCATGGCGGATGTCGGACGTCGCGAATCCGCGAGCATTCAACCGACCCCCGACGAGCTTCCGCCTACGTCCTCTCCTGGCGCCGCAGGCGAAACAACAAGACCGCCGCCATCAAGGCGGGACCCAAAGGCGCGAACGCCATCGAGAGCACCCAGAAACCCGGAAACGGCTCGGGCGGTGGCGCTTCGAGTAGTCGCGGATACAGACGCCAAGCGAGCAGGAGTTGACTGACGGCGATGAGTCCCAAGAACGTGACGACGCATCCGCGGCCCCGCCGTATCGAGATCGCCTCTCGGTGCGTCAGCCCCTTCGCCGAGCGCAAGAGCTCCAAGCCCACCCCGATGCTCATGACCGCCTGCAGTCCGACCCACGCGCGGACGACCCCATCAGCGTGAAGGACCGCGAGCACCTCGTTGACCCGTGAATGTCCCACGGCCCCGATGAGTTCCCCGAGCCCTCCCAGCACCAGGAATACCCCCAACAATCGAGCGATCAGACCTCCGAGGCGATCTGCCGAGCGCGTCGTTCCCATCATCCGGGACCCTACCGCCGGCGGTGCTGCCGGCAACTTCCCGGGGGTGGTGAACTCCGCCAGAGCTGGGTGAAGGAGTGTTTCCCAAATCCGGACGACCCCTACGATCGTGTGTGGCACCAGAAGCTTGGCTGGTACACGGTCTCCAACGGAGACAGCATCGGGTTTGACACCGAGGGCGGACGCGAATCTGTCGTCTACCTCAGCCACGAAGACGGGGATGGACACGGCTACGTCCTCGGGGCCTCCTTCATCGACTATATGGATCGATCGACCCGTCTGGCGTGCGTCGGTGCGGAGGACTGGCAGTGGATCATGTTCTGCCCCACCGCCTCGGCCGGACTCGACGCCGATGGAGTGCCCGCCCAGAGGTGGCGTGAGTGGCTCGGCCTTTCGCCGCATCGCGACGCATGAAGCCAGGCGGACGATTGGCACGACCGCGCTCGGATCGTGGTCGCTCGTCGACGCGAGGCCAATACCCCGTCGGTACGGGCGGCGATAGCGGCTCGACCACCGGCTGATCCCACCCCCGAATGCAACCTGCGCCCATTCCTCTCGTCCGTGATGGGTGATGAGCACCGTCCCGCCTCCGCGCCCGCAGGTGGCGGATCCGGTCGCTCGAAACATCGCGCGGGCAAACCTGCTGCGCCGATTGGCCAAGGTCGAGTCGCCGGCACCTCGCATCGGGCGGTTCGCCGTGCTCGAGAAGTTGGGCGAGGGCGCGCACGGCGTGGTCTACGCGGCCCTCGATCCACAACTCGACCGGCGGGTGGCACTCAAGCTGTTGCGGCGGGAAGGCGGGCAAGCTCAGGCACGGCTCCTCCAGGAGGCGCGGGCGTTGGCGCGTTTGTCCCACCCCAACGTGGTGGCAGTGCACGAGGTCGGAGAAACCGACGGCACGGTGTTCTTGGCGATGGAGTACATCGACGGGACGACGCTGGACCGCTGGCTGGACGAAGAACACCCCGCCAAGGCGGTCATCGACATGGTGATCGCCGCGGGACGAGGGCTGGTCGAAGCCCACGCCCGCGGGCTGACACATCGTGATTTCAAACCGAGCAACGTGATGGTGGGTGTCGATGGCCGGGCCCGCGTCACGGACTTCGGCGTGGCACACGTTGCGGCGGAGTCCAGCGTCACGCCAGATGCCGACGATCTCGAAGCCACCGTGACGCAGACCGGAACGGTCGTGGGCACGCCGGCATACATGGCACCCGAGCAACACGACGGGCGCCGAGCAGATGCACTCAGTGACCAGTACAGCTTCTGCCTGACGGCGTGGGAAGCTGTCCTCGGCCGCCATCCGCTCGCCACGAACGGAAGGTTCGGGGGCCCGAAGGCTCTGCTCGAGGCCAAGCTCAGCGGTCCCGCCCAGTGGCCCACGCCGACCGCTTCCCGCCGCATCGTGCAGGCGTTGCGTCGCGGCCTCTGCCCCGATCCGGCCGAGCGTTGGCCGAGCATGCGCGCGCTTCTCGACGCGCTCTCGTCCGCAACTGCGACCCACCGCCGGTGGCCATGGATTGCGGCGGGCACGGGTGTCGCGGCGGCGGCCTTGGTCAGCTGGTCTGTGGCCGACCCCGCGCCGGATCCACCGTGTGGCGATCCCTCTATTCGGCTGGAAGGCGCATGGGACGACACAACCCGCGCAGGCGTGGAGGCGGCGTTTCGCGCGGTTGGGCCATCGTACGCAGATGCAGCCTGGACCCGCGCCCGCTCCAACCTCGATGGCTACGCCGCCGACTGGGTGTCGATGGCACGTGAGACGTGCGAAGCCACCCGCGTCCATGGCGACCAACCACCGGCTGTGATGGACATGCGGATGACGTGCTTGCAGCAGGCTCGCGTCGACCTGTCGGCGGTCGCGAAGGTCCTCGCGAGCGCGGACGCGGACGTCGTGCGGGGCGCTCACGACATTGTCGGCAGCCTGCCACCGCTGGCGAGGTGTGAAGACCTGGGGGCACTGATGGATGGTGTTCAAGCCCCGCCACCGGCGGAGGCGGACGCAGTCGATCGAGCCCGAGCCTTCCTCGCCGATGCCAACGCCGAGCAGCTCGCCGGTCGGTTCGACAGCGCGACGCAGTCCGTGGAGGCCGCGCGTGAGGCGTTGGCGAACACCCAATACGGGCCCATCCAGACCGAGCTGGCCCTGTACGACGGCATGGTTCGTGAGCGCCTCTCGGACTACGCAGGGTCCGAGGCGGCGCTCCGCACAGCGTTGAAGTCCGCATCCACGTGGAGTCAGCGCGACCACGCGTTCGAAGCGTCGGCCCTGCTGGTGCTCGTCGTCGGGCAACGCCTCGGCGAGGTCGAGCAGGGGCTGCGCTACCTCGACGTTGCCGAAGGCCTGGCCCAGGGCGAACCAGATCGCCTCGCCTCCCTGCAGATCAACGTTGCCGAGCTGTTCCAGCGGGCAGGACGCTACGATGACGCGATCGCGGAGGCACGGCGCGCGCTTGCGAATGCCGACAACGCCACTGAAATGGCGGCGGGGAGCCGCGCAAAGATTCGGGCCAAGCTCGGCGAGTACTTGTACTCGCGCGGCGAGCATGCGCAGGCGGAGGTCGAGCTGCGCGCGGCGGTCCTCGAGTTCGAAGGAGCGCTCGGGCCTGAGCATCCCGATGCGGCAGGGATTGGGACCATCCTCGGGCTCGCGGTCTTCGGCCAAGGCCGGTACGAGGAGGCGGAAGCGGTCTTTCGCCGAGCCGCGACCACGACGGAGGAGGCCCTGGGTCCCGACCATCTGAATACGGTCACGGTGTGGAGCAACGTGGGCCTCGCGTTGATCCTGCAAGGACGCCACGCGGAGGCTCGCCCGCTCTTTCTCCGCGCCGTCGTCGCGTACGAGACCGCGCTCGGCCCCGACCACCCCGACGTCGCGCAGGCCCGCTACAACTACGCCTCGACGCTGCAGGCCGAAGGGAAACTCGAAGCCGGCCGAGACGAGTTCGAACGCGTCCTGGAGCTTCAGCGCGAGGCACTGGGGCCCAAGCATCCCAACGTGGGAATGACTCTGACCAATCTCGCAAACATCCACTGCAGTCTTGGGGACCTCGAGCGCTCCGACGCTGCGTACGAAGCTGCTCTCGCCAACACGCGCGAGAACCTCGGAGCCGGCCACGCCAACGCGCTGGCGATCCGAAGCCACCGCGTCCGCTGCCAGGTCAAACACGGCCGCAACGGTCTCGCCCAGGAGAACGAGCTTCGCGAAATCGTGGAGGGCCGGATGCGAGTCCTGGGCGCCGACCATCTCGACGTCGCACAGTCTCGCTACGCACTGGCCACGCTGTTGCTCGACCGTGGAGACGCAGCGGAGGCGCTCTCGGAAGCCGAGCGAGTGTGGGCGATCCAAAGCGCGGGCGGAACCAAGACGAGGTTTGAGGCCCAGTACGCGTGGCTGCTGTCCCAGGCCCTGACCACCGCCAAACGAGAGCCCGAGCGGGCCCGCTCGCTGGCCGAGCAGGCTCGAGACGGATTCAAGGAGATGGGTGCGCAGTGGGAAGAGGATGCCGAGCGCGTGAGCGATTGGCTTGGCGACTAGCAGTCCGTGGTGAAACACGGCGCGGCGGATCGCGTGAGACGTCGTGTCGGGTTTCACCACGGGCTGCTAGCGAATCGTGAGCGTCCCGTCCTTCTCCAGGGGCATCGCGTCGTACGACACGAGCACGGTCCCCGGATCCACAATCCCGACGGGGCCTTCTTTGCAGCCAAAGACCGCAATGTCCCAGGCCTCGGGTTGAGGGGCCTCGAGGTCCATGGGGTCGCCGATCGTTGGAATGTCGACCTGTGCGGATTGCCCCGGGGCAAGAACGTCACCATTGAGGTCGTCTCTGTCTCTGGGTTCTCCGCCGTTGGGGCTGAGGGTGATCTTGCAAACCGGCACCGACATGGTGTTCGTCGCCTCGACGTGACCTTCGATGACGTTGGAGTTCCGCATCACCGCGCCCATGGTCTTGTTGTAGGCGGCACACCCTGCAGCCGGGGAGAGCGTCGACAGCGCAAGCAGAGCGACGGTGAAACGGGTCGGGAGGGGGTTGGAGGAGCGGGCCATGCTGAGTACGGCGAGCGAGGCCTCCGTTCGATCACCGACGAACACGATTAATCGGAAAAAAGTGCCTGAGCCGACTCAAGCGTCGATCGTCCACTCGATCATGGAGCAGCGGGACTGTGCTTCCAGTCCGCCAGGCGGGTCAGCGTGTCGTCGAGGGCAACACCGGCCTGGGCCACCTGAGCGACCTGCTCGCGCAGCAGGGTCTTGGCGCGTCGCAGCCGCCCGCGCAACGTGCCCTCTGGGATCTCGAACACCTGCGCCAGCTCGGGGCCACTGAGCGACTGCCAGTAGTAGAGCTCGATGAGCAGCTGCGACTCGAGCGGGATCCGCCGAAGCGCTTCCAGCACGAAGCGTTCTTGTTCATTCCGGGCGACACGTTCGCTCGCCGGCGTCTGCAGATCGGCAAGGGATGACGCCAACGGGTCCACCGATTCCGCCTTCTGTCGTCCGCGAAAGTAGTCGAACAGGCGGTTGCGGGCCACGCCAAACAGATAGGCACGGAAGCTGCGGATCTCGGACAGCTTCGCCCGGTTGTCGAGACAGCCCACGAGCGTCACCTGGATCAACTCTTCGGCTTCGTCTCCCACCTTGCCAGCGAAGAACCGGTAGAGGTCCTCGAAGTGGCGGTTGATGAGTTCGGCCGCAGCGCTGTCGTCGCCAGCACCCCACGCCGCGAGTAGCTCTTCGTCACTCGGCCCCGTCATCTGGGCGAGGATACCAAGGACGTGGGTCGTCGAGCGGGCCGCTCAGTCCTCTCCGTACACCGACAAACGAACCCGATTCGGCTCACGCCCCTGCGCCACCGCCGTGACGTACGCCCGGCGCCAAGCCGTCTCGTCCACCAGGTGCGCCGAGGCCCCATTCGCCACATGGAACCCTTCGACTGCCCGCGTGTCGTGGCACCCCCCGCAGGTCAGTGACCGCGCGCGGTTCAAGAACGCAGCCTTGTCCTCGAACGGTGCGTAGTCTCCATCCTCAGGCAGCAGCGAGGCCGCCCGCCCAAAGCCGTCGTGCCCGGTCTCGTCCCACTCGGGATACCGGATCCCGCGGTCCTGCGTCGTCGCCGTGCCCTGGGCGATGGCTTCCCGCATCGCGGGCTGGCTGATCAGCTCGGTCACTCGCTCCCAACCGCGGCCCTTGTACATCGTGTCGGGGCTGAACTCGAGCACACCGGTCTTCCAAGAGGCTCGGTCCCACCGCGGGTCCTCGGCCGCGAGGTGGATCTTCAGCACGTTGCGCGGCCGGCCGCGAAAGTCGCCCTGTACGTTGGACTCGACCGCCCGCACGTTGTCGAACGACAGCGCCGCCTCGCTGAGCGGACCGCCGTCCTTCGCGAGCGCCGCCGCGTCCTCCACCCGCCACGACTGCGCCACGCTCTGGCACCCCTGCCCCGGATCGTGCTGCACGAACAACACGTTCAGCGCCGCCGGCAACGTCTTTGTCTCGCCCGACTTGGTGTGGTGAACCACCCGGTACACCAACCGCGTCTCCCCGCAGGTTCCGGGCAGCATGTCCTGCCGGTCCAGGCGGTTGACCACCGCACTGAGCTGCAGCTCCGTCCTCGAGCTGCGCAGCCACCAGCCCGGCATGTCGAACTCGCGGATCCGCGACGCCAGCTCTCGAAAGCGACGCGACTTGCGAAGCGCCAACGTGTCCGTCGCATCCACTCCCATCACCGTCGGACCGAAGCCCAGGCCCAGCGAGTCCAACGTCTGCGGATCGTCGATCAATACGATCGGGTCGGGCTGCTCCGGCCCAGCCTCGGGCGCATCGTGCACCGAGACCTCCGCTGTCGCATCGTCCGTCTCGGTCGGCGCTACCGAGGCCGCCTTCGCGACCGGGGCCTCGCTCTCGCCCTGCGGCGCACAACCGACGAAGATCCCAAGAGCCAAGACAGCACGTGCCGCGGGTCGCATCGGTGACGTAGACGTACCTGTGCCCTCCTGTGTTCCCAATGAACTGACTGGGCCCGCTGTCAGTCGTTTCGGCTCATCTCCGCCGCCTTCTAGTGGCAGAGAAAGTCGCCGTTGCAGACGGCGCCGTCATTGGGCCAGTGCACGCCCTCGTCGTCGACGTAGGTCTCGAGCGTGGGGTCGGGGACCAACGGGCAATTGTCGCAGCTGTCGCCGGGTCCATCGAAGTCGGTGTCCCGGGGGGGCATCAAGCACGCCCGAGACCACTCCTGTCGCGCATCAGCCCCGGCTGCGAGTCCCCCGGTTTGCAGGTTGTCGAGTACGCTCATGCCGGCCGCCGCCAGAGCAGCATCGCACCCGGGAGGAAGCAACAAGACACCCACCCGGGCGGCGACCTCTGCAGGCAAGGCCGTGCAGTCATCGGTCGTGCATGTCTCGCGCACGGCCAGGCTGTGTTCGGGCGCTTCGGGATTCTGGGCAAGGAGAGCGGTGCAGTTCTCGGCCGTCAGCGGGGCGCTGAGGTCCGCGCAGCTCAGGACGTCGAGGAGGTCTCCGTCGCCGTCGCTCGAGCGGACCAGGGTTGGCACGCAGCAGAACCCCGACACCGAAATATCGAAGAATGCCAAGGTCCGCGGTGTCTGCCTCTCCTCGCAGCCGGGATGAGATTCACAGGCGTCTCCCACGAAGTCGAGGTCCTCCTCGTCTTCCTGACCCGGATTTGCGACCCACGGGCAATTGTCGCAGCGGTCACCAAACCCGTCCGCGTCTGTGTCGACATGATTGCAGGTACCCGTCGAGGCACAGGTCCGGTTCTCGCCGCACTCCGATGACTCGTTGCAGGCAAGGCGCTGCGGCGCTGAGATCGGAAGTCGCGGGCACAGATCTTCGAGGTTCGCAATCCCGTCCTGATCGAAGTCGTCGCTGTCCTCGAAGCCCGCAGGACCTGCGGCGCCACCGGCCTGTTCGCCCTCACACGCATCCCCGATCCCATCATTGTCCGAATCGAGCTGACAGTCGTCGAAGTCTACGGGGTAGATCCCGATCGGCGGTGGATTGGATGCACTCCAGCCGCGGCAGTTCGGAACGGCGACGCAGTTGTCGCAAGCGTCACCCACCCCGTCCGAGTCAGCGTCGGCGTTGGTCGGAATGTTCCGGACCAGCATGCGCGCCGGGAAGCTGGCATCGAAGTCCGCATTCGCCTGCACCAGCGGGCGTGGGCAGCGGTCACAGACGTTCGCGAGGCCGTCATAGTCTGAGTCGAAATGATCAGAACTCTGGGTCGGGTCGTCGGGAACGGTGGGACAACGATCGACCACATCACCGTTCCCATCTCCGTCCCAATCTCGCTGACCCATATTGGGTATCTGTGCGTTGTCGGACTCGGCGTCGACGCCATCCCGATCTTCGTCACCACTGCAGCACAGAAATCCCCCTGCGACGCCGCACGTGCTGGGCGGCTCGCCCGAACTCGAGCTTCCGGACGAACTCGACCCGGTTGGCGCGGTCGTGCTGCCGGTTGTCACTGCGCCCATCGTTGTTTCGGTGGTCCCTTCGGTGGTCCCTTCGGTGGTCCCCTCGCCGGTCTCGTCACCCGTGCCCGCACCTGCCACGACGGGGCCGCATCCTGGCAGGACCAGTGCCAGCCCGAAGACCCAACTCAGCCGTTGCAGCGTGGAAGGGTCTACGAACAGCTTCACTGGATCTCTTTGCAGCAACGCCGCCAAACTTCCCTCTCTGAGCAACCGCTTGACGCGGAGAGGGGAGTGTATCGCGGCCACACGGGTTGTGCTCGGGTACTCCGAGCCACCGGTCCAAGTCTCGCGACGTGATGCTAGGGGCCGTCCCTCTTCCTACAGCTCCCAGACAGAGCTAAAGCCATAGATCCGCGCGCCCGGAAGGGCACCGGTCTCCGAGAGGTACATCGCGGAGACTCCCGAGACGTGGTTGAATCCCGTGATGATCTCGTCGGTGGCGTCGGAGTCGAGATTCGCGACTTGGATACTGGCGATGTCCCACACCGTGGACGGTCCATAGTCCCGGCTGTCGAGACCGGTTCCGAAGTCGGAGCGGTAGATCGAGGACTGACCACTGGTGTTGTGAAACGCGATGTAGAGTTCCTCGTCGCCATCATCGTCCACGTCTCCCGCCTCCATGGCATTGACCGACCAGTACGACCCCGTGGATGTGTAGAACTGATAGGCCCCGCGGTAGATACCCGTCTCGACCTGGTCCTCAAACGCCACGCAGAGTTCCTCGGAACCCGTGTTCATGAAGTCGACCGTTGCCAGAGCCGTGAAGGTTGTGTCGGGAGCACCATCGATGAGGCCTCCCCGGCTGTTGCCGGATTGACTCCGGAAGATGGACCCGTACCCTTCGGCGTCCACGTAGGCAGAGTAGAGTTCGTCGCCGGGCGTGCCGTCGGCATCACCCACCGTCAGGGCTGTGATGCCAAGATCTGCCGCGCCCAAGACGGTGCTCAGTGAGTTGTTCTCGTCCATCTTGTAAAGGCTCGAGTAGAAGCCGCCCGCGGTCTCTTCGAACGCGATGTAGAGCTCATCCTGTCCATCCCCGTCCACGTCGCCGGCGGTCATGTGCGTGACCCGGTTGTTCGAGTCGGGGCCGTAGATGCGCGATTGGGTTGGCGCGGTCTTCGTGCCCTTGTAGATCGCGACCCCATGAACCGGTGAGTAGAAGGCGGTGTAGAGCTCCCGCGTACCGTCCCCGTTGAGGTCTCCGCTTGCAATGGTGTTTCCCTTGTGGCTCAGCGGCGCGCTCGCGAAGACCGCGTCCACGTCGTCCTCAAAGTCCGCCGCGCCGTGCGGGCTCTCGGGCTCGTCCATGTCTTCTTCCTCTTCGGCGACGAGGGAGTCTTCGGTCTCGAAGTCTTCGGGAAGGGGGGCATCCACGTCGCACCCGGAAGCCCCGAGGAGGGCTGCGAAGCTGGCGAGGACAAGGGCGTGTTGTGTCATGGGAAGATGTGCCATCGGTTTCGACGCGCTCCAAGAGCAGGTCGCGTGCCAAGGGTCTGTCCTCCGAAATCGCGAGGGTTTTCTTCGCCGCCTGTCCCTGAGCGCGATCTGTCCCAGTGTCACCCGGGGCTGCGACGCATGAGACAGCTGGACACCCTACGGCGACCGACCGCTGTCTCCAGAAGAGGCGCCTCCACCAGACTGGTCTTTCCCCTTTGATGCTAGCGTTCGCTCCGTGGGCGCTCTCCACCATCACCGGGGCCATCGAGTTCCGCGCGGGACCCAAGGCCGAAACCTCGTCCGCGAACTTCGAGGATTGGCCGGCGGATGAAGCGTCGTCACGGCGTCGTGTTGCTGGTCGCCCTCGCCGCGTGTGGACGGAACGACCACGACGCGTCCCCAGACTCACCACCGGGGCCATCGAGTCCGCCCGCGACGTCGCCCGAGGCAAAGAAGCAGACACCTGCCAAACCGGCTGAGTCAGCGCCCGTCGTCGCGACGCCCAACTACGCGAAGGTCGGGGCCTCGAGCGATCACACCTGCGCGATCGTTCGGCGCGTGGGCGAGGATATCGACCGGGTGAAGTGCTGGGGCAGCAACGCGAACGGCGAGCTTGGTCTGGGCGACCGGACATCGCGAAGCGGCAAGGACATGGGGGACGCGCTCCCCTTCGTCCCCTTGCCCGGGGTGACGTCCCTGCTGAGCATTGATGCGGAGTCCGGACGCACGTGCGCGCTCCAGGCCAGCGGAGACCTCTGGTGTTGGGGTGAAGGCCGCGCTGTCGACCCAACGGACGCTCCTCCACCCTCTCCCAGCACGGTGCCGCTGCCCGGCGCCGTCACGGCGTTCGCGATGGGCCGGGATCACGCCTGTGTCGTCCTCAAAGACGCCAGCGTGCGCTGCTGGGGTGGCAACCGCTCGGGCGTACTTGGCTCGCCGACGCCCGCTGAACCATCGGCGGAGCTAGAGCCCGTCGAGCTCGGGACCGACGCCCAAGCCGTCGACGTCACCGCTGGGCAGGACCACACCTGTGTGTTGCTCTCCACAGGCCGCGTGAAGTGTTTCGGTGATGGCATGGCTGGGCAGCTGGGCCTCACCGACACCGAGCCACGAGGCACGCGCCCAGACCAGATGGGTGACGCCCTCCCTTTCACCGACCTCGGAGACGGGTTCCTCGCCACCGCGATATCCGCAGGCGGGCTCCACACCTGCGCGCTGTCGACCTCACACAGCGTGGCGTGTTGGGGTGGCAACCGCGTCGGACAGCTCGGCCAAGGACACACTCGCTCGCCGGGCCGTAAACCCGGCCAGTCCCCCAAAGCCGCATCGACTCCACCGCCCACCGATCTCGGCACGCACGGGGAGACGACGATGCTCCGCGCCGGGGGCAGCCACTCGTGCGTTCTGAAGGGACAGGGAATCAAGTGTTGGGGCTGGGGCACCGGCATGGGTGACGATCCGGGGGAGATGGGTGACGCCCTCCCCCTGATCGACCTTGGTTCCGACCGCAGGCCCGTCGAGGTGGCGGCGGGCGACCACTCCTGTGCCGTCGTCGTGACCGAAGCCGAGCCCGAGCTCGGGCGCCTTCTGTGCTGGGGCGGCAGCTCCGCGGGAGCGACAGGCATGGATGTCGACCGATGGCACTTCGAACGCGACGGCGTCATGGGCGACGCTCTCCCCTTCGTCGACCTTGGAAAGAACATCCACGTCGTGGTGCCCGGGTAGGGAGACGGTGCCAGGTGGAGTCTGCGCAGAGACCCGGACCGTCGGCAGTCGAGGAGCGTTGCCTCACACCATCCGGTCGGCTCCCATGTGCGAACCCCTGCGACTCCGCGTGGCAGCACCTGCACGCCTCCTTCGGTGGCGGCTAAGATGCGCGCCGTGGAAGCGTCAGCGATCCAAGCCTACGTGAAGAGCGTCGCCGAGAACATGCCGGCCGACTGGTTGAACCTGACCACGCATCGGCTGGACATCTACGACGAGCCGTTGGCCAAGACGCAGTTCCTCGAGCGATTTGAGGCGTTGTTCGCCGAGCAAAACGCTGACCCCTCGGCGCTCAGCGAACTGCCCACCGCGTTCGACTACATCCGCTTGGGTCACCCGCTGTCGTGCGTGCTCGAGTGGGCCATCGCCAGAGCCCACGGACTGGACGCCGACAACGTGATCAGCTTTTCGTCCACGACCGCTCCGCTACTCGCCGTTCTTCGAAACAACCTGCTCACCAACCGAAGCACTCTCATCGCGCACACCGGCGAGCTCCCGAGCTTCATCGACGTTGAGGTCTTGCGGAACGTCTACGGCTACCGCTTCGAGCTCCAGCAGGTCGAGGGCATCCAGAACATCTCGTCACAGGCCGACAGCACGATCTTCGTTGCGCAGTCCGACGACTTCAGCGAGTTCGAGCTCAGTCCCGACATCGACTTTCACGTCAGGCTGCACAGCCAATGGGGAAGCATGATCGTGGTCAACGGAGAGAAGAACGCAGACTCCATCGGGGAGATCCAGCACACGCGCCGACGCGAGACCATCGCCATGACGCCGGTCAACAGCCTGCTCGCGTTGCAGAGCCTGACCCAGCAGAGCCCCACCCCCGCGAACCGCAATCCCCAGGCCGACAAGGCCAGCGTGCTCGAGTCCGTCCGTCACATCACGGGGACCAACGCTGCCGCGGTGCTCGGGTCCAGCGGCCTCTCCGTTCAATACGCGATCGTCATGGGCCTTGTGGATCATGCGCTGGAACACCACCGGGGGAAGCCCATCCGGATCGTGGTGCCGCCCAACTGCTACGGCGGCACCAACGACCAGGCTCGACGCGTCGCCGCGTGCAGGGGCGACATCGAAGTCGTCGATCTTCCGGTCGACGGGGGACAGGACATGGTCCAGAGCACCGACGCCGTCCTCGACCAGATCGCCGCCGAAGATGGTGTCCCCTACATCATCGCCGAGATCCCCACGAACCCGCGGGTCGAGGTTCCGGACCTCGAGAAGCTGCGCGACGTGCTCTGCAAGGAGCGCCGCACGCCCGGCGGGGCCAAGGCGGTCGAACCGGTCTTCATTCTGGATCAGACCTTCTGTCCCAACATCCAGTTCTTGAGCGAGCGCGGCATCCTCTCCCCGGTTCAAACCGTCGCGTACGTGAGCGGATCCAAGTTCCCCAGTGGCGGACGATGCACCGCCGGCTACTGCGTCGCGAACGCAAGGGCCGAGCACCTGCTGAACAAGATCGGGCTGCACATGCAGCTTTGCGACAACGAAGCCACGGAGCATCAGCTGGAAGTGCTGGCGCAGCAGCTGCCCTCCATGCTCGAGCGCATCCAGGCTGCGTACGTGAACACGCGCGACTTCGTGAACTTCATCCGCGAGGTCCTCCCAGACGCCAAGATCAACTTCGTTTCCGACGAGCTGGCCAGCGAAGGTTTCACGCCCTCGGTGTTCTCCTTGGACTTGCCCACCCAAGGCAACACCGACGAAGAACGCGAGGCTTACAAGCGCGCATCCAACCTCGAGCTCATCCACATGATGATCGGCGAGATCCCAAGCGAGAGTAAGTTCTGCGTCAGCTACGGGCAGCTCAAGGGCTGCTACTGGACCGTCCCCGCAACGTCCACCCAAGGCACGACCAAAGAAGGCGACAAGGACTACATCGTTCGGGTCGCCGTCTCGCCCAGCTTGGACTTGCAGCGCCACAAGTCCGTGTTTCAAGACTTCGTCAGCCGCACTCGCTGAGCCCAGGCCCCACTGACACCGTTGTCAGGTCCGAACAGCGCTCTCGACGACACGTTTCAGTTTCGCGATGGCGCCGTCGATGGCGTGGTCGACCGTTGAGCCGTGATCGGTCACCGCGATCGGCTTGCGCCCTTCAAGCCTCGCTTCCATGACGCAACGCTTGTCACCTTGGCCTGACTTGGCGCCATCCACATCGCTCAGATGAACCTCCACGCGTGTGACGTGCTCGCAAAGCTCGCCGAGGTCGCTCTGCACGACGCCGGTGACATGGGCGGAAAGCTCTTCGGTTCCTTCGATGTTGTGATCGGTGTTGAGCT
This sequence comes from uncultured Pseudomonadota bacterium, assembly GCA_913061055.1. Classification (GTDB taxonomy): domain Bacteria; phylum Myxococcota_A; class Polyangia; order Nannocystales; family Nannocystaceae; genus CAJXVA01. The sequence continues at coordinate 26,982 of CAJXVA010000019.1, forward strand.
GAATCTTCACCGTGGGCCCTACCTAGTCTCCTAGCACGGCCGGCGACAGGTGCCTCCGCAACAATTTCGCACCAGCACAGGTCCCCCACGCAAGGACCGTTCGTCGAAGGACGGACCCGCTAGGAACCGCACGGGAGGACTTCGGCCAATCGCTCGGCATCGAGCATGCACTCGCCGGCGTTGGCGTTCTTGGCCGGACGTAGCGACGACGGGAGGTCGCCAGGGTTCTGCAGCAAGGCGGGAAAGAAGGTCAGCGGCGTCTTCCCATTCGGCTTCCACGCCAAGTGGTCGTTGTAGACCCGCGAGCCGCACTGCCCGCAGAATCGACGCTCAATGGATGCCCCGGGTCTGCGGTAGGAACGGACGAGTTCTGCTCCTGAGGTCAGTGTGAACTGCGTCTTGTCCACGCACACCACCTGATACAGCGGCGCCGCATGGGCGCGACGGCAACTGTCGCAGTGGCAGTACGCCGTGAAGATCGGCGAATCGTCATCGGGAATCGTCACGTCGAACGTGACGTCGCCGCAGTAGCAGTGGCCGGTGACGTGCGTGGACATGGCGGGACGGTAGCAGGTGACGGACCGCGCCTCACCGCCATGTCGAGCGGACTTCTCTCGCAGACAGGGTCAGGCGGAGAGCCTTCCCTGAAGCCGCTGTTTCTTTACTTTCAACGGAACACCTGAGGCTCGGTGGGTACAGCCTCATTCCGGAAGCCGTGTCGGCTCGCGTTTTCTTCACGCCGAGACTGCCCGGCTGGTCCTACCAGCCACCGAAAGACCCCGATGACCCGCTCATTCACCACGGCGCTGAGTCGCCAACCCTCGAGGGCGGACTCGCCCAACATGATGGGCCGAGCGAAGACAACGCTGGGGTTCCCCGTGCTCCTCCTCGCCGCGCTCGGTTCATGCGACCGGCCGCCAGCGCCGCCGGTCACTCCACCCGGGCCTCCACCGCCACCGGAGTATCAAGTGGAGTGCCGGCGAGTGTGTTCCGGTGCGTACTCATTTTGGCGTGAACGCGAAGTCGTCGGCGACGTTTCCCTGCCCGGCGCGGCCCCCTGCGAGCAAGTCAGAAGCGACATCGAGCGACAGCCGATGGGGCTGACGATTACGACCAGAGAGGCCGACCCAGACGCCCAGCTGGCCGAGTGCATCGCCCACTTCGATGAGCCAACGTCCGTTCGTGTCGCGGGACGTCAGCTCAGCTTCATCGAAAACTTCTGGCTTCAGGCCAACCCCGAAGCTCGGCAAGGGGTCGTCGGCCAATCTCGGAACTGCCGCGCTGCGGGGCTCCCCACGTATCGCCTCGAGTGCGAGCCGCCCGGCGAAGATGCGCTGATCAGCGTCACGGAAGTCGCGCCACCGAGCCACCCCGGCGCACCGGTCGGCACGGTTCCCCGCTGTGAGGACGACGACCGTGGCACGGTTGGGGAGTCGTGTATGGCGGTTCCTGATGGGTGCGGGGCCTCGCCGCTGCTGACCGGGGAGTGGGCGTGTCGAGGGAGCGTGCTGTTCTGCGTCGTCGACGAGGCCACGTTCTGCCGCGGAGGCGACGAGCCGGGCTGTGGTGGTGTCGTCGGCACCGCGTGCACCAGCAGCGATCAGTGCGTTCCCGGAGGCGCGTGCGATCTTCGTGCAGGTCAATGCGCCGTGCTGGATCCAGGTCTGTGCCCCCCTCTTCCGACGTGCTGGCTCTCCTCGCAAACGAACACGTTGTGCCCGGTCTCCGACGCTGATCCAACAATCCCAGCCAGCGCGCGCGAGTGCACCGCATCCGACGAAGGATCCAACTGCACCGGCACCGTCCTCGGTTGCGGCGCGACCTTGCTGCCGGGAACGGTGACCTGTGTCGCAGGCTCGAAGTCCTGCGTTCACGACCCCGACGTCGTCCGCACGTGTGGCGAGGAGGAGCCCTGAGAAGGCCTGGTCCGGTCCACCTGCCGTGAGCCCGGCCTGTGAATCTCACTGACCTCGCCGGCGCGGTGGCCCGAAGCCTGGTGCGATGCACGGATCCCGCGACGGCCCGGGCCACGGCCCGAAGTTCGAGTCGTCGAGGCCGTTCAACATCCCCCAGCCCCGCTCGAGGAATCGCGGCACCGTCGGCAACAGGCCCTCGAAATCCACGACCCAGAACAACTCCGTGTCCGCGTGCAGACACACTCCGTCTCGCAGAACCGAAGCCGAGCACCACAGGGTGAACAGCGTCCCGTCCGTGAGCATGTTGGGCATTGCGTCCCAGGCCCGTGGTTCCGCCTCGATGTCGATGGCGCCCGTCTTCCCCGCGACCGGGCCGGAGATGCTCACATGTGCCCTGCGTCCCCGACTCATGCCGGACCAAGCCCGCGGGTCTGCGAAACCCATGACGACCTCGCGAACCGGTGCCATCTGGTCCCAGTAGGTCTCTTGCTTCGTCAGGATGTCGTCGGAGGTTTCCATCGGCTGGGCTGACCTAGCTTTCGTCACCGTTTCACAGATCAGCGTAGCCGAACCCCGGAGCCTCGCCAGCGGCGCCGCCTCTGACCGTGCACCGGATGCGGCCGACGACGTCCCCGCTGCGGCGATGCTAAGCCTCCTGCATGCTCGCTCCCCAAACCGAGTGTGTCGTCGTCGCACGGCGCGGCCTCGGACAGGACCGTGCTGCCGTCGAGTCGAACAACGGCGCGACAACCTTGGTGCTTGCGGACGGAGCCGGTGGACGAGCCGGCGGACGTCAAGCCGCGGAGCTGTGCACGGCGGCGGCACTGGAACGAATGCGGTATCCGGACGGCACCGATCCGCTGGTGGTCCTCAGCAAGCTCGACGGCATGCTTCAGGCAGATCGGGACGCCGGAGAATCGACGCTTGTCCTGTGCCAACTCGCCGGAGCGGAGCTGCGCGGCGCAAGCGTCGGAGACTCTGGCGCCTGGCTGATCGGAGACTCCGGATACCGGGACCTCACCGACAACCAGAGCCGAAAACCGATGCTAGGGTCCGGGGCCGCCCGCGGTACCGCATTTACAGCGTCGATCACCTCGGAGACGCTGCTGATCGCGAGCGATGGACTGCTCAAGTTCGCCTCACATCTGACCATCTGCGGCATCGTTCGTGGCGCGACCGATCTCGCCGACGCCGGACGACAGCTGATCGACAGCGTCCGTCTGCGTTCGGGCGACCTCCAGGACGACACAAGCCTGATCCTCTTGCGACTCTCTCCCTGAGGACCGGTCACTCACGCTTCGGTCAGCCACCCCAGAACACGCTGACCACGAGATAGCTGGCCATGCCGTACATCGCCAGCAGTCCCAGGGTCATGAACAAGCCTCGAACACCATCGTGACCTCGGAGGTAGCTATACGTGTAGCCCAACCGAGCAACGGCAAACCCGGTGATCCAGACCAGCGCCGCAGCAGTGCTCGGTGAGGTCAAGACGAAGACAACCGCCAGGAACGTGAAGTAGACCGTGTTCTCGGTCGTGTTGCGGTGGGCGTTGTGGTGCCGCTCGAGTTCGCGAATCCCATCTCGCGGCGCGTCTTCGGGACTCGTCCCGCTTGCGGCCCACTCCTCCGGAGTTGCGTGCATCTTGAATCGGCCGCGGGTCAACTCGGTCGCGGTCATGAGCCACGTGTGGTTGACCGCCAGCAACACCGCCGCGATGACGAGCGCACGCATGCACCAAGCGGACGGCAGCGCAGCAACGTACGGGTTCACCCCGAACGCGAAGACGTTCAGCGCCAAGCTGACGAGCAGCACGGCGACCGGGTAGAGGGTGACGATGAGCTTCCCCAAGGACGACTAGGCTAGGTTCTCTTGCTCGAGACGCTTGGAGCGAATCCGGAACGCAGGGGTGCATATTCGCCCCGGCGCCTAGCCCCGCCGCTGGCCATCTGAGCACCGCAGACGGGCGGTTCACTTCATTCGGGCGATGTCTGGACCGCTGGGGGCGGGGATGAAGGCCTCATCATCACCGGGAATGCTCGGGAAACCGCGGGCACGCCAGCGCCGCGCTTGCTCGGCAAGGCGGTCACGATCCGAGTGCACCAGGTTCCACCACATGAACCGTTTGCCGATCGGATCGCCACCGAGGATCGCGACCGTCGCGTCCGTGATCGCCTCGACGCGCTGCGGGCCCGACTCGGCGACCAACATTTCGAACTCGGCGGAAACCGAGCCGGCCACGGCGACGCGACCCGCGACCGGGTAGACACAGCGCTCCTCATGGTCGGGTAGAGAAAGGCTCTCCCCCGCCTTCAGCTCCACCATCGCGTAGACGAGGTTCGATGTGGTCGAGACAGGCGACTCAGCCCCCCAGCCGTTGCCGGCCAGCAGATGTACGGCTCGCCCTTCGATATCCAACGTGGGTAGGTCGCTCCAGCTCCCGAAGGCCGGCGCCTGCTCCTCCTCACCGTCTGCGTGCGCACACCAAAGCTGGAGTCCGTGACTGACCGACCGCCGTCCAAGCATCGCCTCGGGAGCCCGCTCGCTGTGCACGACACCGTGCCCTGCGCGCATCCAGTGGATCTCTCCGGGGCGAACGATGGCGTGCCCGCCTGTCGAGTCTCGGTGCTCGACCTGTCCACGAAACAGGTAGCTCACCGTTGAGATGCCGCAGTGCGGGTGAGGCAGGACGTCGCCCTCACGCGTGGCCGTCCGCTCATGCGGGCCGAAGTGGTCGAGGAACACCCACGGGCCGACCTTGCGCGCCGCGTGATGGGGCAAGACTCGACGAACTTCGGCGGCACCGACCGAGGCCTTGCGAGCAGGAATACGCACCGTCATGCATGCAACCTAGACAAGAGAAGGAACCAATCTGGGGCCAACAAGTGTGGAAGTCACGAACAAAGCCCAGTGTGCCTCATATCAACCTACGTCGCCGAGGTCGGCCCAACCGAACAGTCACCGCGAGTCACAAGCCCACCGAGCTTCACGGGATCAACGGCGTCGATCTCGATGTCCCGGACCGAACAGTCGAACGAGGGCCACAGCAGCTTTCCGCCGGGCAGCAGCCGCGCTCCGCGGACGCGACGCAGCATCCGGTCGCGTTCCTGCTCGGTCGGTGCTCGCGTTTCGGTACGGGCGCGACCACGCAGCCGAATGGCGGGCAGACGAGAGAATCGCGACCGACACAACGCATCGAGCCACAGCCGCTTGCCCGAATCCACCGCCAGAATGCACACCCGCGGGTCCGCAGACAGCCGCCCCCCAAGACGCTGCGTGTACATCTCGAAGTAGCAGGCGCGGCCGGGTTCGCCCAGGAGCACCGAACCCACGGGCGTCACCCACGGCTCGCCGTCGGGCCCGGTGCTGGCCACCGAGAAGTGCAGGGTGCTGGAGAAGCTGGCTGCGAACAGGTGGCGGATTTCTCGCCAGAGGTCTTCGTCGATCATGTTGATGGTGTCCTCATCAGGCAGGCTGCCGACTCACGCACCAACGACTCCGCGGTCTGCGTGATCGGCCCGCCTCGGGTAAGCGGCCGGCGAATCACGGCCAGCGGAATGCCCGTGAGCGCCAGCGTCGTTCGCTCCATCGCTTCGCGGTCGGACCGCCCTAAGAAGCGTTCGGCCATCGCGCCGAGCTGCTTCGCAGTCTTGCGCTGCATGCCCGTGATCGCGGTGCGCGTCGCAGCGGGGCAGTCGTCCACCACGAAATGCTCCGCTGAGTGCACGAGCAGGACGCCCGCGAGTTCGCGATGTCGACGGGCCCACTGAACCGGAAGCACGGCAACCTCTGCGGGGTCCTGCTCCCCCTCGGCCCGTGCCCACCAGAACTGCTGGAATGCATCGAGGCAACTGCGCCAGACCTCTGCGAGGAGGTGAGGACGAGAGTCGAAACGGTGATAGACGGACCCGCTCGGAGCACCGGCCGCCTCCGCCACGCCAACCATCGTCACCGCACCCGGGCCTTCGATAGCCGCGAGCGCCGTCGCATGTTTGACCAACTCTTCGGCCGTGTATTTGGGTGCTCGCCCCACATTTAAGAGACTACCCTCTAATTTAAAATGTTCAAGGACACCGTGCAGGCCAGGGCATCTTTGCTGTCACGTAGAAGTCTCCGACGCAGCGGTTTCGTCCCGCGACTCTGCTCGTGCGCCTCCGCCGTAGACGTCGGCGACCGGCCGAGAGGTCGCTCCTCCGGAGGCCAAGGTGGGCACCGAAGAACTGACCGCGCCATCCGACCTCAGGGAGTGATGTTCCCCACAAGCCCGTTGAACGCCGGGGCAATCCGACGGGCGCTCCGACGACTCTCCGTGGGTGATGAACCCACGATCTCTCCTCGCTGTCCTCCTTCTCGCCGGGGCCTGCTCGTCCGTAGACGATCCGCTCGGGGCCGAGGACATCAACGCAATCTCGCCGCTCGACGCATCGTCTGACCCGCTCCCACTGAGAATCGAGGAACCGGCGGAGCCGTCGTCGGAGGACGATGCCCACGACTGCGTCCTCTCAGAAGACGACGCGTCGATCGTCGAGGCCAAGGTCAGCGGTCCAGCCCACCGGACCGTCGGTCGATCGGACACCATCAGTCTCGCGGTCACCAACGCCGGCGAGACCGAGGGGTCACTTTCGATTCACGCGTTCGTGTTCTCCGCGAGAGGAACCCAGGAACTCAGGTCCATCGCGGTCGAGACGCTCGCGGCAGGGGACACCGCCAACGTCTCCATCGATATCGGAGTGCTCGGGCTCCCGACCGCGGCCCTGGAACGCTCGGGCCGAATCGTGTTCACCGCGGAGCTCGACCTCGGACACGGTGCGACGCACCAACCGACGCTCCCGCTGACCCGATACTTTCATCCTTCCTCTACAGGCGCCTGGGAGCTTTACGACCGTGACGTTCGTGACCAGACGTTCGACGGCGGCGCCCTCACCGAGGACGCCCGCCGATTCGCGCGCGAGGCCACCGCGGCGGGCTCCACTGTCCTCGACGCACACGTGCATCCACTCGATGCGACCCCACAAGACGATGGCTGGCCCGACGACCCCCACGAGGCGGTCGCCTTGGCTGAAGCGCCCGGATTCACCACTGCCTCGAGTGCGGGAGGGTCGGTCAACTTCTGCTTTCGGCTGGAGACGCAGTACGACGACGCCGGCCTCGGAGAGGACTTCTGGACCAGCAACACACCAACGTTCCGAGACGCGCGGGGGCTGTACTCCCGTGTCGAGCGATACACGGCCTCTGGCTGGACTTCCATCTTCGAGGGCTACACCGGTGACGGCATCGGCAGCGGTGACCCCGGCAAAGGCTGTACCGGCAACCTCGCCGCCAGTGGAGCCGCGTTCTACCGATATCGAATCTGGGCCAAGGGCCAGGTTCAGGGGAACCCGGTCGAAGCCTGGGACGACTTGGGGTCATCAGCATGGGTTCTGCGCAGCTACGCGATCGGCGGGCTCGACATCGTTTCTGGAGGGACACACCAGGTCGACATCTCCACTGAGGTCGACGAGCGCCTCAACGTGCTCATGATGGTTTCCTACGCGCTGTACCGACACGCGGGAGGTCTTTCCGGGAAACTGTTCAAGGTCCGTGTCGACGACTCCACGCGTTACGACTCTTCTGCCGAGATCGTCTACATCAGCGATGCGTCCTCCGACGAGAAGTTCAAGGGGAACCACGAGACCGGGCACGCTGTCGGCGACCACACGACCGGCGGCATGATCGTGGGCTCGAACTACGACGTGGCGGATTCGATCTGCCCCGCCACTGCCGACTCCCCGAGTTCGACCAACAACCACTCCCTGCTCAGCCGCGAGCACTCCGAAGCCGCCGCAAACGAAGGGTTCGCCCATTTCTATTCTGCCGACGTGTTCAACGACCACGACGAAACCGATTGCTGGTTCGGCTACTACAAGAACGAGTACGGTCTGCCCAAACCGCTCGCCATCAACTGCGAGAGTGGCAACACGCTCTCAGGCAACCCCTTCTCCACCCGCTTCATGGAGAACGAGTGCGCCTCCGGGATCGTCTTTCCGCCGTGGATCGACGAGTTCGGGGGTCATGGGATTGAGCTCGACTGGCTGCGTGCGTTCTGGGACGTGCACACCAACGGCAGCTCCCCCCCACACATGAACACCGTCCTCGATTGGATCGACTCTGCCGACGAGCCGAGCAATGGCACCGCGTACGACGAACTCGACGACGCGGCCGACGCGTACGGAGGCGTCATCGAGACCAACTGGAACTCAGCCAAGTCCCTCAACGGCATCGATCACTAGCAGGGGACCGTAACCACTCCTTGGAGCGCGGCCGCCGGGGTCCTCTCGGGGGACTCGCGCCCCAAGGCGACCAGGCCACGCTCCTTGGGTCGTGAAGCCCCCGACTCGCGGTGTTACGCTGCGGCCGCAACGATGGCCAACGAGACGATCGACAAGCTCCGCGTCAACGGCGAACGCCTGTGGCAATCCCTGATGGAACTGGCCGAGATCGGGGCGACGCCCAAGGGCGGTGTATGCCGGCTGGCGCTCACCGACCTCGACAAGTTGGGCCGCGACCTCGTCATCAAGTGGGCGAAGGAGGCCGGCATGACGGTCACGGTCGACAAGATCGGGAACGGGTTCTTGCGGCGCGCCGGAAAGAACAACGACCTGCCGCCGATCGTCACCGGCAGCCACATCGATACCCAGCCGACCGGCGGCAAGTTCGACGGCAACTACGGAGTCCTCGCGGGGCTCGAGGTTGTCCGGACGCTGAACGACCATGGCATCCAAACCGAGGCGCCGATCGAGGTCGCGTTTTGGACCAACGAGGAAGGCTCGCGTTTCGTCCCGGTCATGATGGGCTCGGGCGTGTTCGCCAAGGCGTTCTCTCTCGAGACCGCGTACGCGGCGACCGACGCGGACGGGCACTCCGTGCAAGCGGAGCTCGAGCGCATCGGCTACGTCGGAGATGAGGAGCCAGGCGATCACCCGATCGGCGCCTACTTCGAGACCCACATCGAGCAGGGCCCGGTGTTGGAAGACAACGACGTGGTGATCGGCGTCGTGCCCGGCGTGCTCGGGATCCGCTGGTACGACTGCACCGTCACGGGCATGGAGGCGCACGCAGGCCCCACCCCGATGGCACTGCGCAAGGACGCGATGCAGGTCGCGGCAAAACTGATCCAAGAAGTCGTCGCCATCGCGCACCGGCACGAGCCCCACGGGCGCGGCACGGTCGGCAATGTGTCGGTCCACCCCAACAGCCGCAACGTCATCCCTGGCCAGGTGAAGTTCTCGGTCGACCTGCGCAACAGCACCAACGAGCTCGTCGACGCCATGGACGCGGATCTCCGCAACGTGATCGCCAACGTGCAGCGCGACTCCGGACTGCCCATCGAGCTCGAGGTCGTCTCGGAGTACGCCGCGACACCGTTTCACGAAGAGTGCGTGACCGCAGTGCAAGGTGCCGCGGAGAAGCTCGGCTACTCCAACATGCCCGTCGTCTCGGGCGCGGGTCACGACGCGATCTACATGGCCCGTCTGGCTCCCGCCGGCATGATCTTCATCCCCTGCAAGGACGGAATCAGCCACAACGAGATCGAAGACGCCAAGCCCGAGCACATCACCGCCGGTTGCAACGTGCTGCTGCACGCGATGCTCGAGCGCGCCGCCGTGGTGTGAGCGAGGTAGGATCCGGCGGCTAGACCGCGGGCGAGATCACCCCGCAGGCGACGCGGGGCCCCGCGGCACCACTGGGCTGGCTCTTCAGGTCATCGGCGTTGGCATGCACGATGACAGCCTTGCCGATGACCGAGTCCCCGGCCGCCGGATCGAGGACGACGTCCATCTCGAGCTCGACCGAGACCACACCGTCGGCCGAAGCATCGACGTTGCCGAAGTCGCCGGCGTGACGCTGGTCGTCGGAGCGAGAACCGTGTTGGCGCTCGTGCGGATTGAAGTGGCCACCGGCCGAGGTGAAGTCCTCCGCCGAGCAGTCGCCCGATTCGTGGATGTGAAACCCGTGCGGACCCGGCTCGAGCCCGGTGAGTTCCACCTTGACGCGCACCATCTCGCCCTCGGGCACGAACTCGACGGTCCCGGCCACGCCCGCGTTGGACTGTACGGTCGCGATCGCACCGGACACCACCGGCGCTGCCCCTGCATCGAGCGTGTCCGGTGAACTCGCCGTGGAAGCGCAGGCCAGGACCAGAAGCACAGGGGAGCACAGGAAGCAGATGCGCATGGTCCCACGCCTGTACCTGGTCTTTTGACTCCGCGCCAGTCTTCGTGGACCCAGCTTACAGTCCGCACTCCGCCAGCCCATCGCATGTCCCGTCCGCGAGGATCGGGTCCATGCATTCCACGACCGCCGCATACTCCGCCGCGCACTCGGCCGCGGCACAGCGTCCAGGACTCCCCGCCATCAGCAGCGAGTTCACGAAGCAGTCCTGTAGGCACGTATCGGCTTCGAGCAACACAGCGCCACACGTCAGGGCGGTGCATTCCAACGCCGCACCGATCGCACAGGTCTGGCACCCAAACGAGGCTTCCTCGCAGCTGAGTGTGCAGTCGAGCCCGGACGATGGCTCGCAGTCGCAGGAGGACGACGGGTCACACTCGGTCTCGCTCGCAACGACCGCGGGCGAGAACGGCGACACCACGCTCATGTACAGCAAGCACATCTCATCGAGCGTGCCGTCTCCCCACTCAACATCGACGGGTTCCTGCGGCACACCGTCGACGAGAGGCTGGTTCTCGGCGGAGTTGTCGAAGGTGCACGTGATGTCGACGGCGTCTCCGGGGTTGATCTCGGCGAAGTCGGTGAGCTGGTAGGCCTGCTGCCAGTTGAAGTCCCACTTCGGGATGTCGAGCAGGCACGCGGCCTCCCCCACGTCGGGCACGACGTCCCCTCGGATCTGCTGGCCAAGCAAGTGCATGTGCCCCGCGAGCTGACGAACGACGATCGTCTCATCGCTGTAGTTGGTGAACCGTTGCGTCATCTCGACGTTGGATTCGCCGGCGGGAATGTCGAGTTCCTGCACGGCGAGTGGCCGCGTCGTCAGCAGCTGGTCCGGTGGCTGATCGGTCAGTCGGAGTTTCAACTCGGTGGAGTCTTCTTGGGGCTCGCCAGCCTGGGCGCTGTAGTGCACCTGCATCACGATGGGGCTGCCCGCGAGGATGCGTACGGCCATCCCGTCCGGCGTCTCCTGCACGGACTGCCCGGGAACCCAAGCGGCGATCTGGGTGGGGAAGCCAGTGGCAAAGCTTGCTGCAGCGTCGTCGCCTGCGGGCACGGGCCCACCGAAGCATCCGTACCCGGGACCGTCGTCGGCGTCGTCCGTTGCGACGATGTCCGCACGCAGTGACGGGTCGAGCGCGTAGACCAACACGTGGTGCACCTGGGCCGATCCGGGCACGACTTGAGCGCCGGTCATATACAGGTCCTCCGCCAACGTCAGCTCGTCGAGAATGAAGCAGCGGTAGTCGTCCGAGGCCTCCGCGCTCGAGACATACCCGGTCGGAACCCGCGCGGTGTGGGTCGAATCCAGCTCGAGGTTGGGCCCGACATAAGTCACCGCGTCATCGCTGCTTCCCGGTGGCGTCTCCGCCTCCACCCAGCTGCGGAAGCGTTCGATGTCCTCGGGTGGGACAATGCGCTCGTTGGCAAGCGACCGGCAGGCAGGGTCGGGCGACCACGGTGGCATGGTGCCTGCCTCCATCACCGTGACCGCGGCGGCGGCCAGTTCCGCGACGGCGTCGTAGCTGTCCAGGGCATACGGAGCGGTTCCACTGCCGTCATGACAGCCCAGACAGTGCTGCTGAACGATGAGCTCGACGTCCCCGTAGTAGACGATGTCTTCGGGCGGAACGACCTCGTCCAAGCCACAACCACCGCCCAGCGCTCCCGTCAGCAGCGCCGATCCCAGCATCGTGAGCAGCGGCCGCGCCCCGATGGAACGCCTCTCGGGCCCTGTTGTCGAACAGCCTGCGGGAGGGAGGGTGACGCTGAAGTTGCTCATGGTCGCTTGCGGACACACTGGGCTGCAAACACCAACAACACCATGACAGCCCATGACACCCGGCCCCGTGTCATGGCCCGTCACCCCCTGTCATGGATTGTCATAGAGCTGCGAAGCAGGCTGGGTGCACGACGCTGACGCGGCTTCGACAGCCCCCAGCCACCCCTCAGGAGCCTCATGCGACCGCTCAAGACCATCACCCCCCTCCTCCTCTCGCCGCTTCTCTTCGGCGGCCTGCTCGCATGCAACGGCGATGCTGCCGAGTCCGGGGCCACGGATGGCCCGCCAGGCTGCGTGAGCGCGATGGACCTTCCTCGAACCATCACCAGCCACATGCCCCTGGGTGGCGATTTCGAGGCGGTCGTGACCGCGGACCTGCGGTGCCCGGACTCTGCGGAGCTGACGGTCGAGACCGAGGGCAGGACCTACTCACTGGAGCTCGGCGACGGAACAGTCATCGTCTCCGCTGCGGACCGTCCGATGATCACAGCCGTCTGGACGGACCGCGGGGCACTCTCGATCACGAGCGATGACGGCACGACGCTAGGCGAACCGTTGCGCTCGTACCTACTCTTTCGTGCCAGCGACATTGCGGACTTCGATCCCATCGCGCTGGCCCTGCTCGACTGGGCGACGTTGTCCGCGATGCTGGATCTCGAAGGCGCGGACCCCGATGGCAACGACCCCGCCGAGGATGCGCAGCAGCTCCCTCCCTCCCTGCGGTTTGTCCAAGACCATCCCCCGGTCTTCCGCATGGAAAAGGCGGACTTGTCGGAGGCGAACTCCATCGCGCTCGTCGCCGCGATGGACGGACTGATGAACGACCGCGAGGTCATCGACTTCCACCACTACGAACTCTGCCACCTCGATGAGCAGTTCTTCACCGAGCACGACGTCTTCGTAGACCGGATGGAAGCCCAGGTCCGCGGAGTATCGCCGGCGCTACAGCTTCCGTTTGGACGGCTGCCATGGCACGAGCCGGGCTCTCCGATCCCAGATGCGTACGCGACGTGGTCCGACATCGCCGAGGATTTCTACGCAGCCAACGACGTGTGCGGGGACTACCCGAGGCGGATCTGCACCAACGAGGTCAAGTACACCCTAAAGTTCGGAACGCCCGAGGTGCAGAACCGGTGGGCATGCGACCCGGCCGACCGCGCGCGATGGTGTGAAGGGCTGCTGCTCGGGCACGAATGCTCCGATCTGATCGGAACCCAACCCGATGAGTACCTCGGCTGCGAGGTCGGCGACGACGGTCTCCCCATCCAGTGCCCCTACGCTGTCCTCGACCGCTTCAAAGGTGAGCGGCTGTGTGACTACGCAACGGTCGGAGACCTCTGGACCGAGATGATCGACTGGCACGGTCAAGTCCACGACCGCATCGGTGGCGCGCACGGTGACCACGCAATGACGCCCACGACACCATCGTTCTGGCTGTTTCACGTCACGATCAACTCCATGTACGAGGGCTACCTCCGGTGTCCCTGAAGCAGATCCGGACGGGGCTGGTCGTGGGCTGCATGACGGTTGCATGCACGTCGGAGCCTCAACGTGGGGTGCCATCGACTCCCCTCGCCGTGGCCGAGCCCGCCGACCTCGGCGCTCCCGCTCCGGCCTCAAAGCTCGCCGTCCCGCTCGACGGCCACGCTCGAATGGTCGCCGCGCTGGCAGATATCCGAGACCACGCCGACGAGGACAACCGTTTTCAAGGTGGCGCACAGCTCCGCCAGGCCCGAGCTTGGCTCGCAGCGGTTCCCGACGACGCACCCGCGGGGAGGCGTACCTCGACTCAGTTGTTGGTCGCCCTCAACGAGCTTCGCCTCGGGAACGACGGTGTGGCCAGCAAGATCCTGACGGAAGCATTGGCAACGCTCGGCTCAACCCGCGAGTCGTGGGCCGTAGACCAGCGCCAGTACACGCTCTACCTGCTTGCCGTCTCCTCCCTTCGCCTGGCGGAGACGATGAACTGCTGCGTTCAGGACATGCCGGAGAGCTGCATCGTCCCGATCCGCGGGGGCGGCATCCACAACAACCCGGAGGGCTCCGAGGGGGCGATCGTGCACCTCGAGAAGGTGCTCGCGGAAATCGACGAGCGACACAACCTCTACCTCGGTGCGCGGTGGCTGCTCAACATCGCGTACATGACCCTGGACCGCTACCCGGACGATGTCCCGGAGCCGTACCGCCTCCCCGTCGCGCTGTTCGAATCCGACGAGACGTTCCCTCCGTTCGTGAACCTGAGCGCGAGCCTCGGGACGAACACGTTCTCGATCGGCGGAGGCGTGGTGTCGGACGACTTCGATGGAGACGGCGACGTGGACGTCATTGTGAGCACCCGGGATGTTGGGGAGCGCATTCGGTACTTCGTCAACGGTGGCGACGGCACCTTCGAGGAGTCGGGCGCCAGCGCAGGCCTGGAAGGGATCCTGGGCGGCATCAACTTGGTGCACGCCGACTACGACAACGACGGTCTTCCGGATGTCTACGTGCTGCGAGGGGGATGGCTGTCGTCCCCCTCGCGGCACCCGAACTCCCTCCTGAAGAATCTTGGAAACGGGCAGTTCCGGGACGTGACCTTCGAGGCGGGTCTCGGCGAGGACCCCCGCCCCAGCCAAGCCGCCGCGTGGGCCGACTACGACAACGATGGGGATCTCGATCTGTACGTCTGCGACGAGCTCCCCGCCTCGGAAGGCGGTGCGACCGGGCAGCTGTTTCAGAACGAAGGCGATGGCACATTCACCGACGTTGCCGCGGCAGCGGGGGTGCTCAACAACGCCCACTCCAAGGGTGCAGTCTGGGGAGATATCGACGGGGATGACTATCCGGATCTCTTCGTCTCCAACTTCCAGCAGCCGAACCTACTGTTCAAGAACCTCGGCGACGGCACATTCGTGAACATCGCGGCCGAGGCGGGCGTGGAAGAGCCTCGCGGCAGCGTGGTGAGCTGGTTCTGGGACTTCGACAACGACGGAAGCCTAGACCTCTTCGTCCCAGACTTCGGCGCCGACATGCCGGACATCGCCGCCGATGCGCTCGGGCTCGAGCCCGAAGCCGGGCCACCCCGGTTGTTCAAAGGCAACGGCCGTGGAGGGTTCGTATCCGTCGGCGCTCAGATGGGGCTGACCGGACCCATCGCTCCGCTGGGGGCCAACTTCTCCGATGCTGACGGCGACGGTTTCTTGGACATGTACATCGGCACCGGCGGCGCCGACTTCGACCAGCTCATGCCCAACCGCTTCTTCCGCAACGACGGCGGAGTGCGCCTCGTCGACGCGACGATCTCCGCCCGGCTTGGTCACATCCAAAAGGGCCACGCTGTCGCGTTCGCCGACTTCGACAATGACGGCGACAACGACATCTTTCAACAGATCGGCGGCTCGTACATCGCCGACAAGTACGCCGATGCGCTGTACGTGAACCCGGGGCACGGCAACGATTGGCTCAGCGTCTGTCTCTTATACACATCTGACGCTGCCGACGAGCGATCTAGTGTAGAT
>CAJXVA010000020.1 GCA_913061055.1 uncultured Pseudomonadota bacterium
GAGATGTAGAGAGGTCTCGTGGGCTCGGAGATGTGTATAAGAGACAGGGGCGTAGACGACGATGGCTGTGAGCACGATGTTTGCGAGCGACAACGGCAGCAAGCCCTTCCAGCCCAGGCTCATCAGCTGGTCGTAGCGGAAGCGCGGCAGGGTCCAGCGGATGAGCAGCTGTAGCCAGCACAACGCGTAGACCTTGATGCCCCAGGTCAGCATGCCGACCACAACGACCATCACGTGCGGGAGCTCGGTACCCCAGCCGGTGAATACCGAGTAGATCGCGACGCAGACGTGCAGCACGCCCACGGCCAGCATGGTCGCGCCGACGAACTGGGCGTGCTTGGACGCCCGCCAAACGGCGATGCCTGTCGCGGCGATCGCGAGTCCGGCGACGGCAAAGAAGAGTTGCGCGACCCAAGGGGCCGCGAAGCCGGATGCACCGAACATGTCCAGCGGGAGTGCCCAGCCTCCGAGGAACAAGGTCGTGACCAACGCCGAGACGAAGACGACTTCGATGAACTCGGCGAGGAAGAACAGCCCGAAGCGCATCCCGGAGTACTCGACGAAGTAGCCGAGAATCTCAGACTCGCCCTCGGGGAGGTCGAACGGCGCCCGCTTGGTCTCCGCGATGGCCGCGGTGAAGAACAAGATGAACGCGACCGGCTGCAGCAGAATGCCCCAGGAACTCTCGAGTTGCGCATGGACCAGCGCGTGGGGCTCGAGCGTGCCGTAGACGAGCAGGGCACCGACGATGGTCAGGCCGATAGCGACCTCGTACGAGACCATCTGTGCCGAGGCTCGCAGCGCCCCGAGAATCGCCCACTTGTTGTAGCTCGCCCATCCGGCCAGCGTCGCACCCCACGTCGCAAGCGATGCGATCGCGAAGTAGAACAGCAAGCCAATGTCGATGTGGGCGACCTGCAGCGGGGTCCCGCCGCGGCCCGCTGCGCACTGGTCGACGTCCGCTTGGTGCAGAACGTCGAAGAGGTGCTCGTAGCAGAGCGCATCCCCGAACGGCACGATCGCAAAGACGACCAGCGCAGGCATGAGCGCCATCACCGGAGCGAGCGTGTACAGGGCTCGATGCGCCCGGCGTGGGATGAAGTCCTCCTTGAAGAACATCTTCAACCCGTCGGTTGCGATGTGAAGCAGTCCCCACAGGCGGATCGTGATGCCGCCGAGGGTGATCCTGGCCATGTTGGGCCCGACCCGGTCCTGCATCATCGCGCTCTGTTTGCGCTCCTGCCACAGCAGCAGGGATGCCAGCGGCATGATGAAGCCCATGACGAGCAGCATCACCTTGAGGACTCCCGGAACGAGCGTGGTGACGATCCACGAGGGGTCTTCGAAGCGGAGCGGCACGGTGCGGTCTTCCCCCGCAACGTTGAACTCGAGCACGGCCTGACCGTTGCGGTACGCCTCGGGGTCGATGTCTTCGGCTTGGCCCTCCGTTTCGACCACGCTTGGCGGCGTGGTTCCCTTGAAGGTGGGGGCGTCGGCGGCGACTGTGAACGTCATCGCGCGGCCCGGCATGACCATCCGAGGATTGAGGGGCTCGACGATGGAGAAACTCGCCCAGTCGTTGCCGGAAATCCCGAAGCCCTGCACGGGAACCGGTCGCTGGCCCTCGTTGAGGATCGTGACGCGGATAGGCGGCGTCTCGGGGTGGAAGACAAGCTCGCCGGGCTCGAGCAGAACCCGGACTTCAGCTGCGGCGTCGGGGTCTGGCGCGCACGCGGAGAGGGTGAGGGCGCAGGGAAGCAGCAACAGCAGCGCCCACGGTCCGAAAGCACGCCGGAGGTTCGCGAGGAGTGTGGTGATCATGCGGGCTCCGGAGGTCATCCGCGGGAGTTGCCGAACCGAAGCAGGCGCGGTCGAGACGGTTTGGGGTCTTGCAGCAGCGAGGAGAGTTCCACCCCACCGGGGGTGTGGTCATGAGCCTCTGCCAAGGCACGGGATTGCTCGCGGCCGGTGCCGATGTCCTTGCCACCGAGGGCCAGTAGGAGCTCCCGGACGAGGTCGGCGCGAGGTCGGCGGTCGCCCTCAGGGCGCCAGGCGGGTCGGATGATCCGCAGCGCCCCCTGGCGGTTGGTGTAGCTTCCGAGAATCTCGGCCCAGCTCGCGGCGGGCAGCCGGATGTTGCAGGCGTCCGAGAGGTCGTTCTTGCGGTCCGAGAGAATGACGGAGGTCAGTGAGGACAGGCTGGAGCGGACGACCTGGGAGACTTCTCCCTCGTCATCGAGGAACACCACGGCTTCGTAGGCGCGCCCGGCGAGCTGCAGCGACAGCTCTGCCTCGTGGCGGACTCGGTCGCCGGCTGCCCCGTGGGCGCCCCGTGTGTTGGGGTTCTTGTCGACGTCGCGCAACATCGCGTCGGCCTTGCCGGGAGGTCGCCCCAAAACGAAGCGGTCGGCGTCCAGGTGCTCGGCCAGCGCGGCGAGAGCGAGGTTGGCCTCGTTCGTGGCGGTGCTGCTGAAGACGACTGCGGTGTTCTTGCCGTGCAGCCGCTTGGCTGTCGTTTCGATCGCCTGGTCTACGGGAAGCACCTTGCCGTCGACGCTCGCCGCTTGGGTGCGGGTCTCGGGTTCGAGTTCTTTGTAGGTGTAGCGGCCCTCGTCGCACATCCAGTGGCCGTTGACGTCCCCGTCAAAGCGCGGAACGACGCGGTATGCCTGCTCATGCTTGGTGTGGAGCTCGACCGAACATCCGGTCGCGCAGCCCGGACACGTGGTGTCGGTACTCGCAAGCTCCCAGGTGCGGATCGAGAACCGGAAGTCCTTCGAGGTGAGCGCGCCCACCGGACAAATGTCGACGACGTTGATCGAGTAGGCGTTGTCGAGGCGGTGTCCGTCGGAGATATCGAGGAGCTCCCGGTCACCGCGGCGAAGCATGGTGAGTTCGCCGGTCTCGGGGAGTTCCTCGCAGAACCGGACGCACCGCGAGCAGAGGATGCATCGCTCGGCGTCCAGAACGATCTCGCGCCCGATGTCCTTGTGCTTGGGCTTGCGGATCTTGGGCACGTCGACGCGGGTCAGCGTGTGGTCGTGATCCATGTAGTGCCGCTGAAGCGTGCACTCGCCGGCCTTGTCACAGATCGGGCAGTCGATGGGGTGGTTCTTGAGCGTGAACTCGAGCAGGTCGTGACGCGCCTGTTTGACCCGGTCGTTCTTGGTGTGCACGACCATCTCGTCACGGACCGAGACCTGGCACGAGGGCTGGAGCTTGCCCATGCCGTCGATCTCGACCAGGCACTGGCGGCAACTCGCGGCGATCGACAGACCCTGGTGGTAGCAAAAATGACAGATGTCCTCGCCGGCCAGCTTCGCGGCTTCGAGGACGTTCGTCCCTTTTCGAACGGTGATCGGCGCCCCATCGATCGACAGCGTGACGGTCGCTTCCCCCTCGACCGGCTCTGCGGCGAGGTTTGGGGAGGCCGGAGCTGGAGCGTCGACCGGGGAGAGGTCGGGTCCCATGGAGACGGGCGTGGGCCCCATGCTCGGCGCCGACATTGGAGGGGGTGGCTCCGGGGCCAACGGCGGGATCGTAGCGGAACTCCGTGAGCGGCCAGGAGAGACCACGGGAGACTTGGCGGGGGGATCGGCCGGAGGTTTGGGCGGTGGAGTTGGGTCAGCCATGCGAGAGCCGCAACGAGGGAGTGCGCCGCATCAGCGGTCGCACTCGCCTCCGATCATGTTGATGCCGCCGAAGATCGGAACGACGTCGGCGAGGTTGGCTCCGACGATGAGCTGACGAAGCGCGGCGGTCGTGTAAAACGAGGGGGGGCGGCAGCGGCACTTGAACGGGCGCCCGGTGCCGTCGGAGACGATGTAGAACCCGAGTTCTCCGTTGCCCGCCTCGGTGAAACTGTAGGCCTCGCCGGGCGGCACCCGCAGGCCGTCCATGACGTGCTTGAAGTGGGCGATCATGCCCTCGATCGAGTTGTAGACCTCGCGTTTGGCCGGGAGCGCGATCGCGGGGTCGTTGATGATCACAGCGCCGGGCGGGATCTGGACCATCGCTTGCTCGATGATCTGCATGCTCTGCTCCATCTCCTCGATCCGCACCAGGTAGCGCGCGAGGTTGTCTCCGCCGTCGGCGATGGGAATCGCGAAGTCGAAGTGGTCGTAGACGGAGTAGGGCTTGTCCTTGCGGACGTCGTAGTCGACGCCGCTGGCCCGGAGCACGGGACCGGTGATGCCGTAGCTGACCGCGTCCTCACCCGAGAGCGTTCCGACGCCTTCCATGCGATCGAGGAAGATGCGGTTGCGCTCGACGAGGGTGCGCGTGTCGTCGATGAGCTTGCGGACCTTGGTGATCTTCTCCCGGCACTTGGGGATGAAGTCTTCGGTCAGGTCCCACGCCACGCCGCCGATGCGGCAGTAGCTGTGCGTCATGCGAGCGCCGGAGATGTCCTCGAGCAGCTCCCAGAAGTGCTCGCGGGCCCGGATGCCGTAGAAGAACGCCGTGAAGCCGCCCAGCTCGGCCAAGCTGGCCACGATACAGGTCAGGTGGTCGCAGACACGAGCGAGCTCGCCGGCGATGACCCGGATGTACTCGGCTCGCTCTGGGATACGCTCGGTGATGCCGAGCAGCTTCTCGACCGCCATCGCGTAGCCGACGTTGTTGAGCATCGGCGAGACGTAGTTGAGCCGGTCGACGTACGGGAAGATCTGGTTGTACGTCGCGTTCTCGGACTCTTTTTCGAACCCGCGGTGCAGGTAGCCGATCTGGACGTCGGCGTCTTTGATCGTCTCGCCATCGATGCGGAGCACCACCCGAACGGTGCCGTGCATCGCCGGGTGAGACGGCCCCATGTTGATGATGACCTCGTCGGTGGGCAGCCGTCTGGCTTGCTCGGCGAAGGCTTCCATCGAAGGAGAGAGCCGGTTTTCGCCGGCTTGGCGTCCGGAGGGCTCGAAGGTGTCGGCCAACGAGTGAGCCACTGGAGCGGCGCCGGGGACGTCCTTGTGGCCAGAGACCGTGGCGTCCTTATGGGAAGTGGCAACCATCGTGAAGCTCAGCCGGAGGTGCGGCGGTCGTGGCTGTCTTCGAGCAGCCGGGTGGTCTGGTCGTCGGTCGGGGTGGCGTCGGGGCGTCGCAGCAGCGGCTGCCGAGCGTTTTGCGGGTAGTCCTTCCGCAACGGGTGTCCGACGAACTCGTCGTACATCAGGATGCGGCGCATGTCGGGATGACCCTCGAAGCGGACGCCGTACAGGTCCCAGGCTTCGCGCTCGGCCCAGTTGGCGGCGTGCCAAAGTCCGGTGGCGGTCGGGACCCAACACTGCTCGGGTGCTTCGTCGACGTGCACCTTGAGTCGCACCCGGTGTTTCTTGGACAAGCTGTAGAGCTGGTAGACGACTTCGAAGCGCGGGGTCTGCTCGAGATAGTCGACGACGGTGAGGTCGGTGAGCATGGCGAAGGCCATGTCTGGGTCGTCGCGCAGGAAGGTGAGGACGGCGACGAGCTGCTCGCGAGCGACAATGGCGATCTCGTCGCCAACGTACGTGCCGGTCTCGAGGATTGCGTCGCCGAAGCGCTCGGTGAGGGCGGTGAGGACGGATTCGGCCATCGGTACCTTCGGGGTCAGTCGCGGGTCGGGCTACAGAACGCGGCCGTCCTTGGGCATGCGTTCGTCTTCGTCGAGGGTCATGCTCGTGCCATCGGGGACGATGGGAAGACGCCGACGGTCATGTGGGGTGAACGCGGCCGTGTTGCCAAGCTCGCGCTGGCTGTGGCCGCGGTGGTCTTGAATCCTGCGCTGCAGCGTCATGAGCCCATCGAGGACCTGCTCGGGGCGGGGCGGGCAGCCAGGGATGTAGACATCGACGGGGACGACCTGGTCCGCGCCGGGCATGACGGTGTAGTTCTGATAGAAGCCGCCGGTGCTCGCACAGACCCCGAACGCGATCACCCACTTCGGGTCGGCCATCTGGTCGTAGATGCGGCGCAAGATCGGGCCTTGGCGCTCGGTGACCGTGCCGACGATCAGCAGAAGGTCCGCCTGCCGGGGTGAAAAGCGGGGAAACTCGGCTCCGAACCGGGCGATGTCGTACTTGCCCGCCATCGTCGCCATGAACTCCATGGCGCAGCAGGCCGTGGCGAACGGGTAGGTGAACAGCGAGTACTTCTGCGCCCAGTTGATGGCGTCTTGAAGCTTGGTGGGGACGTATCCGGGATGGTCTGGCATGGGCGGCGGTCCTTGCTTCACGGGTCGGCGGCTCAGGCCCAGTCGAGCGCTCGCTTGCGCCAGACGTAGGCGAGGCCGAGCGTCAGGATGCCAATGAAGATGAACATCTCCACCAGCCCGAACAGGGTGGGGGTGCCCACGCACGCGCCGGCTGCATTGAGCGTGCCCTCGCAGGAGAGTTCGCGGAACAGCGAGGCCCACGGGTAGAGGAACGCGACCTCGATATCGAACACCAAGAAGAGGATCGCGACCTGGTAGAATTTGACGCTGAACTTGACCCTCGGACTTCCGATGGGCTCGCTGCCGCACTCAAACGGCTCGTCCTTGATGGCCGAGGTGCGCTTGGGCCCCAGCACCATGGCGATACCGAGGTTGGCGCCCGCGAAACCGAGGGCGAAGATGACGAAAAATAGCGCTGGCAGGTACGACTCAGCCATCGAAGCGAACCCACGGGTATGGAACCCGCGTCCGGCCCGGTCTTAGCATAGGCTTGCGCAAGCGTCTTGGACCCTACAGGCCCCTTTTTCGACGTTTTCAGCCGTTGCCTTCGATAGCCAACTCGAAGACTTCGACCTCATCCGCGTCTTTGGCCATCAACAGCACGGAAAGTGCCCGTCCGCCCTTGTAGGAGCGGAGTTCGCTGTGGATCGCTCGCGCCGCTTCCTCCGCCGGGATCCCCCGCTCAAACGCTCCCATCAGGGGAATCGCCAGCGAGGAGAAGCCCTTGGTGTCGGCCGCGATGATGACCGCTGCGGTGGCCCGCAACACATCCTCCACCTGGACCTTACCGCCCGGCTTGTCGGTGTTGGGCACGTGAATGACGTGTCGGGCCTTCATGCCGCCGCCGGGGGTGACAAGCGCCGCGCCGACGGCCAGCGGTGTGTGCGCGCGGACCTGCGTTTCGACCTGAGGGCCGGCGAGGTCGCGAACCTTGGACGCGGGGTAGTGCGTCATCCGGCCTTCGGAGTTGGTCGGGCACACGAACGCATCGACCTCGACTTCGCCCCAAGGGTCGGTGGAGATCGTAATTGCGAGCTGCTGGCTGGAGTCGACGGCCACGGTCGGCTTGAGTAGCCGGGATCGGGGCAGGGGGTCAATGACGGACTTGACCGCCCCTCCGAACAGCGCACACAGCGCCCAACCTCATCACCCTCCACGACGCAAAGCGACCACGAAGAAGGGGGCCCCGCACTTCGCGACTTGTCGCGAGCGGGGGAGGGGCGGCGCGCCCCTCCCATAGACTAGTTCTGGAAGAAGGACTCGAGTTCGGACTCGACGTCCTCTTCACTTTTGTCCTGGACGCAGGCCACTTCCTTCACGAGCAACTCCTTGGCCGTATAGAGCATCTGACGCTCGCCATGGCTGAGGTTCTTGCTGAGTCGAAGCAGGGCCAGGTCGCGGTAGACCTCTCCGACTTCGAACAGCGAGCCGGTGCGAATCTTCTCCATGAAGGCGCGATAGCGACGGTTCCACGTCTGCCGATCGGCCGGTACGTCGCGGTCTTGCAGGAGCGAGTAGAGCTGGTCCAGCGCGCCGTGGTCGGCGACTGGGCGCATGCCGTTCTCCTGCGCCTTGGCGACAGGGACGATGATTTTCAGGCCGCTCCCGCAGACCTGGAGGTGGTAGCAATCGATGGCGTGCTCGCCGATCGTCTTGCTCTCCATGCCGACGACCTCTGCGACTCCGCGAGCGGGGTAAACAGCTTTGTCTCCGACGTTGAATGACGTTTGCATCTCTGAGCCTCCAGGGTTGGGGTGAACCTGCGCAGCCTGTACGCAAACCGCGTGCCTTACATGTCGGTCCTTTGACTTCAGGCGCTTCCATGTGTGCGCCGGCCCCGCGGTGGCGAGTCACGTAGCCAGTTCGGGAGCCGCCCGGCTACGAAACTGGCCAGGGGGCGCCAAGACCGGCGCGAGAACGCGCTCTACAGCGTTGCAGGCTACGAGAGCTGGAAGATTCCGAGCCGCCAGACGAAGTGCATCGTCGCCAACACCACCAGGTTCCAGCCGACAAAGAACACCTTCGTGAAGGAGACGGGGTAGCGCGCGGGGCCGGCGAGGGCGTCGACCGCAAAGAAGACCGCTCCGGCGCCCATGAACGCGGCGACGTACCAGCCCGAGAACCACCGCCAAGCGATTCCAGCCTCGACCGCGAGGATCAGCACGAGCAGCGCCTTGGTCGGGCGCGGTCCAAGCACGACCGCCGTCGACCGGCGTCCAGCATCGCGGTCTTGATCGAGATCCATGAGCTGTCCAAAAACGTGGCTGAGCATCGCGAACAGAGCGCTGAACGCCACGGCCGCGGGGTTGAGCTGCGGGACGTCGCACAGCCAGCTCGCCAACACGAACACCAGGACGTAGCCGGCCTGGTTGAGCACGTCGAGCACCGGGCGCGCCTTGAATCCCAGGTTGTTGTAGGTCGCGTTGGTGAGCAGGACCGCCGCAAACCAGCCGAGCATTTTCACTCCGGCGACCGCCACGAACGCGGCGAGGAACGGCAGCTGAACCGCGGCGATGATCCACGGCAGGCGGCGGCGCAGGGTCTCGCCCGGTCGCGCTCCGAAGATCCAGCTGTCCTTGCGCGGGTTCGCGGCGTCGGTTTGCGCGTCGCCGATGTCATTCCAGCCATACAAGAGCAGGCCGAGCGGAAAGCAAACGTACGTGGCGCCCAGCCAGAACGCTGGGGTCTCGAACATGTGCCGTCCCGCAAACGGGAGGATGAAGAACCACAGCGTGGTGGGCCAAAACCCCGGTCTCGAGACTTTGACCAGCGCAAGGACGGATCGAAGGAGCGCTTGCACGCGGTTGAGCGCTCCGGAGGGGCGACTACTCCAACGCGGTGATCCGCCAGCCTTGTGGCGTCTGCTCGAGCGTGAGTGCTTTGCCCGTGTCGTAGCGAAGCTCGGCCTGGCGAAGGTCGGGGCTCAACTCGATGCTACCGGGCCGGTCGAGCGCTTCTTCGATCGCGTCGACCCGAGCCTGCCAGTCTTCGGAGAGGGCTTCGGCCAGCGTGTCGCCCAGCAGCGCACGAACGCCGCCGAGGTCGGCCTCCCGCACCGCCGCGATGAGTGCATGAACGGTCTGCGCCGGGGTTGTCGATTGCGGCGTTCCCGGCAACCCGGAGGTGACGTAGTAGACGCCATCGAGTTCGGACCAGGTCAGGACCTTGCCGCCTTCGTGTGCCGTCGTGCCGCCGCGCAAGCCCACCGCGTCTTCAGGGGACAGGGCGCGTGCCGTCTTCGCCCGGGTCTGGCGCTCGGCGGCCTCGGACTTCCAACGGGCTTCGAACTCTTCGAGGGAAACCTGCGACTGCACCTCGGGGGTGAGCATCGCGTACGCTGCCTTGGCGTCGTCGCCCCCGAGCGCCTCGACATACGATTCGCGCAACTGCTCGGGGCTGCGGTGTTGAACCCCGGAGCACCCGGCAAGCGTAGAGGCGATGAAGATGGCGGCGGTGAGTCTCATGGCCCTTCCCAGCGGTTGAGGATCGTGTCGTGGGCCTGCGAGGGATCGGTATCCGGATAATCGAGCGTGTGGTGCAAGCCTCGGCTCTCCCGTCTTCGGGTCGCGCATTCGATGATCAAGTGCCCTGTGAGCGCGATGTTCCGAAGCTCGAGCATGTCCTTGGTGATGCGGAACCGCGTGTAGTACTGGCGAATCTCTTCACGAATGAGTTCGATGCGCCGCTCGGCTCGGCGCAGGCGTTTGTTGCTGCGCACGATGCTGGCGAAGTTCCACATCAGCGCGCGGACTTCCTGCCAGTTCGCACTCACCATGATCGCCTCGTCGGAATCCACGGTGTCGCTGCTGTTCCAGTTGTTCACGTGTTCGGGCGGCTCGCGACCGAAGGTGTCGCAGACCTCGTTGGCACCGGTCGCCAGCACCAGCGCTTCGAGCAAGCTGTTGCTCGCCAAGCGGCAGGCCCCGTGCATCCCCGACATCGCGACCTCGCCGATGGCCATGAGCCCTGGCATGTCGGTCCGTCCAAAACGATCGACCACGACCCCGCCACACATGTAGTGGGCCGCAGGGACGACCGGCAGCGGGTCGGTTCGCATGTCGAGGCCCAGCTCGAGGCAGCGGTTGTAGATGCCCGGAAAGCGCTCGACGATGAAGTCACCGGGCAGATGTGTGACGTCGAGGTGGACAAACTCCGTGCCGGACCGCTTGAGCTCGCCGTCGATCTCACGGGCCACGATGTCCCTCGGAGCCAGGCTCTTCATCGGGTGCTTGCCCTCCATGAGCTCGCTGCCATCGACCCGGCGCAGGATGCCCCCTTCGCCGCGGACCGCCTCGGAGACCAGGAAACTCTTGGCGCCGGGGTGGAACAGGCAGGTGGGGTGGAACTGCATGAACTCGAGGTTGGCGACCTTGGCCCCGAGCCGGTAGGCCATGGCGACCCCGTCGGCCGTCGCGACGTCGGGGTTGGAGGTGTAGCGATACACCTTGCCCGCGCCACCGCTGGCCAGCACGGTCACCGGCGCGATGTGGACGCTGATCGTGTCGGAGTCGAGGTCGAGGCTGTAGGCGCCGAAACAACCCCGAGTGCCGTCGACTTTGGACCAGCTGAGCAAGTCCACGACCATCTGCCGCGGAATGATGGTGATGTTGGGGTGCTTGCGTGCGGCCGCCAGCAGCGAACGCATGATCTCGGCGCCGGTCGTGTCGAGGTGGTGCACGACCCGTCGATGGGAGTGCCCGCCCTCGCGTCCGAGCTTGAAGTCGCCGTCGTCTTGGCGGTCGAACGCAGCGCCGTAGTCGGTCGCGAGCCGCCGGACCAGGCCAGGGGCCATCTCTACACAGCGCTCGACCATCGCCTCGTTGCACAGGCCTGCGCCGACGCGCAGCGTGTCCTCGACGTGGGACTGCAGCGAGTCGTCGTCGCCCAGGACCGCCGAGATGCCGCCTTGGGCCCACCGGGTGTTGGAGTCGAGCGGCTCGGCTTTGGTCAGGATGGTGACCGTGCCGCGCTCGGCGGCTTGCAGCGCGAAGTACAGCCCTGCGAGACCACTGCCGATCACGAGGTACTGGGCACGAACGATGGGAGTGGCCTGGCGCACCGTTGCCGCAGGCTAGCAGCCCGTGGCGAAACCCGACACGTGCCGGTTTTCTTGGGTGTCGGGGACGCTGCGCTACACTCATGCTCGTGCGGCTCCGGCTCCTCAGCGCCCGTCAGACTGGCTGGTTGTTCAGCTTCGCGGCGCTCGTCGCCGGGCTGGGCCTTGGCGCGGCGGCCTCCGCTCGTCCGGCCACCTCACGCAACAACTACTACAGCTACACCGACGACAGCGGGACGCTCCATGTCACCAACGTGCCCAGTCGCAGTCGCGGCTCCTGGACGTTGTGGAAGAGTCTCGAAGGGGGCCCGGAAGCTCGGGCGTCCCATGGGCGCCAGGCGCCCACGGGCGTGGGTCGCTCGAGTACCGTCAAGCTCGGTTCGGAGCGCTTCCATCGCTACGACACGTTCATTCGCGGCGCCGCATCGCGGTACCAGCTGCCCGAGTCCCTGATCCGGGCCGTGGTGCACACCGAGAGCAACTATCACCCGCGGGCGACGTCGCGGGCGGGCGCGTCGGGCTTGATGCAGCTGATGCCCAAGACGGCTCAGGCCCTCGGGGTCGGCGACTCCTACGATCCCAAGCAGAATATCTTCGGGGGATCTCGCTATCTGCGGTTGCTCGCGAACCGCTACAACGGCGACATGGTCCTGGTGCTCGCGGCCTACAATGCCGGCGCTGGAAACGTGCAGAAGTACGGTGGCGTGCCGCCGTTTGCGGAGACCCGGGCGTACGTGCGGGCAGTGCTTCGCCGCTTCTACGCCTACGAGCGTCAGGCACAGCTGGGCGTCGGCGCCCAGCGTCGGGGCCCCGCCCGCAACATCGCGCCGTAGGACCGCTGGGGCGAGGATCCTCGCGAAGCCGGCCGGCCCGCGACTGGTATGGTGCGACGAACCATGACGGCCGAGCAGCAGCAGCACAGCGGCGACCCCGGAGAGATCCCCGGGGTGACCGCATTTGCGTTCGCCCGGCTGCTCAACCCAACACCCGACGCCGCGTCACTCTCGCTGACGAGCGACGGCCACTTGATGGTCACGGTGTCGGGCGAGGTCATGTCACGCACGGACGATTTGCTGCTGTGCTCGGAGAACCTCGATGCCCGCCCGCTCAATCGGCGCATGCAGGGCCGCGCGGTGCCGGAGGTGTTTCAGCGGTTGGTTTCGCTGGAGGGGCAGGGCCACATGGTGCTCTCCCGCGGTGAGGAGCGCTTCTACCCGCTGCGGCTGATGCGAGACCTGTGCTTCTTCGTCGAGAGCTACATCTGGGCGCTCGAGTCCACGTTGATGTGGGACGTGGGTCGCCTCCCCGGCACCCGCCTGCACAACCCCATGTCGCTGGTTCGGGTCGCCGGCGAGGGGGCTGTCGCGCTGCGCGTCCACGGAGAGCTGGTGGCCGTCAAGATCGCGCCCAGGCGGCCGTACCGGGTGCGTACTGAAGGCTTCGTCGGTTGGGTCGGCAACGTCGTCCCCCGGGTCGACCTCGGTCGGGACCCCGATTTCTTGGTCTGCGAAGGCGAGGGGGCCGTCCTGGTCAGCCTCCCCGGGAGTCACCAAAATACGTGAGCGCCTACGAGAGCCTCAAGCGGGAGATGTTGAATCTCCCAAACATGATCACGCTGGGCCGGCTGTTCTTGATTCCGCCGGTCATCTGGCTGATCGACCCTACCGACCCGGTGCGAAACCTCTACGCGAGCCTGATCTTCGCGGCCGCTTCGCTGCTCGACATCCTCGATGGCTACCTCGCTCGCAAGCAGGGGCTCGTCACGGTGTTCGGCAAGTTTGTCGACCCGCTCGCGGACAAGCTCATGGCCATGTCGGCGATGATCTACCTCGTCGTCGTGAACCTGCTGCCCGCCTGGCTGGTCGTCGTCATGTTGGGCCGCGACCTGTACATCAACGGCATCCGGCAGATCGCGGCCGAGCGCGGCATCGTGATCGCGGCCGGGGAGGGCGGGAAGATGAAGACGGTCTTCCAACTGGTCGGAATCTGTTGCGTGCTCGCGCGCTACCCCTATCGCCTGCCATTCTTCGACGCTCCGTTCGACTTCCACGCGGTGGGGATGCTGTTCCTGTACCTCGCGCTGGCGCTCTCGTTGCTCTCGGCGATGACCTATACGGTCGCCTTCCGAGACGGTCTCCGCACGAACGCGGACTGACGCGGTCGTGCCTGCTCCCGACGACTGGGGCCGGCAGGTGCTGGCCTGTGCAAGCACCGGCGCATACCCCCAGCTCTCCTGGCTCGACGGGGGCCCACGGGGGCGAAGCATCGTCGGGCTGTCCCCCGCGCAAGAGGTTCGCAGCGACGACCTCGCGGTCGTGTCCGAGCTGCCTTCGGGCTACTGGCTGGGCTGGCTCACCTACGAGGCCGGCGTCGACGCAACCCTGGGCCGAGCACCACAGCCCCGGGCGCTGCCTGGGGTGTGCCTGCGACGCTTTGATGGACTGCTCGCGTGGGGCCCCGCGGGCGTCGAGCACCTCGGTGATCCGGCGGCGGCCCTGGGCATCGAGCGGCAGCTCGAGTCGGCACCACCGTGGATGCCGGGCCCGTGGCCGTTGGAGCGACTGCGCGCCGGTGTTGCTCCGGCCGAGTACCGCCGCCGGGTTGAGGCCGTGCTGGAGGAGATCCGAGCCGGCAACACGTACCAGGTCAATCTCTCGCAGCCGTTTCGCGCTTCATTCACAGAGGCCGCCCGCGGCGGGCCGTGGTGCCACGCAGTGGCGGCGCTGTACCACGGGCTTCGGTCCGACACGCCCGCGCCGCTGGGCGGGCTGCTGTTCGACGGCGACCGAGCACTCGTCTCCAACGCACCCGAAACGTTGATGCACTGGGAGGGGGGGGTGGTGACATCGAGCCCGATCAAAGGGACACGTCCCCGCGGCGCGACGCCACGCGATGATCAGGCCAATGTCGACGCACTGTTGGCCAGCCACAAGGACGCAGCCGAGCACGTGATGATCGTCGATCTGGTGCGCAACGACCTTGGCCGCATCGCGGCGCCGGGATCCGTCGTGGCCTCCGGGCGTCCTGAGTTGGTCACGTTGCCCACGGTGCACCATCTGGTCACGGACGTGCACGCTCGGCTCGCGGACGGGTTGGGGCTGGGCGC
This sequence comes from uncultured Pseudomonadota bacterium, assembly GCA_913061055.1. GTDB lineage: Bacteria > Myxococcota_A > Polyangia > Nannocystales > Nannocystaceae > CAJXVA01. Next base: position 14,347 of record CAJXVA010000020.1, read on the forward strand.
ACTGCTCGCCGCGTTGTTTCCTGGCGGCTCCATCACCGGAGCGCCCAAGATCGCCACGCTGGGCATCATCGAGCGGCTCGAGACTGTCCCTCGAGGGCTGTATTGCGGCGGCCTCGTGCTGATCACACCCGAGCGGGTCAGCGTCAACATCGCAATCCGCAGCGGCCAGTGTGATCGGGACGGGCTCACCGTGCACGGCGGCGGCGGCATCGTGCTCGACAGCGACCCAGAGGGCGAACGCCTGGAGTCGATCGCCAAGGTGCGAGCGTTCGACCGCGGCGAAAGCTGCTAGGAGGGAAGTGATGCACGCCGCACTCGCACCGGGCTCGGTCGGTCCCCTCGCGTTGCGCAGTGCGAGCACTGCAACCTGTGCGTGGCCGAGATGGACCCGGGCGTGCGTTGCGTACGCTTCGCGCGCTGACTAGAGCGCATCCAGGCCGCGGAAGAGCAACATCAGCAAGCCGAATCCCAGCCACGCGCCAAGCCCTCCGCCGCGCGACTCCGTCTGCGCGGCTAGGGCGCTGAGGATGAGGGTCGTGATGAATGCGAGGGCGACCGGTACGGCGTGAACGAGAAAACCGGCGGCGCCGTCCATGCCGACCGCGGCGACAAGGGGAGCGAGCAGTCCGAGTACCAACCGGCTCAGGCCGCCGACGATCGCGACGATCGCGACGCTCAGCCCGAGCGCCCGCAGCTCCCACGGCGGTTTCTGTTTCTTCGCCGGTGGTGCAGGCGGTGACACGTCCACAGTCTACCGTCCGCCCGGCAAACCGCGGAGTGTCTCGGGCGGAACGACGGGCTGTCTCGGGGAGTCATCGAGCCCGAACAACGTGCAGAGGGTCCGGGCGCAGCGTCGGCGAGACCGCTTGGTCGGCCCCTAGCCCTCAGCGAACCGCAGATCGACGAGACGCGGCCGGTGGTCGGACGCCGCTGAGGCTGGTGTCCGGCAGTCCAGGGCGAGCATGTCGCGCGAGGTCCAGATGTAGTCGAGCTGCAGGACCGGCAAGCTCGCTGGCCAGGTGGGACCCCCGCGCGGACATGCGTCCTGCAGCACGGACTCCATCGCATCGTACTCGGGGCCCTTGGGTGTCGCGTTGAAGTCCCCCATCACCAACACGCGCTGCTTGCCGCTCGCGAGCTCGGCAGCGGCCGTCGTCTCAGCCAGTCGAAGAGCGTCAAGCCGGGTGCGGCGTTTCGGAGGGTCTCGAGGATCTGTGGGGTGCGTGTGCACGACGATCACGTGCAGCGTTCCACTCGCGGATTGCACATCGGCGGTGAGCATCGCCAGGCCGCTTCGAGGGGCGGCTTCCCGTTTGACGTTGTGGATCGGCGTGCGACTCAACAGGGCCACACCGATCTCACCGCCCTGGTAGCGGCGGTGTCGCACGAACGCGTGGTGCATCCCCAGCCGGCGTCCGAGCTCGCTTGGAAGGTCGACTCGTTCGAACCTCCGGGTGTTCACGTCCACCTCCTGAAGCGCGATGACATCGGCCTCCATCGCGGCGAGCGTGTCGACGAGGCCGTCGATGCCACGCTTGGCTGCGAGGATGTTGTAGGTCGCGGCCCGAAGATCGGGTGGCGGCTCAGGCTCCGGCTGCGCGGGAACCGAGCCTCGAGCCGGGACGACCAGCGGCCCGAGCAGGGGGCGTATGGGCTCGGGCGAGGGAGCGCACCCGTGCAGAGGCAGCGCGAGGAACAGGGCCGCGAGCGCCCGACCGAGTTCAGGTCTCGGCGACGGCGTCGTCGGCGTCCGCGGCCGCGGCACTCTTGTCGTCCTGCGCATCCTTGTCGTCCTGCGCGTCCTCACCCTTGTCGTCCGCGTCGGCGGTCTTCTTGCCGTCGAGCGCGTCGCCGTGGCGCGTGAGAAAGATGAACAGCAAGCCGACACCGACCACCAGAGCAACGTCGGCGATGTTGAACGTCGGCCAGACCTTGTCCTCCCAGTAGTGGACCTTGATGAAGTCGACGACGCCGTAGTGCATCTCGCCGCGGATATCGAGCTGGCGGACCAAGCGGTCGTGCAGGTTGCCCAGAGCGCCGCCGGCGACGAGTGCCACCGCCATGAATGCGGTGCGGAACTTGGTGGGCATCGTCCACGCGAGCCGAGCCATGTAGATCAGCGCCAGGATCGTGACCCCGATGAACACCATGCGGGCGTAGGAGGCGTCTCGCAGGAAGCTGAACGCAGCACCGGTGTTGAAGCCGAATTCGAACTCGAACCAATCCTTGATGATCTCCTTCTTGACCGGAGGATCGCGGAGGTTCTCCCACGCCCAGGCCTTGGACCACAGGTCGAGGGCGAGCGTGATCGCCATGACGACGACCGTCTCGATGAGGCGTTGCTTTCGAGAGGGGGCGGCCGCGCTGGAGGATGAGGCGTCGGTCATGGCGGTGCGGGAGCATAGCGCACCACCTCGGCGGACGCAGGAGCTGGTTTTACGCTTCGATATCGGGTGCTTGGCGCGTTTTCCAGAGCCCCCACGCACCCAGCGCAATCATTCCGAGCGCGGTGATCTGGGAGATCGAAAGCAGCAGGGGATGGGCAGGCGGAAGGGACAGTGCCCTGGAAAGGGCAGGCGCCGTGAACTCGAACAGGAACCCCCGAGACGCGTCCCCGCGAAACACCTCGACCAGCGCTCGCAGGACGCCGTAGCCCACCGCGTATCGGCTGGCCATTCGCCACGGAGGCTCGACGCCGCGGCGCACCCGGATCGCCCACGCCATGCCGAGCAACGCGAGCAAGCCGAACGCTTCGTAGAGCTGGGTCGGGTGCAGCGGGAGTGTCGTGAGTGTGTCGCCCCCGCCGACCACCGGCGCGCCCGAGGTGAGGACCACGAGCGAGTCGGGGCCAAACCGCAGACCGCGACCCCCGGTGTGCACACCGCCCCAGCAACAGCCGGCCAGAAAACAACCGAACCGGCCCGCGGCGTGACCCAGCGGAAGCCAGGTCAGGCCCATGTCCCAGACCGAGCCCACGTTCAGGCCGTAGCGGCGAGCGACCCAGATCCAGCCGCCGGCGACCGCGAGCAGGCTGCCGAAGAACACGAAGCCGGTGCTGTCGACCGCGATCAGCTTGGTCGGGTCCTCGGCGTACACGCCGGGAACGGTCAGGACGTGCAGCAAGCGCCCTCCGAAGAACGCGCCGACAACGATGACCAACCACAGGTCTACGAGGAAGGACAGCCGTCGCTCACGCGGAATGCCTCGTTTCCGGGCGTCCCAAGCCGTCATCGGCAGACACAGCAGCCCGCCGATCATGATCAGGGTGCCGTACGCATTCACCTCCGTGCCCCACGGCAGTGTGAACAGGTGCGGATGCATCAGCCGGGCTCCGCCCTCATCCGTCCGCGCAATCCCAGGAGCAGCAGGCCAACACCGGCCGCGAGGGCGACGTCCGCGACGTTGAACGCGGGCCACGACCGCTCTCCCCACGACAACACGATGAAGTCGACCACGCCGTACTGGTCTCCACGATCGAAGAACCACATGTGGCGCACGAATCGGTCGTGCAGGTTGCCCAAGGCGCCGCCGGCGAACAGGCCGACCGCCGCGAATGAGACCGGGGCGGTCGTCGGCAGGCGTCTGAGCATCCGGCCGAGGTACAGCAGAACGCCAATCGTAATTGCGATGAAGACCAGCCGCGCGGAGCTCACGTGATCGGCGAGTCCAAAGGCGGAACCGGTGTTGAACGCAAACTCGAAGCGCAGCCAGCCCTCGACGACGACACGCGGCCGCTGGCCCCGAAGATGCTCCCAGACCCAAGCTTTGCTCGCGAGGTCCAACGCGAGCGCCGCCACGCAGAGCGCAGCGGCGAGGGCGACCCGTCGGGCCCGTGACGGGGAAGGGGACACGAGGGGCGAAGCATAGCGCAGCGGGCAACCGCGTCGTCCGCTGGCTGCCGGGCGCGCCGTGGATCAGGAGGTGCGAAGCAGGTCGTACAGGGCCGGGCGTCGCCGACGGGGCCATGCGGACTCGGTGCGAGCCAACGCGCGTCGGCCCCGGGAGACCCGTTGGTCCATCGCCTGACGCGACATGCCTTCGAGCGCGACGGGGCGGTCTTCTTGGAGTTCCACCAGACCCATCCGATCTCCACCGAGCAGCCCGGACAGGGCGTTCTCGAGCAGGACCGATTCTGGCAGTCGCAGCTCGCGAAGGGCGGAGCGAAGCTTGGCGCGCATCCCGAGCTCTTCACGAAGGTCGTCGCCCACGTGATTGAGGGCGTCGGCACGCTCGGCCGCGTCGCGGGCCAGGCTGACCGACGCGGACGCGAACATCACTTGAAGGGGCCGGACCTCGGGCAGCAGCACGGCGGGGTCGGCCAGGATCGCCTCCACCTCTTCCCATGCGATGTCGTCGACGTCGGATTCTTCGCCCCCGAGTTGTTCGAAGGTCTGGCTCGACCACGACGCGACGAGCAGGCGCAGCCGGATCGCTTCGAACACGAGCAGCTCGGCCAGCGCCTGTTGCTGGGCCGACGCGAGCGGGTCGAGGCCGGAGTCTTCATCTTCGGGGTGGGCGACGGCGGTCAGTGCCCGGCCCAGTGCCGCAGAACCTTGGGCGCCGGCGGGCTCACGCAGTCCGTCGACCCAGGGCTGCAGCTCCTTGGGGATCTCGACGAACATGGCGTCGCGGAGGTCTTGGTGGAACTGGTGCAGGGCGGTGAAGCGGGGGTCGCGGGTCGCCTCGGCCAAGCCGAGTCCTTCGCTTCGCGCCTGCAGCGCCTCGGCCGACACGGCCTCGAGTTCGTCTCGCAGTTCGCTCTCATCCACGCCGACGCTGGCCGGGAGCGACGCGAGCTGGGTGGGAACGAGGGCGGACGAGACGGCGTCGGTGACGTTGGCTGGGTTCATGGCGAGCTCCGAAGGCGACGGGCAGGGTTTAAGCACGCAGTGCGCTCCCGCAAGCCCCATTCCCTCCAACGTCACCGATGCACGGGATGCTTCAGTCGAACGCCGAGTTCTAGCTTTAGCCTCAGATTGGACACTCGCTTGCCCACAGGCGCATTTACGGGGTGCAACGGGCGCTCCCACGCCAGCGGATCGAGGCCCTGTGTTTTTGCGACGGCGTCGTACATCAACCGCCGCGGGGTGTGATCGTCGTCGACGACGTGCACCACCCCGCCCACGTGGGCAGGCGCACTCAAGGCCGCAAGACTGGCCTGGACCGCGTCTTCGAGGTGGACGAGGTTCGTGGGAACGTTGCCGTCGCCGGGCAGGGGCCCATCGTGCCGTTTGCGATACAGCCGTCCGAGGGCCCGGCCTGGGCCGTACAAACCGCCGAGCCGAAGCACGAGCGTCGGGATGCTGTGGGCGGTGCCGTGCGCGAGGACCTGATCCTCGGCCTCCCTTTGCACCTGGCCGCGCTCAGCGTCGGGGCGCCGGGGGTCGGATTCGAACACCCATCCGTCGACCGGGGGGAGCGCCGAGGTCGAGCTGACGTACACGATGCGTTTCCACGACGCGCGGGCGCTCTGCTCGAGCAGTCGGGCGGTGCCCTCGACGTACAGCCCTCGGCGGGAGGCGCCACGGCTACCCGGCGCGACCGCGATGTGCAGGGCATCGCAGTCGAGCAGGGGGTCGAGTGCGGGTGTGTCCGTGGTGAGGTCGAGCGCATGCATGTGGATGCCCCGCGGGGGCTCTCCTTCGCGCCAGGTTCCGGAGCGAGTCGCGACGACCGTGCCTGCTCCAAGTGCGCGGGCAAGTGCCATCCCCAGAAAACCGCCGCCGACGAGCCCAACCTTCACGGAGGCGAGCATGCGGCCCGTGCCGGCGTTCGACAAGCTGTCCGTGCTGCTTCATCCTCCGCGCGTGCACGCGTACCGCTTCAGCGTGGCGCCCATGATGGAGCGCACCGACCGGCACTTTCGAGCGTTGGCCCGAGCCGTCTCGAAACGTTGCCTGCTGTACACCGAGATGGTGATGGGCCGGGCGGTCCTGAGCGGACGCGCGGAGCGGGACCTGGCCTTTGATCCGGCGGAGCTTCCTTTGGTGATGCAGGTTGGCGACAACGACCCCGGGCGTCTGGCTCAGTGTGCTCGTATCGCCCAGGACCGCGGATTCACCGAGCTGAACCTCAACTGCGGATGTCCGTCCTCCGCCGTTCGGGACGGAGCCTTTGGCGCGCGCCTGATGATGGAGCCGGGCCGGGTTGCGGACGCTGTCGCCGCGATGAAGGGGGCGTGCTCGCTCCCGGTCACCGTGAAACATCGGATCGGGGTCGACGAACTCGACCGCTACGAGGACATGCTGCGCTTCGTCGATGTTGTGACGGAGGCGGGCTGTGATGCGTTCATCGTGCACGCGCGCAAGGCTTGGCTGCATGGCTTGAGCCCCAAAGAGAATCGCAACGTCCCGCCGCTTCGGCCGCAGGACGTGCATCGCCTCAAGCGGGAGCGCCCCTCGCTCCGCATCGAACTCAACGGGGGCATCGAGAGCTCCGATGCCGTGGTCGCGGCACTCGAGCACGACGATGCGGTCGACGGTGTGATGGTGGGCCGCGCGATCTATCGAGACCCTCTGGCGTTTGCCGATGTGGATGCTCGGGTCTACGGCGACCCGGAGCCCGCTGTGACGACCGAGCACGTCCTCGAAACGATGCTGGAGCACACGCGTCGCTGGGTCGAAGGCGGGGGCCGCGTCCACGACGTGTCGCGCCACATCCATGGTCTGTTCCTGGGCAGGCCCGGCGGTCGCAAAGCTCGACGTGTCCTGGCAGAAGCCGGAGCTGGTGCAGATCTGAGCACCCTTCGACGCGCCGCCGGGATGCTCAACGCAGACCGTACGCCTTGAGGCGTCGGTACAGCGTGGCACGGCCGATGCCCAGCGCCTTGCCCGCAGCGGTCACGTTTCCGTTCCAGCGTTCGAGCTCCTGCTCGATCGCCTCGCGCTCCAACTCGGCGGGTGTGCGGGTCGAGAACCGGATGTTCGCCGGTCCCCCGTCCGTGCCCCCGAACTCGTCAAAGCTGCGACCGGTTCGATCCGAGGTCTGTGGGACCTCATTGGCCGCTCGTTCGGACCCGCGGAAGCGCATCTGCAGCGGGAGGTCGTGCGGACGAATCCACTCGTTCTCACATGCGACCACCACGTTGCGGATCAGGTTGCCAAGCTCGCGCTCGTTCCCAGGCCAGCGATGGTCGCAGAGGATGCGCAAGGCGGCGTCGTCGAAGCGCGGCACGGTCCCGCCAGGCGCGACGGCTCCCCGCAGGAGGTGGTCCACCAAAATGCGGACGTCGCCGGCGCGTTCTCGCAACGGCGGTACCTCCAGCTCGGCCGCTGCGATGAGCACGTAGAGGTCTTTGCAGAACTCACCGCGCGCCACCATGGATCGCATGTCGCGATGGGTCGCCGTGATGAGCCGGAAGTGGGACCGCATCGAGTCCGTCCCACCCACGCGCTGGAACCGACGCTCTCGCAGCACGTCCAAGAGCTTCGCTTGGGAACCCGGGGAGAGTTCGGCGACCCCATCGAGGAACAGGGTGCCGCCACGAGCCCGCTCGAAGTGTCCGCGTCGGATCGCTCTCGTGCCGGTGAACGACTCCTTCTCGTGTCCGAACATCTCCGTGCCGAACGTCGAGTCGGGGATGGCAGCACAGTTGACCGCCACGAACGGCCCGCCCGCGTACTCACTGGCATTGTGGACTGCTCGCGCCACCCGCTCCTTGCCGGTGCCACGTTCTCCACGGACCAGCACTGGGGTGTCGCTGGGAGCGACCCCGTTCATCTGCGCAAACAGTCGCCGGATCTGCGGCGACCGACCCGGGATGCTCGCGAAACCGTTGTCTCGAGCCTGGCGCTTGACCGAGAGTCGGTGACGCTCGCAAGCGTTGCGAGTCGTCGTCAGGAGCTTGGTGCGATCGATGGGTTTGGGAACGACGTCGTAGGCGCCCTCGCGCAAGAGGTCGACCACGCTCGACGCCTGACGAGCTCCGGCGAGCACGACGACTGGGACCGCGCCGTGTCGGGCGCGAGTCTCACGTAGCGCGTCGAGGCCGCTGAGTCCGGGGAGACCCAGGTCGATCAGGACCAGATCGGGGACCGAGGTGGATAGGGCATCGAGCAACGCCTCGGCCGTGGACGCAGCCAGCACTCCAAACTCCGCCTCTTCCAGCCACCGGACGAGGGCGGGGTCGGCGTCGGCGACGAGGACCAGGGGGACGTCGTCGTATTTCCCGGATTCCCGTCCCGCTCGGGTTGGTGTGGCCGTCATCGTGCGGGGCAGTTGTGCAAATGCCGAGCCGGCCTCCGCAGCGGGTGCGGCCGAAGCGGCGCGGCGGGCTCGATCCCCCGCGGGGCGGGCTCGTACGGGCGAAGTCGTGCCTGCGTCTGCATCGCCGGTGGTCTCTCCCGGTTCGACGCGCGAAAAACCGGAGCGAGGAGCCTTCGCATCAACGCCTCGCTTTGGAACGTCTTGACCCCGGGATTGGGACGGTTCCGTGTCGGTGTGGAACGGTCCATCGTCGCGCCCCACACGCAAAAACGCCCCCACTCCGTCGGAGCGAGGGCGCCTTCGTGTCTACGAGGGGTCGATCACTGCGGGGCTGCAGCGCCACCGGGCGCGCCGCCGGGTCCGCCGCCGAGCTGCTTCTTCATGGTCTCGGAGATCTTCTTCATGTCGTCGGCCGAAGCGCTGGCCGACATCGAGACCGCTGCGCCTTTGGCTTCGATCTTGACGCTCTCCACGACGCCGGCGGGGATTCCGAACATGCCAGCCATGCCCTTCATCTCACCGAACTGCTTGTTGGCCATGCCGGCAAGCTCGGTGGCTTTGGCGGCGTCGCCGAACTCACCCGAGGCTGCGATGGCCAGGCCGGCCGAGAGGTCGACGGTTCCGGTCACGTGCTTGAGGCCCGCGGTGGGTCCTTCCTGCATGTCGGCGGTGGCCACCATGCCGAAGTAGATGTGCTTGCTCTGGTCGACCGAGGCGAACACGTCCTTGAGGGAGCCGTCGAGCGCGGTCTTTCCCGTGCCGCCGAGCAGTCCTTTGAAGGCTTCCTGCGAGTCCGCACCCACGAGGGCGATGACGTCGTCGGACACCGAGTAGATCTTCTGTCCGTCGTCGCCGCCGGTCACGACCACGCGGCCGTCTTCTTCGCCGACCTCGAACTTCTCTTCGGGCTTCTTCTCTTTGACCTTCTTGCCGATGCAGTCGAGGGTTTCTTTCTTGCCCACGCCTGTGGCCGACACGACGGCAACGACTTCTTTGTCCTTGTCGGTGTTTCCGCCGACGACGGCGTATTTCCAGGTCGCCATGCCGACCTTGCATGCGTCGGCGGCTTCGATCATCTCGCCCGCGTCGCCCTGCTTGAGCATGTCCTGGTTGTCCTTCATCATTGCGGAACCGGCGACCTTGGCCGCGTCGAGTCCGATGAGAAGGTTCGCCCCGTCGGGGATGTACTTGAGGGCGTCAGCAACGGTGGCACCAGCAGCGGCTTTTTCGTCGCCACCCTTGTCGCCATCTTTGCCCTTCTTGTCGCCGTCCTTGCCCTTCTCGCCGGAGGCTTCTTCCTTCTTGTCTTCGCCTTTGTCACAGCCAGTGAAGGGGGCAGCTACGAGTCCGAGCGCGATTCCGATCGCCAAACGCTTCATGGGCGGGAGTGTCGCGGCCCCTGGATGCGGGGTCAACACCGTTTGTGGCCCGGCCCGCTCGGGGCTTGCACCAGGAGCGGGAACGGGCCTCGCTCACCGGGGAAACGACGGTGTAGGCAGCTTCCCGGGCAATTTCGGTTGCGGATTGAGCGGTTTGTTGGCGCGAGGGAGCGGCTTCGCCGGGGCGGTGGCCGAGCCATTGGCCTGGTTTGAGCTCTGCGAAACGACCCGCGGCGGATCGATCCATCCCTGAAACCAGGTGTCGTAGGGGACGTTGGTGGAGCCGGGGTGGCCCCAGCCCATGTGGACCACGAAGCGTTGGTGCCGCGAGCTTCGGGCCCAGCGGCGTTTCGACGCGTCCCACTTCGCGAACCGAGCGTCCTCGAACCCATACGCGAGCGGGTAGTGGCTGTAGTGGCCGATACCGATCGCCACCACCTGCTTGTCTTCGAGCCGGCGCTTGGCTTTGGTCTTGCCCTCGTGGGTCATGACGCTGGCGCCGTCATAGTCCGCGGTGAGGTTGGCGGAGACACGGCCGCGCATGAACTTGGTGGCTTGGCCCATGATGTGTGGCGCGGTGAAGCGACTCCCGCTGGCCGTGCACCCGGACCCTCCCCAGTCGCCGATGAGCCCGCGAATCTCGAGCACGATGTTCGCAGGTCCGGACAGCAGGTTCGACGTCCCGCGAGAGGTTCGCATTCGGCCCGGCACGTCGTTCCACATCCATTCCGGAGCACCCGCCGGGGTTCCGTTCTTCTTGCCGTCGGTTCGGTACAGGTTCGCGGCACCAGCCCAGCGGGCGTCCCCGAGTTTCGCCATGTGGTCGGCCCAACCGAACACCATGGCCCACACGGTCGCGCCGCACCCCGAGGCACAACCCGAGGTGTTGGGTCCGAAGTCGCCGTCCACCTGATCGTACTTTCGGACCTTGCGATAGGCATCGATCGGGTCGTTGCCCGCCCAGCGTCCTTCGATGCGGCTGGGTTCGCAGTACTCGAGTTCGAACTTCTCCCAGTTGCCCGCGCGGGTGGCCCTCGCGTTGACCTGCCCCTCGACGTTGGCCTGCAGGTACCGGCGGTTTCGGGCCCGAAGCGCGATCTTTCCGTTGCTGTAGGTCATGCGCTGAAACACGGCATCGCCTCCGCCGTTGAGGCCGTCGGCCCGCACGACGGTGCCGCTTGCGTAGACCCAGTCGCCGTTGCTGGCTTGGAGTTGAACGTTGTGACGACCCACGCGGTGCACGGTGAACACCTCCCAGCCGCCGACCCAACCACCGCGGGACTCGAGCGTCGAACCGCCTCCACCTCGCGCATAGACGTAGGTGTCCCAGTTGGATCGCAGCACCGCCTTGCGGCATTCCACAGCCGCGGTCGCCTTGGGAGCGGCCAGGGCGGCGTTGACCAAACCCCCTGGAGTCTCTCCGGCATCCGTCTCGCTGGCGTAGTCGATCGTTTGCGTGACATCGAAGCGGTGCACCTCGGACGACCCGTCGCCTTAGCGGAGGGTGACGTCGAGCGCGTGCACCTCGCCGCCCGGGATGTGCTCGACGAAGACTCGCAGCGCGCTGTCCCCTTCGTAGGGGCGCTCATCGATCCGGGTCCGCACGTAGGCCGCACCGGGTCCGCTCACCTCGACTTGGGCGCCGCCGCGGGACAGCAGCGGGACCTCCCGAAACCATCCGGACTGCAGTCCCTCCCCCGATGCCCGAAAGTCGTCTTGCGCCGCCCAATCGTCCGCCGCACCGCGACGGAGCGCTTCGTGAAGCACGGCCATGTTGTCCGCGTAGTCGGTGCGCAGCTCGGCCCACGATGCCCAAGTGCCCAGCTCGATCTCGTGCTCGGGCGGCACCGCCACGGTTTGGCCGGTCGCAGCATCGTGGTGGGTGTGGCCGGCTCGGGGGGATGCGGGGGCGTCGAGCCACGCCATCTCGGCGCGTTCGACCTTCGGCGGAAGCCCGCCCAGGTTGGCGAGCATGTGCCCATCCGCCGACTCGGCGACCATGGAGACCGGCGACAGAAAATGGACTCGGCTCGCCTGCTCGCCGCGGGGGAGGGCGGCGGCGAGTTCGGTCGTTCGCCGCGGGCCCGCAGCGGTTGAAACCACGACCGGGTAGTCGTGTTGTCCACTGGCCAGGACCATGAACCCTCGGGCGTCGCCGTGCGGCCCCTGCACACCGACCTCATAGTGGGTGGGCTGCGGCTCGCCGGGGCGGAACATCGGGACGACGCGGGTCGAGAGCTGGGCGTCGGCCCATGGCGATCCGGGGCGTTCTCGCTCGAGCTCCAGGGTGTCGGCCGCTCGGCGATGCAGCGCGATGGGTAGGCTGGCCAGCTCGATCGCGAGATGGTCCATGGATGCCGTCGCGGCCGATGCGGCGGACGCCTCGAGTTGCATGCCGGCGTTCGCGGACGGGGCTTGCGCCAGGAGCAACGCGGCGAGCAGGGGCGATCCAAGGCGGGTCATCGCGTCGGTGGTACCGGCCGCACCCCAGGTGTTTCACCCAACCACGAAACAACCCCCGGGGTGCGCGAATCTGCGCTCTCCGGGGGGCGGTGTGCGCCGGAGGCCTACTTCGCGGGGCAGGTTTCGTTGAAGGACGCGACGGCGGCTTTGCCCTTGTCGTCGGCGCCGAGGGCCTCGCCGCTCTTGTCGACGACCTGCTTGGCCTTGATGCATCCCATCGAGACGCTCTTGCCCTCTTCCTTCTCCTTCTTCGCCGTCTCCAGATGCGTGTTCAGGTTGGACAGGGGGACCTCGACTTCCATGACGGTCTTGGCCTCGGCAGCCACCTTGGCCGCGTCTCCGTCCTTGGGGAACTCATCACCCTCGATGGTCGTCTTGAGGTTGATGATCGCGATGGACTCGACCTTGCCGGCCTTGATCTGCTCGCGGATCGTCTTGATCTGGGCGGTGGGCATGTCGACGTAGCAGACCTGCGCCAGCGCAGCGTGGGCCTTCTTCTCCGATTCGTCCTTGGAGGTCGCGAGCGCCTTGTACTTCGCCATGTTGCCCGCGCAGCCGTACTTGATGTCCTCGCCCTTGCCGAGCTTCTCGGTCATCTCAGCCACGTCCTTTTCGGCGGACTTGGCCTGCTCGGAGGCCCCAGACTCCTTCTTGTCGGAAGCTTTGTCGTCTCCGCCGTCCTTGCTGTCACAGGCGGAGGTGAGGCACAGCGCTGCGGCCACGGTGAAAGCGCGGGCGAGTGCAGATGCGTGAAGTCGGTCCGTGATCGTCATCGGACGCGGACCGTATCACCAGCGGACGGTCAGGATCCGAGGACGACGCAAAACCGCTTTTCTTGCCCGCCTGAAGGCGGAGTGTCCGTTCGCCCGGGGCTGATTTGTGGGCCCGGTTCGGGGGTCTGAGCGGCATGTTGCGCACCGAGGCGGGCTACGGCGGCGGCATTACGCCGGCGCCGAGAACAACAGTGATGGGCCGAGTGGTGAGCGGCCACTGGGACCCCTTACGGGGTCGAATTCGGCGTTTCGCAAATACGACAGCGCTGTCGTATTTGAAATCCTGCCGACCTCATCGGACACGAGGACGGAGCTTGCGTGCTCGAGTCACACTCGGAACTCAAGCGGTGCGTCAGTACACGCCAGGAATGATGCGGTAGCGAACCCGACGGCAGTACGCCTCCCAGAGCGCGCCATACTTGGCGGCGCAGCGGCGGTGGTCGTCGCGCTCTCGGGGGACCAACAGAAGCACGTAGTACAGCGGATACATCCAGGGCCCGAGCGCCGCGGGCCACCCGAGCACCCACGCCAACCCGGTGGCCATCAGAATCTCACCCAGGTAGTTGATGTGGCGAGAGAGGCCCCAAAAACCGCTGCAGAGCAACGCCTGGGAGCGGTCTTGCACGGTCTCGGGTTCGAAGATCCCCAGGAAGACGTGGCTCGGGTCGAGCTTGAAGAAGAACTTCTGCATGTTGGCGCCCCGGGCCAACATCCACCCGGCGAAGAACACGATTGCGCCAGCGCTGAGCCACAACATGCCTCGCTCAGGGCTCGGTTGATCGGCCACGTTCCACAGTCCCACCGAGTAGAAGTACGGGTAGAAGGTCAGGCAGCCCCAGCCCAGCTTGAACCCCACGCGTTCCGCGAAGAGGTCGTAGGTGTAGAGGTGAACGCGCTCGAAGAACAGGTAGTCGAGCAAGAACCAGCCGAACAACGCGACGTGCAGCAGAACGCCGAGTGAGGCCGCCGATCCGAAGACGAGGACGTGGTGGGCGGCGAAGGACAGCAGGTTGAGCGCGAGCATGGTGGCGCCCACGAGGTAGAGGAACATTTTCGCATCGACGCGACCTCCTGGCGTCTGCGGGTTTTCGCGGCGTCCCAAGAAGAACTCGACGAGGACGCCGCGGCCGGTGCTCGGAGCGCCCACCATGATGGCGATGGAGAACAGCATCCCGAGGGTGAAGGCGCCCGCGAGTGACGACCAGCGGTGGGTCCAAAGCCAGTCCCAGGGGAGCCAGCCCAGACGGCATGCACCCGCCCAGGCGCCGACGGTCAGGAGCATGACCGGGAGTCCGTTGAGACGGTAGCCCAGGGGCTCGTCGGTCTCGGGGTGACGGGCGTATCCGCGGACCTTGTGAGCGGGCACGAGCACATGAAGTGCAAGGATGAACGCGTAGATGCCCCAAGGAGCGGCGAAGCCGATCAGTTCGATGTCCATCGCAGTCACGTTAGGCTTTTTGTGGACGCAGCCATCACCGCCACGGCCCAGCGCCGGGGCAACAGGCGGCCAATGATGAACCCGGCGATCTTGTTGAGCCAGCCGGGGGTGATCCGAGGTCCCTTGCCCAGCGCACGGAGCGTTTCATGGGCGACCGCCGCCGGTGGCAACGTACCCGGCGCGGGGCGCTTGGCATCGCTGGACGCTTGCGCGTACCCCGGCGTCGCAATCGCCCCCGCACAGCTGACCACGACATCGAGGCCGTGCGCTCGGAGCTCTTTCCAAAGGCCCTCGCCGAGCACGGTGTTGAACGCCTTGGTGGCCGCGTAGGTGGCAACGCGCGGCGTCCCTTGCGAACCTGCGAGTGACGACATCAATACGACGCCGCCGTGCTCACGCCGCTTCATCGAGGGAAGCAACGTGCGCAACACCAGCAATGGGCCGCGCACGTTCACATCGACCGCGCGGAGCAGACAGGCGGGGTCTTGCTCGAGCATCGGCCCGACGGGAGCGTACGCAGCGTTGTAGACGATCAGCCCAAACTCGTGCCTCAGCCCCAAGCTCTGCAGGGCGGGCACGACGTTGTCGCTGGCCAGGTCGAGTGCGCAGGTATGCACCTGCACGCCATGGTCTTTGCGCAACGAAGCCGCAGTGGCTTCGAGGGGCCCTGATCGGCGGGCGAGCAAGACCAGGTCGAGGCCGCGGGCTGCGAGGGCGCCGGCGAACGCAGCACCGAGGCCCTCGGAGGCGCCGGCGACCAGAGCGACCGGGCCGTAGCGGGCCGCAAACAAAGACGCGTCGCCCATGTGAGCCGAGGGTATCGCACCACCTTCTGCATCGTTGCGGAAGAGGCCGGCGGCCGACGAGATGCGGAGGGATGGTGCGCTCAGGACCCGAGGACGACGCGAAACCGTTTCTTCTTGCCCGCCTGAAGCCGGACGGTGCCATTTTCGAAAGCCGAAGCTTCGAGCACGAGTCCGAGATCCTTGACCGGCTCGCCGTCGAGCTTGACCGCGCCCGCTTCGATCCGTGCTCTGGCTTCCCGCTTCGACTTGAAGGCGGCGATCCGGGGATCGACCACGAGCTCGAGCAGCCCGATGCTGCTGATGCCCAGTTCAACCGCTGGCACCGCGCTCCAATCGTCCCCCCCACCAAAGGCCTGCTTGGAGGCCCTCACGGCCGCATCGGCGGCTTCTGCTCCGTGGGCAAGGGTGGTGGCCTCCCGCGCGAGCCGGACCTTGACCTCTCGCAGGGCGGAGCCTTGTGCCTTGCACAGCTCACCGATCTCCTCGACCGAGACATCGGTGTACTTCAGGAGGTGGTTGCGCACGTCGTCGTCGTGGCAGCTCAGCCAGTACTGGTAGTAGTCGAACGGGGAGCACTGCGCCGGATCGAGCCAGACGGCTCCGTCGGCGGACTTGCCCATCTTGCGGCCGTCCGAGGTCAGCAGCAGCGGCCACGTGAGGGCCTGGGCGCTGGAGGGGCCCTCGATCACCCTGCGGATGAGCTCGGTCCCGGCGACCATGTTGCCCCACTGGTCACTGCCGCCCAGCTGCATGGTGCAGCCCTGATCACGGTACAGGTGCAGAAAGTCGTAGGCCTGAAGCAGCTGGTAGTTGAACTCGAGGAACGACAGCGGCTGCTCGTTGTCCAGCCGGTCGCGGTACGTCTTGGCCGCGATCATCCGGTTGACGGTGAAGTGGGAACCGATCTCGCGGAGGAACTCAAGGTAGTGCAGTCCGCACAGCCAGTCCGCGTTGTCGACGAGCACGGCGTCGTTGGCCTTGCCGCTGTCGAAGTGCAGGTAGCCGTCGAAGTTGCGGCGAATGCCCGCGACGTTTGCGGACAGGGTCGCATCGTCGAGCATCTTGCGGCTCTCGGTGCGACCCGTGGGGTCGCCGACCCGTGCCGTACCGCCGCCGAGCAGCACCACCGGCTTGTGGCCCAAGCGCTGCAACAGTCGCTGCACCATGATGCAGGTCAATGAGCCCGCGTGCAGCGAGGACGCCGTCGGGTCGTAGCCGACATAGAAGGTCACCATCCCCGCTGCGAAGGCGTCATCGATCGCCTTGGCATCGGTCATCGCATCGATGAAGCCGCGCTCCGCAAGAGCTTGGAGGGCAGGGGACTGAGGTGTGAACTCGGACACGAGGCGAAGAGTCTACTCGCGAGCGGCCGGCGTGTCGTCCGCGGCGCTTGCCGACTCTTTGGCCGGGGGCGGCTCGATCGCGTCAACGCGTCGGCCATGTTCGTCGAGCGCGGCGTCGAGGGCCTGCAGCTTCGCCGTGATCTGCTCGCGGTACCGCCGGTGCAGGTCTTTCTCGCGGAACAGCTCGTCGGCCAGTGCGATGGCGACCAGCAACGCGATGCGCTGGACGTTGAGCGTGGAGCGGCCCGCGTTGCCCGCGACCTGCTTGAGCTGCGCGTCGACGTACTCCGCCAGTTCCTGGACGTAGCCGGGGCCTTCGTCGGTCCGGATCACCAGCCGCTGGCCGGCGAGCTCCACTTCGACCGACTGCTTCACTTGCCCTTGTCCCCGTCGTCGTCGTCGGTCCGGCGGTCGAGATCTGTGAGCCGCTCGGCCTCGTCGTGGGCGCGCAGGGCTTGGATGACGTCCTCGATGTCGCCATCCATGAACCCGTCGAGGTTGTGGCGGGTCAGCTTGATCCGGTGGTCGCTGACCCGGTCCTGCGGATAGTTGTAGGTCCGGATCTTCTCCGAGCGGTCCCCGCTGCCGACCTGCGACTTGCGCTGGGCCGAGCGTGCCTTCTCGGCCTTTTGGATCTCTCGGTCGAGCAGGCGGGAGCGCAGCAGCGCCATCGCGATGTCGCGGTTCTTGGTCTGCGACTTCTCCTGCTGCGACTCGACCGCCAATCCGGTGGGGATGTGGGTGAGGCGCACCTTGGAGTCGGTGGTGTTGACGTGCTGGCCGCCCGCACCGGAGGCCCGCATCTTCTCGAACTTGATGTCGGAGTCGCGGATCTCGAAGTCGATCTCCTCGGCCTCCGGCATGATCGCGACGGTGGCGGCCGAGGTGTGAATGCGGCCCTGGGACTCGGTGGCCGGGACCCGCTGAACGCGGTGCACGCCGCTCTCGAACTTGAGCATCGCGTACACATCCTTGCCCTCGAGCAGCCCGCTGACCTCTTTGAGCCCGCCGGCGTCGGCTTCGTTCATCGACATTGGCGTGAGCTTCCAGCCCCGCCGCTCGGCGAAGCGGGAGTACATGCGCCACAGGTCGCCTGCGAACAGCGCCGCCTCTTCGCCCCCGGTGCCGCCGCGGATCTCCAAGATGACGTTCTTGGAATCGTTGGGGTCCTTGGGCAGCAGCAGCTTCTGGAGGCTGACTTCCAGCTCCGCGACCTCGCCCTGGAGGCGCCCGATATCGTCTTGGGCGAGCTCCTTCATGTCGGGATCGTCCAGAAGCTCGCGGGCCTCTTCGAGCGCGGTATGCAGCTCTTGGAACTGTGTCCAGGCGTCGACGACCGGCCGGATCTCGGCGTGTTCCCGCGAGAGCTTGAGAAACTCGGTCTTGTTCCCCGTAATTTCGGGGTCGCACAGCATGTCGCCGAGCTCTTCGTATCGCTCGCTGAGTGTCTCGAGCTTGGCGCGGATGGAGGCTTCCATGGGGTTCCTCGGCTTTCGGGGCACCGCAGGGGCCGCACCCAAAGCGCGCAGTGTAGACGAAACAGACGCGCCGGTCATTGCGGCCGGCACCGGCACGGGATAAGACTCGCGACGATGAGCCTGCGCTGGGCTGCCCGCTATGCCTTCTCGGAGGATCTCTGGCGTTCGAGAGCCCGCGTGGTCCTCGACCCGGCGCTCGAAGACGCGTTGTTGTCGGGCATGCCCGTCGGCGAAGACGCCGAGCCGCTGCGTGAACTCGTCGACGCGTTGCTCCCGGCACGGCCCGGGGATGACGCGCCCGTGTGGGTCGGGGTCTCCGACGACTCGGTTGCCGCGCGGCTGAGTCGGCTTCGACCGGGGACGAACTTCGTCGCGACCTCTGGCCTGGCAGAGGTCTTGTCTCGGGTGGGTGAGGAAGCGTGGGAGGTCGCACTTGTCGATCTCGACGCCGCGCCGCGACCGGGGACGCACACCAACGAAGCGCTCGACGCCATCGTGGGGTTGGGCCTGACCGGGAGCGTCGCGCGAAGCATCGTCCTATGGGGCGCCAGCTCCGAGGGGGGGTTGGGCTACGAGAACCTCGCCGAAGCGATGCTCGAACAGCTTCGGGTCCGCGGCTGCACCCAGCGGATCTACGGTCTGTACCGGCCTCCGATGGCCGCCGTGGTCGACTTTGGTGAGTCGCTCGAAGTCGACGGCGCCGAGGCGGACCTCGAGATCACGCTCAATGTCCGACCCAGCGAGCTCCGCGACGACGATGAAGAGCAAGACGTCCCGCTGTACTTCGACAACAGTCTCGGTGCCCAAGAGCCTCCGATCGATGAGTTGATCGGGGTGTGCTCGGCGACCGCGCTGCCCGAGGGGCTTGGCCTCATCGAGCTTCCGTCCGCGGCGGCGGGACAGCCTTCGGGGTTGCGGGCACAGCTTCATTCCGCGCAACAGCGGGCCCAGCGGTCCGAGGTCGAGCAGCAGCGGTTGCTCGATCGACTCGACGCGTTGCAGCGTGAGAACCGGGAGCTCCGCGCGGCCGTGGAAGCCGGCCCCGATCCGTTCGACGCCTTGGCCCGGGACGAGGCGCTGGAGGCTTCGATGGCTCGCGAGCAGGCTCTGAAGTGGAAGGTCACCGGTCTGGAGCACCAGCTCAGCCAAGCCGTGGCGCGGCCCGTCGAGGACCTCGAAGCCGACATCGCCCGCCTCTCCATGCTTCCGCTGCCTTCCCAGGCGCCGATCTCCGGTGATTTTGAAGCTGCCATCTCCGCCGCGGAGTCGGCCTCGCCGCTGGACCCGGAGCCAAACCCGCCGCTCGAGGTTTCGGACGCGGTCCCGGACGAGGCGGCGGCTGAGCCCGTCGTCTTCGTGGTCGAGCAGGTCCAGCGCGATGAGACCCGGGATCGGGTGCTGGCGGCCCAGATCAACGGGTTGGTGCAGCGGCTCGAACGCGGCGGGATCGGTGTTTTGGCCCTTCGACGGGCACTCTCGGCGGTCGCCCGCCGACTCCGAACCCCGTCCGCCTAGCAGCCCTTCGGGGCGCGTTTGGGGTCGCACTCGACGGATGTGCATCCCCGCTGCGGCGGGTGGGACGACTGCGGGTGCGGCTCGTGCTTGCCGCGGGCTGGCGCGGCGGACTAGACTGGTTGCACCCGGCGCCCTACCCAGGCGCCTCATTCAAAACGCTGTACTTGTTCATCGACCCCAACCGCGGCCCGGCTGACCACCGGATCCCGGCCCTGACCAGGCCCGGGACAACCCTGCGGATGGGCTAAAAACCTAGGAGCGCTCCATGCGAGTCTCACCTACTGCGTCCAAGCCGGATTGGCCGGCCTTGGAAACTGCTTTCGAGCACAACGCCCCCGAAACTCACAGTTACCTCGACCTTCACACCGGCCAAGTCCTGACGATCGTGGACTCGCGTCCCGAGGACGACGAAAAGCGTCGGCAGATCCGCACGACAACCGGCCGGTACGTTCACCTCGATCCTGCGTCCTCTCGGGAGCAGTACCGGTGGATGGAGCGTTTCGTACAGTCGGTCGAAGACCCCTCGCTCTCCGAGCGGCTGGTCTTGGCGATCGACGGCAAAGGCGCATTCCGGCGCTTCAAGGACGTGCTGTTGTCCTACCCCGTGGAGCGGGATCGTTGGTTTCAGTACCGATCCAACCTGCTGCACATCTACATCAATGGATGGCTCACCGCGCACGACTTCGAGCTGGGAGAGGAGCCGCCGTGGGGCGACCCCGACCAGCCACAGGAGCCGGACATCCCGTTGGAGAAGCCCACCGGCACGCGCGGGGAGGGACCGACCGAGGCGTTGCGTCGCCAAGCCCGTGAGCTCATCGACGAGATGCCCGCGCTCGAGCTGCCTTCGTTGATCGCGTACCTCAACTTCCTCCGGGAAAAATCGCCGCCGGTCCACATTCCCGAGGACTTCGAAGCCCCCACGACCGAGTGACCGACCCGCAACAGCCGGAGTCATCCGCCACGAAAGGGCCCGCTTCTGCGCGGCCCTTTCGGCGCTTCATCGGCGTGGATCTTGGTGGCGGCCGCGGAAAGAACACCGCGATCGCGCGGCTCGAACTGGGAGACGGTGATGCGGGCCTGACCGTGGCCGAGGCGACCGTTCGCCAAGGACACCGCGGGACGGGCAACCACGAGGGCGACGCGTTGTTCCGCGACGAGGTGCTCGTGGAGTATCTGCGGCGCTGGACCGACGAGCAGACCGTCGTTGCGATCAATGCTCCTCTGACTCTGCCACCTTGTGTGCGCTGCACGTTGGCCTGCCCGGGGCTCAAGGTGTGTGATGTTCCCTCCGTCGCGTGGATGCGAACATGGGCTCCGCTGCTGCTCCCGCGCGGCAAGAGTGACCCGTCCAAGCCGGCGGTCACGCCCTATACCCAGCGCGCCACCGAGGTGTTGTGGACCTCGCTCGGCGCGCGGCCGCGAGAAGCACTCGGGCAGGGGACGGGACCGTTGGCTGCCCGCGCCACCTATCTACGCCGGGTCCTCTCGCCGCAGCTGCGGCTGCACGAGAACCTGCTCGAGGTCTATCCTCGAGCCACGCTCACCCAGCTGTTTGGGAGCACCACCGAGCGACGAACTCGGCACGGCGAGACCCAGCGCGTCTGGGACACCCGCAAGGAGGTCCTCGCCGGACTCCGCGAAGGCATCGACTACGCCTACGTTTGGCCCGAGGTCGTCGTCCGCAACACCCATGTGTTTGGCGCGGTGCTTTGCGCGTACACAGGATTCCTGTGGAGCCGCGGCGGCTGGGCCGGGCCCCGAGAGTTCGAACAAGCGGACACCGCGGCCGGCGTTCCGCTGCGAGAGGCGGCGCAGGCGTTGGGCGATGCCTGGGTCACCGACGGGTGGATCTACGCACCTCCGCCGGCACCTTCGGCTTGAGTTGATCCACCCGGCGGCGGCACTCAGCCGCAGCGCAACTAGGCGGAGTCGAGCGCACGCATGGTCCGGCCCGTGAGGGCTGGGTCTCGGGGCACGACCAGGGCCATCACCGCGTAGGCCAAGATGCCCGGGCCGCCCAAGAGCACGCCTGCGACGAAGGCGAGACGGACCCAGACGGGGTCCCATCCGTAGCGTTGGGCGAGGCCGCCACAGACGCCGAGG
Organism: uncultured Pseudomonadota bacterium; assembly: GCA_913061055.1. Classification (GTDB taxonomy): domain Bacteria; phylum Myxococcota_A; class Polyangia; order Nannocystales; family Nannocystaceae; genus CAJXVA01. The sequence goes on from CAJXVA010000020.1 coordinate 35,850, forward strand.
AGAATGCGCTGGTCATTGGAACGGTAGAGCCGGGACATGGTCGGGAGCTTGGACCGTGTGCGGGACCCGGACATTCCGCGAAGAAAAAGAAACCCCGGTGGGGTCCGCGGTGTCGTCTCGTGGGTGTGCCCACATCGCCGCCGCTGGGAGTGGCGCAACCATCCGCGCACGTTCCGCTGCCGGGCGGCGGCCGAGCGGTGCACCGGTGTAGGGTCCAAGGTGTGACACACCAGCCGGGCATTCTCGAGCCGATCCCCGCAACCGCGCGCTACCTGTTCTTCCGCCGCCGCGCCGGCACCCCAACGTCTACGGCGATCGATGCTCTTTCGGGACTGACCCCGAGCGACGACGTGATCGCGGTCAGCCCGGGATTCATGGCGGAGTGCGGGGCTGCACAGCGCGTTCCGGGACTCCGCGAGTTCCCGTCGCTGGAGGGCGCATCGCAGCCCATCCCGGCCACGCCGGTGGCCGTTTGGTGCTGGTTGCGCGGCGAGGACCCAGGGACGTTGCTACACCGCAGCCGCGCCCTCGAGGCGGCGCTGGCACCTGGTTTCGAGCTCGAGCGGGTCGTCGAGGGGTTCCGCCACCGCGAGGGGCGGGATCTGACTGGGTACGTCGATGGGACCGAGAACCCCGAAGGAGACGAGGCCGTTGCGGCCGGCTTGCTCCGCGGTGCCGGTGAGGGCCTCGACGGATCGAGCTACGTGGCGGTTCAGGTTTGGCGGCACGACTTCGACGCCTTCGACGGATGCGCGCAGGCGGAGCAGGACCACATGATTGGGCGGCGCAGGGCCGACGATGTCGAACTCGACGACGCGCCCCCGACCGCGCACGTCAAACGCACCGCCCAGGAGAACTTCGACCCCGAGGCCTTCGTTGTGCGTCGGTCCATGCCGTGGACGGACCCCGGTGGGGCGGGGCTGGTCTTCGTGGCTTTCGGGAAGTCGTTCGATGCGTTCGAAGCCCAACTTCGGCGCATGGTCGGACTCGACGACGGCATCGAGGACGCGCTGTTCAGGTTCACGCATCCGGAAACCGGAAGCTACGCGTGGTGCCCCCCTTTGCAGCAAGACGGACGATTGGATTTGCGGGCACTGCGAGAGGGCTCCACCCGCTGAGCAATCCGTGCCGGACTCGGACGTCGAAGCCGTTGGCTGGGGGCGCGGAACGGTGAGCAGCGCGACGCGGTGTCCGACTCACGCCAGCGGGTAGACCGTCTCGGGCGTGTACTTCGATCCAGCCTGATTCAGGATGCTCGAGTACAGCGTGAACGACTCGACCTCGAACGGTGGCGCATCCCACAGCGCGTGCATGCCCAACCACGCGGCGACCTTCTTGCTCGGCGAGCGTTTGAGGCGGGCGAGGGTGATGTGCGGCACGAACCCTCGCACGTCCGGCTCAAAACCCGCGCTGCGTAGCGCGCCCTCGAGTTGGTCATGCAGATCCATCAGGGCAGGGGAGTCCTCGAGCCCGAGCCACAGCGACCGCGGCTCCCCACGGGGCGGGAAGTGGCCGCAGCCGCGAATCGTGAGGGCGAACGGACTCGAGCGAACCGACCGAAGGCATTCGTCGAGCTCGGCACGTTGCCCTCCATCCACGCTCCCCAGGTAGCGCAACGTGAGGTGGAGCTTCTCGGGTGCTTCCCACCGCGCGCCCTCGATACCTCCACCGAGCAGTGCCAATTGTTGGGCGAGCAGCGGCGGCAGGGAGAGTCCGACGAACAGGCGGCTGGTCTTGGGAGACATCACTCTTCGAGCGGCGCGACACCTTCGCCCGGGCGGCCGCGGGCGAGTTTTCGCTGGAGGCTGCGGCGGTGCATGCCGAGTCGCCGTGCGGCCTCCGAGATGTTGCCCGCGCAGTCGGTGAGCACCCGCTGCAGGTGCTCCCATTCCACCTCTTCGAGGGAGCGTGGGTTGGCCGACTCCTCGGTGACCTCGGTCGCCGGTTCGGTGCGGTCGAACGCGGCGAGAACCTCGTCAGGCTCGGCGGGTTTGGTCAGGTAGTGGACGGCGCCGAGCTTCATGGCTTCGACCGCGGTCGCGATGCTTCCGTATCCGGTGAGCACGACGATCTTCATGCTCGGGTGCTTCTGATGGAGTTCACCGACGACCTCCAGACCGCCGCGTCCGGGCATGCGCAGGTCGACCACGGCGCGCCCGGGGTTCCACGCCTCGGCCTCGCTGATCGCGTCGTCGTAGTCGTGGGCGACGACGACCTTGAAGCCGCGTCGGCGAAACGCCCCTGTGAGCGCTGCGCAGAAGGCCTTGTCATCATCGGTGATGAGGATCGTTTCGCCGTCCGGGGTGGTGTCGCTGAGGCTGTTCATGTCGAGGCGAGGGGAAAGTTGATGGTGACGGTGGTGCCGCGGCCCGGTTCGGACTGTGCCGAGATGCTACCGCCGAGCTGACGAAGTTGGGCGCGGGTGAGGTACAGCCCAAGGCCCATTCCGGACCCCTCGGGCTTCGTGGAGAAGAACGGGTCGAACGCGGCACCCGCCAGGGCTGTGTCCATCCCTTCTCCATCATCTTCAACCTGGATTCGGGCCATCGCATCCGCGACGGAGACCCGGACCCGGATCTCACGTTTGCCCGGGCGACGCCGGCAGGCCTCTGCAGCGTTGGCCAGCAGCTCGCGGAGGATCTGTCCGATGGCGTCGCGCGGCAGGTCGCAGGATGCGTCTTCACTGCCGCCCTCGAAGCTCACCTCGACAGGAACCTCGCCGGTCGCGCGGCGTTCACTGCGGAGTTCCGCAAGCGACCAGGGTTCCGCGTCGGCGCCCAACGCCTGCACACGAGCGTCGGGCGTCGACATTCGTTGCACGATCTTCTTGCAGCGAGAGACCTCGTGGCGGATGGAACCGGCCGCATCGTCCCGTTCAACGCTGTCCATGTGCGGCAGTTCCGAGGCAAGTACGGCGATCGTGCCCAGCGGCGTGCCGAGTTCGTGCGCTGCGCCGGCCGCGAGGCTGCCCAAGCTCGCCAGGTGCCGGTCTTCGAGCGCCTGGTCCCGCAACCGAGTGAGCTCGGCCCGCTGACGGGCGACCGACATCGCGATGCTGTGCACGAAGTAGGTAATGAGCGCGCCGGTCACTCCGAACGAGAACCACATCCCCTGCAGGTGCCCCGCGAAGTGGTGCTCGTGGCCGGGCGGCCCTTGCGGGAGGGGACCGAGCAGATAGAGCAGTCCAAAGCCAGCGAGCGAGGCTCCGGCGACCGCCCACGTCCAGCGCGGGGAGACTTGCGTGGCGAGGGTGATCGGGACGAAGTACAGCGTCGTGAACGGGTTGGTCGCGCCCCCGGTCAGGCCCAGCATCAGCGTGAGCGCGGCGGAGTCGGCGAGCAGCTGGAGGCCCGCAAATGTCACCGTGGCCCGTCCGCTGGGCAGGACCACCCGGGCGACGTACACGTTGAACATCGCCAACGCGACGAGAATCGCGACGAACCCAGCAATGGTCCCCGAGGTCGGCACCCAGCTGAGGACGGGCGCGACCAGTTGTGGCGCGAACGCCATCAACGAGGCCGCAGCGCCCATCAGGGCGACGGTGACCCATCGGGCCGTGACCAGGCCGCGCAGGGTCAGAGCGGCCGGAGCGAGGCTAGGTTTGGGAGTGCTCAACGCCGGATGAGTGTGCCACGACCCTCGGCCTGGGCCGTGGACACGTGCGACAGCGTGTCGCGACTGCGACGGTCGGTCGCAGCGCGTCCAGAGACCATCCCGTAGTCCAAGAACGTGACCTTTGGCGTCCGACCGCTGGCGTTCGCGCCCTTGTTGTTGGCGATGCTCGGCGCCTGTCTGCCCGCGCTGGCACCGGGGATCCGCGCGTCCGAGCATCACGGCGGTCTGACGACTCAGACGGAGGACCACACGTGCATGGGCTGCCACGAGGCCGAGCAACAGGTGCTCGAACAGCTCGCGTCGATGCCTGCGTCGAAGCGCGACGCGGCGATGGAGCACCGGATGCAGGGGGGGGGTGCCTCGCTCGTCGCCCAATGGATGCTGGACGACGCCCGGTCCTGCGCGGGATGTCACGAGCCGCGAGCGGGGTGGCGATGAAAGGCATCGCGCCGTGGATCGTCGCCGTGTTCCTTGTGCTGGTCGCTGCTCCGCGCGACGCACGAGCGCATCATGTTCCCGGGCATGGGGCATCGGAGGGGGTCCGCAACCTCAACAGCCTGGGCGGCGGTGCGGGCCAAGCCACCTCACGCGTGATGCTGCTGCAGGAGTACAGCCGCAACTCCACCAGCCTCAACCCCGCGACCACGTACAACACGTCGTTGCTCGGCGAGTACGCGCCGCATCCGTGGGTCTCGTTGGGTGCTCAGGCGCCGCTGCTCGTCGTCGACGAGGACGCGGCACCGCGCAAGGTCGGTTACGGCGACACGCGGGTGTTCCTTCGGCTCACGCCCCACGCCGACAAGCTGATCCACCGCATCATCACCACGGGCATCAACCTGTCGGTCCCGACCCGTTCGCTTCGGTTTGAGGCCGACCCTGGCCGCGTGTGGACAGTGTCGCCGATGGCGATGTTTACCCGCACGCACCTGCGCACCTACTGGCAGGTCATGGTGCTGGCGACCGCCGAGCATCGCCCCGCAGGGACGGCGTTCGACTTCACCGCGAGCGGCCAGATCGGGTACCGAGCCTTCGGCAAGCTGGGTCTGAGCCTTGGAGCGCTGGCCGACGTTCGGGCCGCGAACCTGTGCGCTGAGGTCGGGGGTGGGTCGGCCTACTGCGCCGGCAACCGAGCGACGGAGACCAATCGGCAGGTCGGGTCCGTTCGCATCGCCCACCTCACCGGCGTCAGCTACAGCTTCGCATCGTGGGGCCTGCTCGCGGCCAACCTGCAGCTTCCCCTGACTCCCAAACGCGATTTCAACGTCGCGGGCAGTCTGAGCGTTCAGTTTCAGTTCTGATCGAGGTCTCCGAACGAGAAAAGACCCCGGGCTGCGGGAGCAGCCGAGGGTCCTCGGGATGGGACGGGTGCCGGCATCGTAGCCGGCTGCCGGGTTAGCCGTTCTTCGACTTCGAGCCGCCGCCCAGGTCGATGCCCGCGAGCAGATCGCCCAACGAACCGAGCTTGCCCGCCTTCTGCTTGCCGCCGCTGCCCTTGCCTTGGGACTGCCGGAAGTTCGCGAACGCATTGCGCTCCTCGGTCGCTGAGACCGCGCGGACCGAGAATCGAAGCTTGCCCTTGGAGCCGCCTCGCATTTGGACAACCTGGACCTCGGCGCCGATCTTGTAGCGGCGGCGCGGGTCGGAGTTGAGCGGGAGGTCGAGCTCGGCCGTCGGGATGACCCCGGCGCCAGCTTCGGTGGTGACAAGCACGCCGTAGTTCTCGATCTTGTCGACGGTCGCTGTGACGACCTCGTTCTGCTTGGGCGTGGGTGCGACGTCTCCTTCCTTCTCGAGCGCTCGCATCGAGAGGCTGCTGTCTCTTATACCACATCTCCGAGCCCACGAGAC
>CAJXVA010000021.1 GCA_913061055.1 uncultured Pseudomonadota bacterium
GGCCACCGCAGTCGATCCCTACAGCGCCGAAGCCGAGCGTGCGCGCGCCTACCTGTTGGAAGCGGTGGGTGCGGATGCCAAACACGTCGCCGCCCGACAGGCACTCATGGCGCTGGCACGACAGCGACTCGAGTGGTCGGTCGTCGCCCACATGCACTACCTGGCAATCCGCGAGCTGCCCGATGGCCCCGCACGGGCCGCGCATCACCTCGACCTCGCCGAGACGTACATCGAGCATCTGGGCGACGTGGACTCTGCGGTCCGCAACATTGAGTCGGCGATCACCCAGGCTCCCGACGACTTGGTGGTGTCGACGCGCGCCGCCGCGCTGACCGGTCGCTTGCCCGACCCGCGCCGGATTGCGGACCGCCTCGAGCGCATCGCGGGACAGCCCGGCGAACTCGACGACGCCGCCCGGGCCCGACTGTGGCTGCTCGCCGCCGACCTGCGGATGTCCGACGATGACGTGGTTGCCGCTGAGGCCGCGACCCAGCGAGTCCTCGACCTTCCGGCCGCGAGCGATGACCTCACCGCGGCAGCACAGCGCAACCTAGACGCGCTCGACGGAGACGAAGAGCACGCACTGCGGAAACAGAAGTCAGGACTGCTCCGCCTGCTCGACGTCGAAAAACAACCGACTGAGCGCGTCCATATCTTGGCTCGGCTGCGGGAGCTGGGGCGCGCCCTCGGAGACCCCGACCTGGAGACGTGGGCCGGGCAGAAACAACGGGAGCTCGCCGACGGTCTCGATGGGTCTGAAGACGACCTGCAGACCGCCGCAGCTGCATTGCGGGACGCGTACGCGGAACGGGGAGCCTATGCTGAGGTCGTCGAGTTGTACGAACGCGTCGCCGAGCAAACGACCGGCGCTGCCCAGGCGAACGCGCTGCTCGAGTCCGCCCGCTTCGCATGGACGGCCCTGCGCGACTCGGACCGAGCCCTCGATGCGCTGCGCAGAAGCGTCGCGGTGTCGGCGTCGAGTCTCGATGGCCTGAGTCTCCTGGCCGAGTTGACCGCGCACGCCGGGGACGACGCCCGCGTTCAGACGATATACGAGGTCCTTCGAGCCGTTCCCGCGGACCAGCGCACGGCCGCCTTCGACCTCGGGTTGTCCCAGGTCGCCGCGGACCTCGGCCGGACCCAAGACGCGACGGCAATCCTTCGCCCGCTGTGCCTGCGGACCGATGATCATGAGGTGCGGTTCGCCGCGCTGACCAAGCTCGACGCCGTCCTGGCTCACGGCGCGCCCGCCTCCGACCGCGTCGCGATCACCCGGCGGCTGTTCGAAGCCTCGCTCGAGCGCCGCTCTCCGCAGATGGTCACCGTCGCCCTCGATCTTGCCCGGTGCGAGCAGGCCCTCGGAGGTCCCGAACGCGGCATCGCCGTCTTGAGCCAGGCCCTCGAGCTCGACCCGACCCATCGCGAGATGCTGGAGCTGTACGCCGAGCTGATCGAGGACACCGAAGACTGGGGCACCTTGGGAAACACCCGCCTGCAGCTCGCTTCGCTGAGCTCCGATCCGCTCGAGCAGGCGGAGCAATACATGCACGCCGCCCAAGCCTTCATCGAGCAAGGCACGGCTCAGCGCGCCAACCGAACCCGGGCCCTCGCCCACGCCCGCCAAGCGCTTCAGCGGGCATCCGAGGCCGCACCTGCGCTGCCCGGACCCAGCATCCGACTCTTGCCTCTGGCCTTCGCCGAATCGCGCTGGGATGAGGTCCTCGACCTGGCCGTGGAGATTCGCGAACGCGCGGGGCCCGACGAGGAAGTCCTTCTGCTCGCGGCCTTGACCGAAGCCTACCGCCACGGTCAACGCTCCCTCGCACGCGACCTTGGCTTCCGGCACGGGCCTGCTGCCCAAGAGCGATACCTGTTCCCCGGGTTGCGCCAGCTCCTGACCCACGTGGCCGCTCGCGGGCCGCTGCCCCGCCTCGATGCGGTTCTCGCCGCGGCAGGTTCCCTCCTCGGCGGACGCCTCGCGCTCTCGCGCGACCTGGCGCACTGGTCCTCGGGCCAGCCGCTCCAGGCCGGGCTGGCGCTTGGACTCGCCCGGCTCGCCGAGGCCGCCGGACAGGCCGAGCGCGCACGGAACCTCTACCAGGTCACGGCCTTCATGGTGCCCGATGGGCCGGTGCCGAGCCTCGTCGCGAGGCTGCCCCTCGCGGCGGCGCCCAAGGACCTCACGGCCCTCACCAGCGGCCCGTTCGAATCCGGAGGAACCCTGCGACGCGGACTGGCGTCTGCGAGAGCCGCCCTCGCCGGCTTCACGCGGGCGCCGGACACCCACGCATCTCCGTCCAGTGCGGGAGCCAAGGCGCGAGTCGCTCTGGCCGAGTCGATCGTCCAGCCCTGGAGGCGGTCGCTGGGCTGCGAGTTCCCTCTCGCGTGGACCCGTGCCCGTCTCCCGGGGGGTGTCGGATTGGCGAACCGGGATGTCCCCACCATTCTCCTCGGCGCGGGTGTCACGGTGTGTTCCGTCGCCGAGTTACGCTTCCGGCTGGCCCGCGCGGCGACCTCGATCGTCTCCGGCCTCGCCATTCTCGAAGAGGGGCACGGCATCCGTCTGGAGGAGCTCCTCGACGGACTGGGACGAATGGCCAGCCCGTCCCATGTCCCGACGGGCCGCCCGGCACGGGAAGTCGCAGAGGCCCTCACAGCCGCCGATGCATCACTGTCGCCCCGCGAAGGTGCCCAACTGGCGCGGGAACTCGCCCACTGGCTCACGTCCACCGGGGGCGTCGAGCGGCTCGATGTCGAGCTTCGCCGCGCCGTGCTCCTGTTCTCGACACGCCTGTGCGGCCAGCTCGACGGCGCGTTGCTCACGTTGGCCCACGACCGCGGTTTCGTCGGCGAGGGCCGTCCCGACCCTGTCGCCACGCTGCGGTACGAAGACGCCTATTGGCTCTTGCGGGCGCTGCAGATGTACTGATCCCGTACAGATCCTGTGCGCCTGGGCGTGCGTACTGTGGTTGCGCGCGGTACCGCGACCTGCAAAACTCCTGCGGGACGCGCGCTCTACCAGATGACGACGAATAGCGAAGGAGCTCCCGATCCTCAAACGGGTCGATTTGCGGTTTGGATCGCTGGCGGTTTAGGGATCGCCGCGATTGTTGCCTATGGCTCGTACCAAGCGCAGCAGCGTCTCGCCGCGCGTGAACGAGCACCGGCTGCAGCCGAAGGGCGCACCCAGGCCCCCGCCGCCCCCCAGCAGCTGGTCGACCAGGTCGGTACCGCCACCGACGCCCTCGACGTCGCCAAGCTCGCGTCGCTGGACCGCGAACTGCAAACCGCCGCAGCCCGAACGACGCAAGCCGACGTCGGGAACGACCTGCGAGTCGCTCGCGCCTCCGCCCTGTCGGTCCGGGCATTGGAAGCCTCCATTCGCGCCTACCGTTCGGGCGAACCCGCAGCGGCCAAGGCCGAGCTCGCGACGACCCTGATCAACGGGCGAACGCTCACCGACGCCCTGGCACGTGAAGGCGTCTCGCCCGCATCCGTCGCCCGCATCGAAGCGCGGCTCGACCTCGCCGAGGGTCGCGACATCACCCTCATCCATCCGGTGGTCCTCATGCCCGACTACCCGGATCCGGAGCTGCGATTGGCGGCACTGAGCCGGCCGTTGTTCAGCGATGTCGAACTTGCGGACGGAGAACTCGACGGCCTCACCGCCGAACTCGAGGGCGTCACGCCTCCAACCGGCCTCAGTCGGCTGCTGCTCGCGATGGCCCTCGAACGCGGTGGCGACACACCCGGCGCCGAGTCCCAGGCCCAAGCCGTTCTTTCGCAGACTCCCGGCCAGCCGCTGGCCCTCGTGATGCAGTCCGGCCCGCCCAGTGAGCGCGGTGCGGCCGTCGGCGAACCTCCCCCCGACGTCCGATCGGGCACGCCCGATCCTGCCCCCGCCGAGCCGGTCGCGGAACCCACAGCCGATGCGGTCGATCCATCGATCGAGCCGAAGCCCGAGCCCACAGTCCAGCCAGATCCCACCCCGGAACCGGCGGCGGAGCCCAAGCCGAAGCCTGAGACGCCCGCCGATCCAGATCCAAAGAAGGCGACCAAGCCCAGCGCCGCGGGTGGGAATGCCAAGCCCAGCAAGGCCAAGCCCAGCAAGGCCAAGCCCAGCAAGTCCAAGCCCAACAAGGCCAAGCCCAGCAAGGCCAAGCCCAAAGCCGGCTTCGACGCGCTCCTCGACGAGGGCTGCAAGCTCGTCCGTTCGGGCGACCCCGGCGGTGGCTTCAACGTTCTCAAAAAGGCGCACGACCTCAAGCCGGGCGGCGCCCGGGTCACGCTGTGCATGGCCCAGGCGCAGGACAAGCTCGGACGCGCGGCCTCGGCCCTTGCGCTCGTCGACCGAGTTCTCCGCAAGTCGCCCAACAACAAGGCAGCCCTGCTGCTCGCGGCTCGTCTCGAGTCCGCCCAGGGCAACAAGACCACGGCCGAGACCTACTACCGGAAGGTCTTGACGTTGGATCCCGACAACGCCAAGGCCAAGAAATTCCTCGGCGAGGAATAGGGGCCGTCCCTGAACGCCGCAGCACCGCGCCGCAGTACCTCCTGGTTTCCGAGGACTTCGGCGCAAGAGCGCGAAGCGTCCCGGAGGGATGCGAAGCGGCAAAGAGACAGCACCGAGCGTAGGCCGCCTCGCGCGAGGGGGCTCCCGCAGACCCCCGGCCCGGGCGCCTCATGCGTGAGGTGCTAGAAGCGCAGCTGGAGGTCGAACTGTGCCGCCAGAGGCGTTTGAAAGCTCGTCTCGACTCCGAAGTTCCCTTGAGGAGGGAGGATCGTGCGCTGGAAGAACTCGGTGGGGTTGCTCGAGTTCTGGATCTTGGTGTGCTTGAGATCCGAGAGTTCACCGCCCGCCACCGGCCGCGTGTTGGAGAAGGAGTAGACCTCGTCCACCCGCAGCACGGACTTTGCGTTCGTCACGTTGAACAGTCGGGCCCCCACCTCAACCTCGAGGTTCTTCGAGATCGGGTACGCGTAGTTGACGCTCGTGTTCACGCTGTATGTGGGCTCGACCCGGCCGCCAGCACCTCGTGGCAGCACGTAGACCGCGTACTGGCCCGGGTATCGGTTGTTGTCCGCCCGGAGCGAGATCGGGTAGCCCGAGCGGAAGTTGGTCGAGGTCCCGAGGGTGAGTCGGCCGGCTTCCTGAAGGTCGAAGGAGTAGAAACCGTTGACCTTGAACCGGTGCGGCGCGTTGTTGGAGAGCGCTCCGAAGCTGTTCCGGACCAACTCGGGGATGTCGAACTGCGTCGACGCACCGAGGTTGATCGCTCCGGAGATCGGGTCGACGAAGCCGTCGTAGTTGCCGACCAACCGGCTGAAGCTGTAGCTGCCGAGCACCATCCAGTTGCGAGAGAACCGCTTCTTCACCTCGAAGGTGAAGGCATCGTAGTTCCGAACCGGCTTGTCGAAGTCGCTGCCGACCTTGCCGTAGGCATCCACCAGGAACTCGCAGCGCTGCAGTTCGCGAGACACCTGCGTGCGTTCGGGTGCGTCCATCTCCAGCCCTTGTAGTTGGCTGGTCAGGTTGTCGCATCGCGCTTGCTCGGCGTTGACGTCCGACTGAGAGACGGCTTCGCCGGGGTTGGCAATGATGAAGTTCAGGCCACCGTTGGTCGAGATGTCCTCCACCGCGCGGCCGAGGTCGTTGTGCTGCCAGCGAACACCGAGCGTCAGATCTTCGATGACCTCCTGCTCGTAGCCCATCTGGAACTGCTGGTTGTACTGACCACGCAGTTTCGGAACGACGGCACCTTCGGTGAGCTGGGTCGTCGCGGCGTTGAAGTCGGCGCAGAACTCGGTCGGCTGCCCGTCCCGAAGTTTGAGCGCCGGCTCTCCATTGGACCTCGTCGTCGTCACAGGGGAGCCTTCGAGACAATCGGCGTTGCGATACGTTCTCGTGACGTTGACCAGGCCACCAAACACCCGACTGTTCAGCTGCAGCGGGAGTGGCTGATAGAACCATCCGTAGCTGGCGTACAAACGGCTCTTGCCCTCGTCCGTCCAGTCATAGACCACGCCGACGCGGGGAGCGACGTTGTCGTTGATGAACACGGCGCGCTCTCCGTTGATGTCCCGCATGTCCTGCGCCTCCCACCGCACGCCGGCGGAGATGAACAGGTTCGAGAGCACCGCCCACTTGTCCTGCAGAAACACACCGGAGTTGGTCGTCGACGTCGTCTCGCCATACGCCGCCGCACGAATTCCGGATCCCAGGGGCGTCGCAATCGCCCGGAGTTCCCCTTCTTCTTTGCGGACGCGGCCGAAGCCGAACGAGGTCCGACTGTCAGGGTTGTCCGTATCCACGCGAATGAAGCGGTGGTTGTCCACACGGGTCTGGTTGTTGATGACGTATCCCTGCTCCGAGTCGTAGCAGTACTCGCCGCCGCCGCTCTGCCCGGCTTCACAGTTGTCGAAGAAGTCGCTGTCGTTCTGCCCTGAGTACCGACTCAGCGTCTCGCGCTCGAGGTACTCGACCTGGGCTCCGTACTTGAGCTGGTGCGAGCCTGCACGCCGGGTGCTGATGAAGTGGGTGAGCCCCAGCCGGGCCTCGACCCTGCGTGCTTTGTCCGACGAGTAGTTCCCGATTCCCCCCGAGAGCCACCGGCGGGTTGGGCACGCGAGGCCTGGCAGGTCGACGTCGTTGCACGCCTCTTGAACCCCGGGAACCAGCGAGCGATCGTTTTGCACGAACTTGAATAGGTTTGCGCCCTGGTTGTCCTGCTCCTGCGTCGCGGTCTGGTTGTAGAACTCCGGGTTGTCCAGACGCCACGCGTCCTCGTTGGCAAACTGCGAAAAACTGAGGCCGGCATCGATCTCGAGCTTGTTGTCCAGAACACGACCAAGATAGCCGAGGCTCACAGTCGTGAAGTTTCCACGGTCCCAGCCAAAGTGCTTGTTCACGACTCCGTTCGCCGTGTTCGCCCCGCCGCCGAGGGGATCGGAGCTCTGCGCGGTCCCGAACGATGATGGGTCGAGGCTGATCGCGGGACGCCGATACGAGCGGCGCTGAAAGTTCGGACCCCCGAGCACCGTCAAACGCAGCCGGTGTTTGGGGTTCACAGCCCAGTCGATGCCGAGCTGATAACCCACGCTCACGCTGCCGGTCTTGAACCTCTGCTCCGCGAACTTCTCGGTCTGGATGTAATCTCCGCCCTCGACGCAATCGAAGTCTCCGTTCCGGTACGGGCAGTCTTCGAAACCGCCCGAGTTGTCCTTGTCGACGCGAGAATAGAACGACTGGATCAGTGACGCGCGTCCTCCCGTCCCGGAAACCGCCGCGGACCAAAAGAGCTTGTCCTTGATGATCGGACCGCTTGCCGCGACGACCCCTTGGAGCAGGTAATCGGGCACTTCCACGGCCCGGACGGCGTTGTCTGTAGCGAGAATGAACCGAGGCTGGGCCAAACGCGGCGTATAGGTGAAACGCGCGACGCCCCGAGTCTTGTTCGTTCCCGAGATACGGCGGGCTGAGACCTGACCACCGGAGGCGCCGCCATACTCTGCCTCGTAGCCGGACTCCTGGACCTCGACCGACTCGATGAATTCCTGGACGATCGAAGCCCCCACCGTGCCGAAGCTCGGGTTGTTCACGTTCGCCCCCTCGACGACGTACTTGGAGTCCGTCGGGTTTGTCCCGCCAATCGAAAGGCCCCCGGCGACCTGCGTCACGTTCGCGGACGCTGTGATCACGTCTGTGAAGTCGCGCCCTCCGGCTCCATCCCCCACCGGGATGTTGTGAAAGTCCTCCATCGACATGTCCGTGACCGGTGCGGTCGACCCGCTCTTGATCAACGGTTTGACCGTAATCGTCCGGATGAGCTCGTCCTTGGGGTCGATCTTGAAGTTGGCTCGGAACTTTGCGCCCCGCGGAACGCTGGTCACTTTGGAGACGTTGGCCTGTCCCGAAAGAACTTGAATCGTGTAGGTCCCTGGAGGGAGTGCTTTGAACGCGTACAGACCGTTGCTGTTGGTCGTGGTCTCGCGCTTGTCCTGCAGACAGTTGCACTGCAAGATCACCAGCGCGTTTGGGATCGCCGCACCATCCTCTTCGTTGGTGACGACTCCGCTCACCGCCCCAGTGTCCTCCGCATTCGCAGAGCGAGGTGCGAGCAGGAGCGCTCCCGTGGCAAGGACTCCGGCGGCCGACAAGGGGATCGTCAGCAGCACCACCTCGAGTGAACGACGACGGGCGACCGAAGGCGCTTTCGTACGCCCGGTAGAGGGTGGGAACGCGGACCGACGGCTAAAGAATGAGGGCACCTTGAAGAGCCCAACGCCGGCGCGAACGGCTCCTTACGCGAGTCCGTCCCTCGCCTCCGCGCCCGACGCCGACGCCCGCATTGGCGAAACACACCTGGACATATCCACTATGGACAGGGCTTTTGCCCGCGTTCCGCGATTCCATCAACCAAGCAAAACGCCCGCGCGAGGCGGGCGTTTGCAAGCGGGACCCGGGTGGACCCGAGCCGACTAGAACCGAAGCTGGAGGTCGAACTGAGCGGCAAGAGGCGTCTGGAAGCTCGACTCTGTGCCGTAGTTGCCCTGCGGAGGAAGAATCGTCCGCTGGAAGAACTCGGTGGGGTTGCTCGAGTTCTGAATCTTGGTGTGCTTCAGATCCGAGAGCTCACCACCGGCAACAGGCCGCGTGTTCGAGAACGAGTAGACCTCGTCCACCCGAAGGACTGCCTTTGCGTTGGTCACGTTGAACAACCGAGCGCCGACCTCGATCTCGAGGTCGCCGGGCAGCGGGTACGCGTAGTTGACGCTCAGGTTCACGCTGTAGGTCGGCTCAACGCGGCCACCGGCACCACGAGGCAGGACGTAAACGGCGAACTGCTGCGGGTACCGGTTGTTGTCGGCCTTGAGGGAGATCGGGTAACCCGACCGGAAGTTGGCCGACGTTCCGAGCGTGAGACGGCCAGCTTCCTGAAGGTCGAACGAGTAGAACCCGTTGACCTTGAAGCGGTGCGGCGTGTTGAACGACAGCGGACCGAAGCTGTTGCGGACCAGCTCAGGGATGTCGAACTGCGTCGACGCACCCAGGTTGATCGCGCCGGAGATCGGGTCGACGAAGCCGTCGTAGTTACCGACCAAGCGGCTGAAGGTGTAGCTACCGATGACCAGCCAGTTGCGAGCGAAGCGCTTCTTCAACTCGAACGTGAAGGCGTCGAAGTTTCGGACCGGCTTGTCGAAGGTGCTGCCGACCTTGCCGTAGGCGTCGACCAAGAACTCGCAGCGCTGGAGCTCGCGAGCGATCTGCGAGCGCTCGGGCGAGTCCATCTCGAGGCCGTCGAGTTGGCCGCCAAGGTTGTCGCAGCGTGCCTGCTCGGCGTTGATGTCCGAGTTGGACACCGCCTCGCCGGGGTTGGCGATGATGAAGTTCAGACCTCCGTTGGTCGAGATGTCCTCAACCGCTCGGCCCAAGTCTGTGTGCTGCCAGCGAACACCGAGCGTGAGGTCCTCGATGATCTCCTGCTCGTAGCCCATCTGGAACTGCTGGTTGTACTGACCGCGCAGTTTCGGAACGACGGCACCTTCGGTGAGCTGGGTGGTACCGGCGTTGAAGTCGACGCAGTACTCGGTCGGCTGACCGCTCTTGAGCTTCAGGCGAGAGTCACCGTCGATGTTGACGCTGGAACCCTCGAGGCAGTCTGCGTTGCGATAGGTCCGAGTGACGTTGACCAGACCACCGAAGACTCGGCTGTTGAGCTGCAGCGGAAGCGGCTGGTAGAACCATCCGTAGCTGGCGAACAAGCGGCTCTTGCCCTCGTCCGTCCAGTCGTAGACCACACCAACCCGGGGACCCACGTTGTCGTTGATGAACAACGCGCGGTCACCGTTGATGTCGCGCATGTCCTGCATCTCCCAGCGCACACCGGCGCTGATGAACAGGTTGGACAGCACGGCCCACTTGTCCTGCAGGAACATCCCGTAGTTCGTGGTGGTGGTGACCTCGTTGTAGGCCGCCGAGCGAATACCGGCACCCAGCGGCGTCGCGATCGCGCGGAGCTCGCCCGTTTCTTTGCGGACGCGACCGAAGCCAACCGAGCGGCGGCTGTCGGGGTTGTCCGTATCGACGATCACGAAGCGGTGGTTGTCGACGCGCGAGGCGTTGCTGATGACGTAGCCGTCCTCGGGGTCGTAGCAGTACTCACCGCCCCCGCTTTGGCCAGCCGCGCAGTTGTCGAAGAAGTCGCTGTCGTTGCGACCCGAGTAGCGGCTCAGCGTCTCGCGCTGCAGGAACTCTGCTTGGGCGCCGTACTTGAGCTGGTGAGAGCCCGCGCGCCGAGTACTGATGAAGTGTGTCAGCGCGAACCGACCCTCGACCCGTCGCGACTTGTCAGCCGAGTAGTTGCCGATACCGCCCGAGAGCCAACGGCGTGTCGGGCATGCAAGACCCGGAAGGTCGGAGCGGTTGCAGGCGTCCTCAACCCCGGCGACCAACGAACGCTTGTTGTCCTGGTCGAGGAAGGTGAAGAGGTTGGCGCCCTGGCTGTCCTGCTGCTGAGTGGCAGGCAGGTCGTAGAACTCAGGGTTGTCGAGCCGCCAGGCCTCTTCGCCCGTGAACTGCGAGAAGGCGAGACCGGCGTCGATCTCGAGCTTGTCGTCCGCAACCCGACCGAGGTAGCCGAGGCTGACCGTGGTGCTGTTGCCGCGGTCCCAGCCGAAGAGATCGTTGACCACGCCGTTGGCGGTGTTCGCTCCGCCGCCCAGAGGGTCAGCGTTCTGTGCGGTGCCAAACGACGACGGGTCGAGGTTCAGCGCAGGCCGACGATACGAGCGACGCTGGAAGCCCGGTCCACCGAGCACGGTGGCTCGAAGCCGGTGCTTGGGGTTGATCGCCCAGTCGATGCCGATCTGGTAGCCGAGGCCGACGTTGCCGGTGCGGAAGCGCTGCTCCGCGAACTTCTCGGTCTGGATGTAGTCCCCACCGTCGACACAGTCGAAGTCGCCGTTGGTGTAGGGGCAATCCTCGTATCCACCGGAACCGTCCTTGTCGACGCGCGAATAGAAGGACTGGATCAGGGATGCACGACCACCGGTGGCCGAGACCGCTGCCGACCAGAACAACTTGTCCTTGATGATCGGACCGCTGGCAGCAACGACGCCCTGCAACAGGTAGTCAGGAACCTCGACCGCTCGGACCGCGTTGTCGGTCGCGAGGATGAAGCGAGGTTGAGCCAGGCGCGGCGTGTAGGTGAAGCGCGCGACCCCGCGAACCTTGTTGGTTCCGGAGATACGACGGGCCGTCACTTGACCCCCGGCAGCACCGCCGAACTCAGCCGCGTATCCAGACTCCTGGACGTCGACCTCTTCGATGAACTCCTGAACGATCGACGCACCGACCGTACCGAAGCTCGGGTTGTTCACGTTGGCACCCTCGACCGTGTACTTGGACTCGGCGGAGGTCGTACCTGCGAGGGAGATACCGGCGGAGTCGCGAGATGCGGTCGCGGAGGCCTCGACAACCTGGGTGAAATCGCGACCGGCGGTCTCACCGACCGGGATGTTCCGGAACTCGTCCATCGAGATGGACGTACCGACCGACGTGTCCTGCTTGACCGCGACGGGCTTGACCCGAATCGTCCGCTTGAACTCGTTGTTGGGGTCGATCTTGAAGTTCGCACGAAACTTCGCGCCCCTTGGCAGGGTCGTGACCTTCGAGACGTCGGCTTGGCCGGCGAGAACCTGGATCGTGTAGGTGCCCGGAGGCAGCGACTTGAACGCGTACAGCCCGTTCGCGTTGGTCGTCGCTTCGCGCGTGCCCTGGAGGCAGTTGCATTGAAGGACGACGATGGCGTTGGCCATCCGATCACCGGTCTTGTCGTTGGTCACCACGCCGCTGATCGAGCCGGTTTCGGCGGCTTCAGCGGACTGGGGAGCGAGCAAGATGGCACCGGTCGCGGCGAGACCAGCGACGGGAGCGCAGACCGACAACGGCAGGGTCAGGAAAAGTGTCTTGAGCGAACGAGCGCGGTTCACGATGGGCTCCTTCTCGGGCCTGGGGTCACTCTTGAAGTCAGTTGCGTGCGGTGCAGAGAGCATGAGGACCTTCGGTGTCGAAAACTTCGATACACCATCCCAGGGGCCCAAATTTTCGGGCTGCGCTCGTATATCACAAGGACGCCGCTACTAGCACCGGGTCCGGGATGGGTTCGCACCGGCGTGTGTTTTGGTAGGGAGTCCACCTTGGGAGGGTTCAACGGCGTCGCCTGACCAGGCTTACGCCACGAACAACCCATCGGGGAAGGCAAGGGACGGTTTTCCGGAACGTTGAGCATCCGCACGATGGCGAGCGATCTCTGGGAAGCCGGGCAGCGGCGTCGAGCCGCGGCCTAGAATCGGCCGGTGAGGACCAACCCACGGCGGGTTGGCGAGACGCGCAGCTCGGCGAGCCCACGCTCCCACTGCTTGGTGCGCTTGTTGCCCTCGTTGAACACGAGGCCACCCGCGACCAGCGCCACCACGCCCACGCCGCCGAGACCCAGGCCCATCGCGACGGACAAGGTGTTGGCGCTGTTGCCGTTGTCTCGCCAGGTGTCGATCTCTCCCTGGATACGCTCGCACTCGGAGCCCGTCTCGCCGTTGTCGCAACCGCGGTCTTCCTGCTCCTGAAGCGAGTTTCCAAGCTTGGAGCTGAACTCTTGGCCCTTGATGCCATAAAACGCCGCGAGCGCCACGCCCGTCAGCGCGATCGCGCCGCCACCGACCATCGTGCCCATCCCCGCCAAGCGGAGCTTGCGACCGGCATCCGGGCCCATCTTTTCCCGCAGCTCATCCCCCTCGGTGGGCTGCACGACCACCGGCGGGGGTGGCTTGTCGTCCTCGGCGGCCTTCTCGGCCTCGGCGATCATCGCATCGAGTTCGATCAATCGCTCCGGCGCATCATCCGGATCGATGTCGGCATTCGCCTTCGCGACCTTGATGAAGTTGTCCAGGATCGCCCGGGCGCGCCGCAGGTCGGCGAGGTCGTTGGAGATCGTGTACAGGCCCTTGTAGGCCAGCGAGATGTTGTAGAGCAGCAGGCCGTTGTCGGAGAGGTCGTACGCCTTCTCCCACTTGTCGACCGCGGTCTTGAAGTCCCCAAGGCGATACGCCTTACGGCCTTCGTCGTAGAGCTCTTCAGGCGTGCCCTCCACCGCCAAAGCGGCCGTGCGCGCAAGCGCGGGCGCAGGAGTTACCATCACCGCGCCGCCGAGCAAGCTGGTGGCCAACGCAAGGCTCCAAGCACGCGAGGAGCGAGAACGAAACATCGTCCGAGAACAGCGCCGCATAGGCCGCTCAGAGGCTATCACAGGTCGACCAGCTCCACGTCTTCCGCGCGAAGCGGTGTGGAGAGGAAACCGGACCCGACCCGGGCAAAACGTTCAGCGTCGTCTGTGGCCAGCAACGCGAGCTGTCCAGGCACCGGGTTCGGCGATGCGAGCCCGAGCTGCTCTAGGAGGGAGCGCACCGCACCCGCGGTCGTCATGGCCGAATCGACCACCGTCACCTCCGGCCCCACCACGCTCTGGACAACACCGGCGAGCACCGGGAAATGGGTACAGCCCAGTACGACCGTATCGAGGGCTCCATCCGCGTCCAGGTGCGGCGCGAGGTACCGGCGGGCTGCGAGCTTCGGAACGTCTCCCAGCGTCCAGGCCTCCTCCGCGAGAGCGACGAACAGGGGGCACGGTTGGCCCAGCACGACGGCGCCCGGACGACGCCGCCTGATCGCGCGTTCATACGCGCCGCCCCGAATGGTGCCTTCGGTGCCGGTTATGAGGATGTGGCCTGACGACGTCGCGGCACAGGCCGCCTCTGCGCCGGGTTCGACAACCCCGACAACGGGGAGCGGCCCAAACTGCTCGCGCAGCGTCTCGACCGCGACCGCAGAGACGGTGTTGCACGCGATCACCAGCAGCTTCACCCCGCGATCGACAAGAACCTGCGCCGACTGTTTCGCGTAGCGCTCGACGGTCTGCGGACTCTTCGTCCCATACGGAAGGCGCGCAGTGTCCCCGAGATACAGGAACGACTCTCGCGGTAACGCTTCGCGGAGCGCTCTGAGGACGGTCAGCCCACCGACGCCGGAGTCGAACACTCCGATCGGAAGCGACTGCGGACCCATACTCATCCGCGCACGAGAAGGTTCTTCGCGATGACGAGTCGCTGAATCTGGGACGTTCCCTCGTAGATCTGCATGAGCTTGGCGTCCCGCATGAGCTTCTCGACCGGGTACTCCTTGGTGTAGCCGTAGCCGCCGAAGATCTGCACGGCATCGGTCGTGCACTTCATGGCCAGGTCCGCCCCCATCGCCTTGGCCATCGCCGAGGTACTCGTCCGCTTGACGTCGTTGTCGACCTCCCACGCGGCCTTGCTGTAGAGCAGTCGCGTCGTCTCGTAGGCCATCGCCATCTCGGCGATCATGAACTGAATGGCTTGGTGCGAAGCGATCGGCACCCCGAACGTCTTGCGTTCTTTGGCGTACTGCACCGACTCGTCCAAGGCGCGGCGGATCAGGCCAGCGCACTGCGCTGCGATCATCGGGCGCGACTTGTCGAACGTCTCCATCGCGAGGGCAAAGCCCCGGCCAGGTTCGCCGAGGATGTTCTCAGGCCCGAGCCTGACGTCGTCGAACAGGACGTCGCACGTGCTCGAGGCCCGCTGCCCGAGCTTGTTCTCCTTCTTGCCGACGCTGACGCCCGGTGCGTCTGCCGACACGACGAACCCCGTGATGCCGCGGTGGCCCAGCGCAGGGTCGATGGTGCCGAAGCCGGTGTAGAACTTCGCGTGGGCCGCGTTGGTGATCCACCGTTTTTGTCCGCTGAGGATCCATCCGTCGCCGTCCTTGACGAGCTTCGTCCGCATGGACGCCACGTCGGAGCCGGCCTCGGGCTCGGAGCAGGCGTAGCTGACGAAGCACATCTCTTCGGAGAGCTTGGTCAGCCAATGCTGCTGCTGCTCTTCGGTACCGCCGATCATCAGCGGCAGCGCGCCGAGGTGGTTGCACACGATACTGGTGGCGATCCCCGCACAGCCGTACGCAAGCTCCTCTGCGATGAGGCACCCCTCGACGGTGCTGACCTCGAGGCCCCCGACCGACTCCGGCAACTCGACGTTGATCAGTCCAAGCTCCCACGCGGCCTGGAACACCTCCATGGGCATCTTGCCAAGCTCGTCGTACTTGGCAGCGACCGGGATCATGGACTCCTTGGCGAACTTCCGCGCGGTGTCAGCCAAGGCGAGCGAGTCTTCGGAATAGGCCGGCGTGAACATCAGAGCCTGTCTAGCAGACCCCCCCGTGGCTTCGCCATGACGGGAGCCGAAGCGTCCACACAACGCCAGGCATCCTCACCGGGACGCGCTGCACGAACGCACGAGCTGGCGCACGAGCTACTCGGACGTGCTGCTGTCTCGCGCGGCCCGGCGCGCTGCTCGTGCCGCGCGGCGCTGGGCTTTGTGGTCCGCCTCGGCCTTGTCCCCGGTGGCGGCCCGGCCACCGATCACGAACCCGATGACCAAGCCCAGCCCGAGAAGGCCGGGAATGTAGATGAAGTGGGCGAGCGTCATGGAAGGCCTACGACGACAGGCGGCGCTGAAGGTCCGCGACTTCGATGGCCTGCCGGGAGCCGCGGCGCCACAGCATCACACCGTAGATCGCGAACAGACTCCAGATGACGCCATAGGCCCACACGATGTGCTCGTAGTCGGAGGCCGTCTTGGCCGCCGCTTCGGACTCACAGGCACGAACGCAGGCGATCGTCTGCTGGTCGAGGTTCTTGACGGGTTCGTACTCGTCGCTTGGGGAGTTTTGTGCGGGGGCAGCCATCAGGCGTCTCCAGATCCGGAGGTGGGTGCAGGGGTGGGTTCGAGTTTGTTCGCGCCGGCGTCGTCGAGGTCGACCCAAGCCTCATCCAGGGTCACGTCGGTGAGCTCCTGTTGGACTCGGATGAGGAGCACCGCGATCGAGGTGAGCAGCAGAGCGATGAGCGCTGGCCACAGCGCCGCCCACATGCTCGCGGGAAGGGAACCGGCCACGTCGTTGGACGGGTGGGTCGTCTTCCAGATCTTCACGGCGTAGTAGATCACCGGCACGTCGATCGCACCGAAGATGGCGAGCGCCGCTGCGAGGCGCTCCGATCCCGCGGCACCGTAGTGCCGGACCAGCACGTAGGCG
Source organism: uncultured Pseudomonadota bacterium (assembly GCA_913061055.1). Classification (GTDB taxonomy): domain Bacteria; phylum Myxococcota_A; class Polyangia; order Nannocystales; family Nannocystaceae; genus CAJXVA01. Next base: position 16,169 of record CAJXVA010000021.1, read on the forward strand.
GCAAAGATCAGCCACAGCAGGCCGGTCGAGACCTGACGGGCATCCCACGTCCAAGCCTTGCCCCACGTCGCGTGTCCCCAGATAGGCCCGGTGATGAGCACGCCCAACCCGGTCACCAAGACGAGCTCGGCTGCGGCGATGGAGACGGCTTCGGCCCGCTTCGAGTCACGCCGAAGCTGGATGCCGGCTGCCACACCGCAGACGACGGCCAGCAGCATCATGATCCAGGCCAGCGGCACGTGGAAGTAGAAGATCTTCTGCACGGTGCCCATCTGATTCTCGATCGGAGTGTCGAGAAAGATGGTCTTCACGCTGACCGGGAAGATCAGCGCGGCCGCGCCTAGGAACGCGATCGGGAGGATTTTTTTCATCGGCGCCTCCGCGCGGCACGAGCGGTGCCGCTGCGTTTTTGGGGCACACCCACAAGAACGGGCTCGAACAGCCACGCTCCAACGACAAACGCCAAGACGTTGGTCGCGGTGAGTTGCCCCAGATAGGTGGTGAAGGATTCGTGGCCTTCGAGCAGGGACCGGGTGGCCACCAACGCGAACAGCAACGAGGGCATGGTCAGCGGATAGAGGATGACCGACAACAGGACGTTCTTGCCGCTGCTGCTGGCAAGTCCCGCCGCGAACAGCGTGCCAACGCCGGCGTAGGCCGTACAGCCCATGAGCACCAGCGCGGCCGTGGCCCACGGGCGTTCCGCGAACGGCTGCGCCGCGGGAAACAGCAACGTCAGACCCAACACCGTGATGAACGAACAGCCCAACAGGATGACGAGCGTGACAAAGGCCTTGGCCAGGTAGATCGAGACGCGCTCCACCGGGGCGACCAACAGGGCGCGGAGCGTGTCGAACTCGCGCTCCCGGGTGAAGATCCGGCCCAGCGTCAGCGCGCCGACGAACGCGACCGAGAGCCACAGCATCCCCGGCACTGCGAGCGGCTGTGAAGACACCCCGAGCGCAGAGAACGACATGCCAAGCATGATGAGGACGACCAAGCTGAAGAACGAGGACGTCAGAATCAGCTCGAGGTCTCGAGCTTCCTGCCGGAGGTCGTTGACCGCCAGCAACCACGCTTGACGGAGCGCCACCATGCCGAGAAGGGTTGTAACACGGCCGGACCCGGTGGCCGGCCAGACCGCTGTGCTCACGCTTCGGCCTCGACCCGGACCGCAGGCATGCGTCCGGCCAGCTCCCGAACGCGGGGTCCAAACGTGTCGTTGTCGGGGGCCCGAGGCACCGCACCGGCGATCACGCCCTGCTCGAGCAGCACTACGCGGTCCGCGACCGAAACCAGCGCCTCCAAGTCATGAGAGATCAGCAGGATCGCAGCGCCGCGATCGCGCTCTTCGGCCAGGACCGAGGCCAGCAGGGTGCGCCCCGGCCGATCGAGTGCGGTGAACGGCTCGTCGAGCAGCAGCATCTCGGGCTTTCCCAACAGCGCTCGAGCCAGCGCCAGGCGCTGAAGCATTCCACGCGAGAAGGTCCCGGCCTGGCGATCCGCGGCGTAGCCCAACCCGAGCTTGTCCAGCGTCGGCAGCAGGGGCTCGCTGTGACAGCCAGCTTGGGCCCGCAGCTTCGCGAACAGCTCCAAGTTCTCGAGCGCGGTGAGCCGCGGATAGGTCTGCGCGGTATGGCTGACCACGGCAAACCGCGCGCGTTCGTCCCGCCCGACGCCTTCACTGCCGGCGAACAGTCGCTGGCCACGGCTGGGCGGCATCAAACCCGCAATGATCGACAGCAACGTGCTCTTGCCGGCGCCGTTGGCTCCGATGAGCCCCACGATTTCGCCGCCTCGCAGGTCGAGGTCCAGCCCGCGCAGCACCGACAAGCGACCGAAGTGCTTGCTGATGTCGCGGAGGCTGAGCAGGGCCGTTGCGTCCATTAGGCAGCGGTCGGGGGCGACTCAAGCACCTCGAGCTGACGGACCACGCGGTCGAGCTCGGAGAGCAGGGCCTCGCTACGGGCGGTGTCCCCTTTGGCCGCCTCGAGGTCTTGCAGGAGCCGGTCACGTTGGGTCTGGAGCTGGTCCTTCTTCGTCGGCCGTGCCCGCATCAGACCGAACATCGTGATCAAGCCAAACCCACCCAGAGACCACCAGGCGATGTTCTCGACGAGGGGGTCGCGATGGCGAAGGTTGGTCATCGTGAACGACACCGTCTCGCCTCGGTTGTGCTGTGGAAGCGCCCAGACGACGCGACCGGGAACCGGCGAGGCGTGCTCGCCAGGCGTCTTGCCCTCGGCCTCCAACTCGAGACGCTCGTCTTGCAGGACGGTGGCCTGCACGAGATCGAAGGGCGCCACCCACTCCAAGTTCACCGTGCCGTCGTGCTCGAAGAGGTAGCCGGTCGAGAGGTTGGTCAGCTGGCCCGGTGGAATCGGGCCGTGCAGCGTGGCGTATGGGGCCTTCTCCTCGTGGTCGAGGAAAGCCTCGGCCGGGCGAAGCACCGTGAACCCCTTGGAGCCGTCCATCGACTCGATGCGTAGCTCGGGGTCCCAGAACGCTTTGTCCCCATCGACCACAACCTCGAAGATTTGGATGATCTGCGCGAGGTCGTTCTCGCCCTCGACGAGGTCGTACTGAACTGCAGCACGGACGACATTGGGGTCGCGGGTCGTCTCGAACAAGCGCATCTGGACATCGATGCCACCGCGGTCGTCCATCCCGAAGAACGAGCTCTCGTACGGGGCGTTTCCGTAGGCCGTCCGGACCAAGTACAGGGAGTCCTGTTTGACCGGGATGCCCTTGATGGTCGCGGTGCCGTCGGCGCCGCTGACCGCCCGAACCTCCTGAACTGCACCCGTTGCAGCCTTCTTGACCACGGTCAGCTTCTGGTTGGCGATGGGCTGGTCGTTCGCGTCGCGCAGCGAAACCCGAACGGTGCCGGTGGGCAGGGTCCGAAGAATCCGCGGCGGAGCCAGCGGCTGGCGCTTCGCTTTCGCGGGCGGTCCCGCTTGCTGTCCCGGAGGCGCCTGAAACTGCTCCGCGCCCTCCGCCAACACCAGGGCCATGCCCTTGTCGGCGGCCATGGAAAACGGCTGACTCTTGCGGAGCGTGCCACCTTCGACAAGCAGGGCCTCGGCGGCCAGCGTGCTGCCTGCGGGGACCTCGGGTGGAAGCAGCTTGTCGAACACCGCCTTGCCGCGAGCATCGGTGGTCAGCTCGCGGATGATCGGCTCTCCTTCGGGGGGCGTGATCGTCAGCTTCACGACCACGCTCGGCACGGGCTTGCGTGCATCGAGATCGAACGTCCCGATGGTCAGGCTTCCGACCTCCATCCCGTCGAGCGGAAACGCGTTTCCGGGAGCGGGAATGGCCGGCTCGCCACCGGCCGCAGCAGGCCGGGGTGCGGTGGGAGCAGCCGCTGGCGCCGAGGCACCTTCGACCAGCATCACGGCGGTCCCCGCTCCTGGCAGCAGCGTGATGGACCCCGACTTCACCTCGGTGCCGCCGATGGTCACACTCGCGACGGCGGTTCCACCGATGAGCTCGCTGAGTTCATCGAAGGTCGCCCTCCCCTGCTCCTGGGTCTTCGCGGTGAACGACGAGACCTTGCCGTCAGGCCCCGTCACCTTCAGCGTCACGTCGGTATCGACCGCGGGGGCCGAGAACCCAGCCTTCCCGAGGCAACGCACGGTGACGGTCCCCGGCGCGAGCTTGGGGTCGGGTCGAGGGATGCCCGACATCTGGGACGGGTCCATCATCGGAGGCGGAGCCGCGTGGGCCGTCGCACTCCCGATGGCGAAGGAAATCGTGGCCGCGAGGGCAGCGCTACACAGAGCGTAAATCTTCATGCCGAGATCTCCTTGCCGCAGTGTTTGCAAAATTTGGCGTCCGGGTCGTTGGCGCCGGAACAGGCGCCACAGGCCAGGGTCGCGGCCTTCTCAGACCCCGAGGCGTCGTCGTCTTTGGCCTCCGCCTTGGTGTCTTCGACCGCCGTAGTGCCTTCGGCAGGCTCCTCGCCCTCAACCGCCTCGTCTTCTTCGGCGGGTGCGACGGGCTCCGACTTCGCAGCGTCGGTGGACTCGGAAGCCTGCTCCGAATCGTCGGTCGCGGGCTTTTCTGCCGGCGACGCCTCTTCGGGCTCGTCCGCCTTGACGACGCCCTCGGGAATCACGTCGGTCAATCCCCGTTCCTCGAGCAAGGCGTAGACCTCGGGGTGGACTCGCCTGACCCCGTCGAGCGCGCGCATCACCTCGATCGCTCGCAGCTCATAGGTCTGCTTGACCTCGGTGAAGTCCGTCTCCGACAGCTTGCCCATCTCGAAGTCGAACTTGAGTTCCTTGATCGCCCGAAGCAGGCGACGTTTCTCTTCGCGAAGTTGGGACCGGCTGGATCCGCCCAGTCCGCGCGAGCTGACTCCGAGCGCCGCGCGAGGACGGGAGAGGACCTGGACCATCTTGAACAGCGTCGCCAAGCTGAACACGAGCGCGGCGCCCCCGACCACGAGGCCGCCGGTGGCAACGTCGAGACGGGCCCCGGCGACGAAGGACAGGAAAGCAACGAATCCGACGCCACCGAGCAAAGCGATGGCGCCCCAGCGCATCAGCGTGGAACGGGAGTCGGAGGAAGTGCTGGGCACGTCAAGCGCCTTCCGTTCGGCTCGTGCCAATGCAGATGATGCCGCCCATGATCATGATGCCGAAGCCGAGCCACACCCAGTTCACCAGTGGGTTGTAGTAGAGGTTCGCGCGCGTCCAGCCGGTGGTCATGTCGACATCGTCGATCGAGATGTATGCATCGCCGCCGATGGTCATGTGCCGCGCGACCTCGGTCGTCGGCATGTCCGGGCTTTGGTAGTACCACCACTTCGCAGGGGTCAACTCGTCGACGACTTCGCCGCGCTGCAGCACGGTGAACTTCACCGACAGCATGTCCTTCTGCCAATCCTCCGAAGCGATCGTGCCGTCGTGCCGGATCTCGTAGGGTCCGAGGTCGACCTTCTCACCGGGTGAGATGCTGATCTTGCGCTCGATGTCGTAGGCGTTTCCAGCCCAGCCGAAGAACATCAGCACCATGCCCAGGTGCACGATGTAGCCACCGTAGCGACGGCGAGCTCGGGAGATGAGGCCGATGAATGCGTCGAGCACGGACTGCTTGCGCCCACGGCGACGGACCGAAACACCTCGGTAGAACTCCTGAATGATGGTCCACATCGTGAACCCGCACAGTCCAAAGCAGGTCGTTCCCGCAACGCCCATGCTGACGTCGTGAATCTGGTCGACGGCAACAAACGCCACAACAGCGGTGACCGAGCCGACGATGAGCGGCATCAGAAACTGCTTCACCAATGACTCGGTGCTGGACTTCCGCCATGCGACCAAGGGGCCGACGCCGGTCAGGAAGATAAGCGCCAGTCCGACCGGCACCATGTACTTGTTGTAGAACGACGGCCCGATCGTGATGCGATCGTAGGCCGGCCGTCCCGCCGCCATGTTGGCCATCCAGTCCTTCTCGTCGAACATCCCGACAGAGAACGTGATCTCCCGCAGCCACTCGTGGTCCGTAGCGAGGATGCCCGTCCAGTCGCGAAGCGTGGGGTAGATGGTCGCACCGGCGATGAAGAACGCCGCCAACAGGAACAGCCAGTTGTTGAGCAGGAACGCGAACTCTCGGCTGAGCACGCTCTCGAGTTCGTTGCGGGATCGCAGCAGCGGAAGCCGCCAGAACAGCAGGCCAAACGACACGATCAGGATGAACACCATGAAGATGCCGAAGGTCCACGCGAGCTGCGGGTCCTCTCCGAATGCGTGAACGCTCTGCACCACGCCGCTGCGGGTGAGGAAGGTGCCGAAGATCGTCAGCCAGAAGCTCGCGATGACGAGCACCAGGTTCCAGACCTTGAGCATGCCTCGGCGCTCTTGAACCATGACCGAGTGCAGGAACGCGGTGCACGTGAGCCACGGGAACAGCCCGGCGTTCTCCACCGGGTCCCAGGCCCAGTATCCGCCCCAGCCAAGTTCCTCGTAAGCCCACAGGCCCCCGAGCATCAGACCGGTGCCCAGGAACAGCCAGCTGAACAGCACCCAGCGACGCATGCTGCGTTGCCACTGCGCATCAACGTTGCCGGTGATCATTGCCGCCATGCCGAAGGCGTACGGAACGGCGAGCGACACCATGCCGAGGTACAGGCTCGGTGGGTGGCAGATCATGTAGGGGTTTTGCAGCAGCGGGTTCATCCCTTTGCCCTGTGGCGCCGGCAGGCTTGCGTCGGCGATCAGGAACGGGTTGAACGGGTTCTTCAGGAAGACCAGCAAGGCCGTGAAGAACCCGAGGATGATCGCGAGGACCAAGACCGCGTGCGGGATGAGCTCGCGATGCCGCTTGGCGTTGGCCCGAATGGCGAGCGAACTGAACAGCGACAGAAGCAACACCCAAAACAGCAAACTGCCGTCCAGTGAGCCCCAAAACGCCGTGACCTTGTAGAAGACCGGCATCGCGGGGTGCCCGTTGTGTTGGACGTACTGGATGCTGTAGTCGCCGGCCAAGAAGGCGTAGACCAGCAACGCTGAGGAGAGGGCGGCGAGCCCGAAGATGGCGTGCATGCCTGCCGTCGCGCCCTCGAGCAGCCGCTCTGAGCGACGATGGGCAGCCAACGCGGCCATCGAAGCGGTGGCCAGCGTGAGCAGGAACATCAGCAGAATCGTGACGGTGCCAAGCGTGGAGATCGTCATGGGGAACTCGATGGGGAACTCGGAGAGGGGTTGACCGTCACGCGCACAGACCGGTGTGGCGTACCGCGCTGACGAGGATTCGCCAGCGAAGCTGAGGTCGAGTGCGGCTCAGGTGCGAGAGGGGCTGATTCCAGCCGGGCCGTCTTGCTTGACGCTGTCTTCTTCTTCGTACTTCGAGGGGCACTTCGCCGACATTTCGTCGGACTCGAAGAGTTCCCCAGACTCGGAGAGGCGGCCGGTCAGAACGACCTCGCCACCCTCCTGAAACGTGTCGGGCGGGATGTTGGTGAAGTGGACCGCGAGGCGCTCGCCGGCGCTCTCGATCGTGAACCGATAGTCCCCGGTCGAGCCCTTCTTCTTGGAGATCGTTCCCTCGACCACGGTGCCGTGCACCTGGATCGTCCGGCCCTGATAGGCCTCCGGCGTCGCCACGACCTTCTCCGCGTAGACGTACTCGAGCACGCCCTCGCCGGGGTCAGAGAACACCAGGTAACCGATCGCGCCGAGAACGACGACTCCGATTCCAATCTTGCTTCCGAGACTCAGTGCCATGGATTCATCCCCCGATGCTCATCATTGCTTTGCGAGGCCCGCCCCGGCCATCGAGGCCGAATGCGTGCGCATCGCGTTTGGTCACGAGCACGCGCTGTACCACGCGCTCGACGTCTCCGACTTGGCCTCCGCGAAGGGCTGCCCGTAGGTCTCCGGTTTCGTCTCGCGCCAGACAGCCGTGAAGCTGTCCGGTTGCCGATACGCGCAGCCGGTTGCAGCTGGCGCAGAAGTTCTCGGTGAGCGCGCCGATCGTGCCCAGACGGCGCCCCGCCCAAGGACCGGACTCGACGCGCCAGTAGGACGCTGGTCCTCGGCCTCGGACTCCGTCGCCCTCATCGGGGACAACCACAGCCCCAAGCCCGTCGGCGACCGCCGCCCGGACCTCTTGTGCCGTCATCATCTCGCCCGGCATGAAGGTGGCCCCGCCGCCCATCGGCATCTGCTCGATGAAGCGCGGTGTGACGCCGCGAGCCCATGCAAACTGCGCCAACGCGGCGAGTTCGTGGTCGTTGAAGCCCTTGATGGCAACGGTGTTGAGCTTGACGTGGTCGAAGCCAGCGCTGGCGGCCGCATCGAGCCCGGCCAACACGTTGACGAGGTTGCCCCGCCGGGTGATCCGAGCGAAGCGTTCGGGATCGAGGCTGTCCAGGGAGATCGTGAGGCCGTGGAGCCCGGCCGACCGCAGTGGGCCCACCAATGGCTCCAGCCGCTCCGCGTTGGTCGTCATGACGACCTGAAGCGGCCCGCCCCCCTCGGTTCGGAGCGCCGACAGGTTGCCGACCAGGTCGACCAACCCGCGACGCAACGTCGGCTCACCGCCGGTCAGCCGAACGCGGTCGACACCCCACCGCGCGAAGGCTGCGGCCAGGGTGACCACCTCTTCGAGCCGCAGCACCTCATCCCGTGACCCGAACTCCATCGGTTCGTCCGGCATGCAGTAGGTGCAACGGTAGTTGCACCGGTCGAGCAACGAAATCCGCAAGTAGCGCACGCGCCGCTCGGTCCGATCGACGAGGTCGACCGAACCGTTCACGGAGACATGGGCCGGCGCCAACGAAGCACTCGGCTCCGTCGCGCGGCGCAGTTTCACGAGGCGCACGACACCAGGGTGCCACAGTGTGGGGCCGCTGGCAGCCCATCGGCCTCAACGGGCGACCGCTTGTCTCACCCGCGACCCCGGCGCCACCGCTGCGTCGTCGTACCGGGTCTCCCGCCGTGCGAACTGCGGGGGCCAGCCCCCAGAAACAACAAAAGCCGCGCTCCCGGAGGAACGCGGCTTGGGTGACCGACGTCGGTCGGGGTCAGTGCGCCGGTTGGGGGGCAGCCTTCGGGGCCGCCTTCGCGCCGGGCTTAGCATCGGGCTTGGCATCGGGCTTGCCCTCTGCCTTGGCGTCTGCGCCCGCGGCGGGCTTCGGAGCGGCGGCCTTGTGGCCCTCGGCGGTGTGCGGGTTGACGCAGCCGAGCTTGGGCAGCACGCATCCGGCGTCGACCATCACGGGCACACCGTCTTTGTCGACCTGTGGTTTTCCGTCGTGGTCCACGGACGGCACCATCTGCGAAACGAAGCACTCGTTCTCGATGCGGCGGACCAGGTAGTCCTCGCCGCCATGTGCGTCCTCGCCGTTGCAGACGGCGAAGGTTTGGTCGCACATCGGCACCGTGCCGTCGGAGCAGGCAGGCCTGCTGGCTTCGGTGTTGTTGGCCGCGCCCATCCGACCCATGTCGTCCCAACCTCCGTCAGCGCGCCTGAAGTCGGTGGCCTGCGCCTCGCTGAGACGATCCCGCGACTCGAGGTCGAAGATCGTGAACGTGAAGAAGATCGCCACGAACAGGAGCGACGACGCGAAGATGAACACGTGGAACTTGTCGTCGTAGATCAGGTGCATGAAGAACGCGCTCACGAGCGTGGCCTTCATGGCTGCGACGATCATCGCCACGGGTAGCGATGCGGGTCCAAGGTTCGCGTACGAGACCGCGTAGGTGAGGCCGGTCAGCACGAACAGCGCCGCGAGCACCTTGAGGTACAGCGAAACCGGCGAGATGTGCTCATGGCACTCGACGAAGTCATCGGCCGCTTTTCCGCCGAAGAAGAGCTTGTTGTCGTTGTTGTCAGCCACGTCGCTCTCCTATTTCACGAGGTAAAGCAGGGGGAAGAGGAAGATCCAGACCAGGTCGACGATGTGCCAGTACAGCCCGACGTTCTCGACCGGCGCGTAGTAGCCGTCCTTGAAGTCGCCCCGTTTGGCGCGCAGGTAGACCCAGACGATGACCCCGATGCCCGCGAGCACGTGCACGCCGTGCAGGCCGGTCATCACGAAGTACAGGCCGAAGAACACGTGCGGCAGGCCGCGGAAGCTGTGTCCATGGCTGTGCGCGTACTGAGCGGCCTCGTCGTAGTGGAAGTAGCCGCCCGGGAAGATGCCGTGCGAGAACTTGCCGGTGTACTCGACGTATTTGACGCCGAGGAAGATGAAGGCGCACGCCAAGGTGATGAGCAGCTGCGTCGCGCAGCGCTTGTTGTCACCAAGCTGGGCGTAGCGGACGGCCATCGCCATCGTGAAGCTCGAGGTGAGCAGCACGACGGTGTTGATGCCGCCCATCGTCTTGTCCAGAAGCTCGTGCGAGCTCAAGACCATCTCGGGATACAGAGCCCGGACGACGAAGTAGGCCAAGAACAGGCCTGAGAACATGAGCACTTCGGTTGCCAGGAAGAGCCACATGCCCATCTTGGCCGCGCCGGCTTGCTGCCCGACGGTGTTGAAGTGGTGCTGGAAGAACGCATGGTTCTTCGCCGGTTTTGCGTGGTCACCCATCAGTAAGGTCCCTGCTGCAGTCGTTCGAATCACACGGAGCGTCAGTGCGACGAGCCGGTGCGATCGATCTCCGGGAAGTTGTAGGGGTCGTTCTCCACGCGCGGCTGCCCGTGGAAGTTGTGCTCAATCGGGGGGCTCGCCGTAGCGGTCCACTCGAGTGACTGAGCGTTCCAAGGGTTCGGACCGACCTTCTCGCCGTTGCGCAACGAGTGCACGAGGTAGATGGCGATGATCATGAACCCGACGAGCAGCAGGTAGCCACCGACGGTGGACAAGATGTGCTGCTGCTGGAACTGGGGTGCGTAGGACCAGTAGCGGCGCGGCATCCCTTGTTGGCCGAGCAGGAACTGGTTGAAGAACGTCATGTTGAAGCCGACGAAGATGAACAGCGCCGAGATCTTGCCCCACTTCTCGCTGTACATCACTCCGAACATCTTGGGCCACCAGTGGTGGATGCCGCCGACGAACGCGATGATGGTTCCGCCCATCATGACGTAGTGGAAGTGAGCGACGACGAAGTAGGTGTCGTGCAAGTGGACGTCGACCGAGAGCGCGCCCAGGAAGATGCCTGTCAGTCCACCGATGGAGAACGTGAACAGGAACATCAACCCGTACAGCATCGGAGTGTTGAACTCGATGCTGCCTTTGTAGAGCGTCGCGACCCACGAGAAGGTCTTGATCGCCGTGGGCACCGCAACCGCGAAGGTGAGGAACGAGAACACGATGCCCGCGAGCTCGGATTGACCCGAGACGAACATGTGGTGGCCCCACACGACGAAGGAGATGATCGCGATGGCGACCGAACTCAGCGCGATGGCCTTGTATCCGAAGATGTGCTTACGGCTGTGAACCGCGATGAGTTCGGACTCGATGCCGAAGCCCGGCAGGATCATGATGTAGACCGCCGGGTGGCTGTAGAACCAGAAGAAGTGCTGGTACAGGACCGGGTCACCGCCCATGGCAGGGTCGAAGATGCCAATCATCAGCGTGCGCTCGACGATGAGCAGCAGCAAGGTGATCGCGAGGACCGGAGTGGCCAGCACCTGGATGACGGCGGTGGAGTACAGCGCCCACACCATCAGCGGCATCTTGTTCCAGGTCATCCCTGGCGCCCGCATCTTGTGAACCGTCACGATGAAGTTCAGGCCCGTGAGAATCGAGCTGAACCCCAGGATGAACGCGCCGAACGTGGCCGAGATGACCGCCGTGCCGGTGGTGTTCGAGTACGGCGTGTAGAACGTCCAGCCGGTGTCGAGCTGTCCCGCCGCAAGCGTGAACAGGAAGAACATCGAGCCGAGCGTGTAGATCCAAAAGGACAACAAGTTCAGCCGCGGGAACGCGACGTCCTTGGCTCCGAGCATCAGCGGCAACAAGAAGTTGCCGAGTGCGGCCGGAACCGAGGGAATGATGACCAAGAAGACCATCACTGCCCCGTGCAGCGTGAACATCTTGTTGTAGGTCGTGGCCGAGATGAAGTCGCCGCCCTGCGGCGTCAAGAGCTCGGTCCGCAGGGTGAGCGCGAAGACACCCCCTGCAAGGAAGAAGACCAAAACCCCGACCAGGTACATCAGGCCGATCCGTTTGTGATCGAGCGTGAAGAGCCAGGACTTCAGGCCGGTGGTGGCCGTCAGGTAGTTGGACTCGGTGCTGTGTGCGTCTGCCATGGCGATATCTCCGTGGGCGCTACTTGAGCGTCTTGATGTACTCGATCACGGCCGTGACCTGCTCGTTGTCGAGTTGGCCCTGGTAGCTCGGCATCTGGGGGGCGTACCCCGCGACGACCTGCTTGTTGGGCTCGTAGATGGAGTCCTTGATGTACTGGTCTTCGGCCTTGACCGTCGTGCCATCAGACAGGCTCTCGGTCCGGCCGTAGAGGCCCTGCCAAGAAGGACCCGTGCCGTCGGCGCCGTCCACCGAGTGACACGCAACGCAGCCGCGACGTTTGTAGATGCGCTCGCCGTAGGCGGCCATCGACTCGCCTTCTTCCTGCGTCAACACCCCTGCTTTGATCAGCTCCCGCTCGAAGTCGTCGGGCTCGAGGACCTTGACCACGCCGGTCATGTTCGAGTGGAAATCGCCGCAGTACTCGGTGCAGAACAGGTTGAACTCGCCGATGCGCGTGGCTTCGAACCAGATCTGCGTGTAGCGACCCGGAACGACGTCGCGCTTCACGCGGAAGGCCGGCACGAAGAACGAGTGGATGACGTCGGTGGACGTCATGGTCAGCCGCACGGGCTTGCCTTTGGGCACCATCAACGTGAGCGCCGGCTCCTCCGTGGAGGAGTTCAGCGAGACGCCGGGGTACTTCGGGTACTCGACCGTCCAGTACCACTTCTGGCCCGTGACTCGAACCTCGAGCGGGTCGGCCGGAGCGACCGACTGGCGCACGAAGTCGCACTCACCCCAGATGAAGACCACCAGCAGCAGCACCGTCGGAATGGCGCTCCAGAGGAACTCGATGACACCACTGTGGGTGATCGAGCTCGTCTTCTGGTCCTTGCTGCGTCGGCGGTACTTCCACATGAAGTACCCCATCGCCCCCATGATCAACACGAAGAACAGCGTGTCGAGCGCGGTGATGAAGAAGTAGAGGTTGTCCGTATCCTCCGCGAAGGTCGACGCGGCCGTGGGCATGGCCCATGGGTGCGCAGTCTCGACCGGTGGGAGGGGAACTTGAGCAGCAGCGCCAGCCATGGCGCCGCCAGCGTCAGCTGCGGCTTGTGGTGCGTCGGCGTTTTCGGGTGCCGTGAATAGGGAGAGGATCACTTCGCTACCTCGCCTTTTCGTTTGGAGGGGTCCATCGGGTCAGGGGAGCCACTTCGGTCGTGAACGAAGGGCAACTGCATCCAGGAGGATTCTTCTCGGCTGCGGCGACGATCGCGACGCCACAGCACGAGCAGGAAACTTCCCAATACGAGAACGGTGAGTACGCCGCCGAGTCGGACCATGCCGAACGCGAACGGGCCGTACCGCCCAATCGTGGGATCGTAGGCGAAGCAGCTCAAGTAGAGCTGCTCCATGGGAGAGCCGATCTTACCCTCGCTCGCCTCGATGAGCGCGAACTTCACATCCCGAGGGATGAAGGTAAGACCGTAGAGATACTGCGCGATCTTGCCCTGTGGGGACAAGAACATCGCCACCGCAGGGTGTGCGTACTGGTCTTGCTCGGCGTCGTAGGCGTAGCTGATGCCCAGCTGCTCCGACAGCGCACGAATCTGGATCGACGAGCCGGTGAGGAACTGCCAATCGACGTCGTCGCCCTTGTCGACCGCAGCGAGAATGGTGTCTCGTTTCTTGCGGGCGTCGGCGGGGGTCTCGTTGGGATCGATCGAGATGGTGACGATGCGGAAGTTGCCGTCGCCAGCCGTCCAGTCGAGCTCCGCCAGCGCGTCGGCGAGCCCATTGAGCTGCACGCTACACACCACGCGACAGCGGAAGTAGTTCAGCGTGAGCAGCACCGGACGATCGCCGTCGAGGTAGTCGCCGAGCGTGACGGACTTGCCGGTGTGGTCGACAAACGAAAGCTCGGTGTCGATGCTCGAGCCCTTGTGCTCCGACACCTCGATGGCGCGCATCTCGGGAGACAGCGGCTGGGCTGGCTCCGCCTGAGCCCACGCCGGAAGGGTCGCGAACGCAACGGCGAACACGATCCCCGCGAGGCGGGTCAGCAGGCTGTCAAAGAAGCGGGGCATGAGCGTGGATTCCGGTAGAGCGGGTCGACTTAGCGAGCGATGTGGACTTCGATGCGACGGTTCTTCTTGCGACCCGCCTCATCGTCGTTGGAAGCGATCGGACGCTCCTGGCCGTAGCCCTTGGCGCGCAGCCGCTTCTTCTCGACGCCCTTCTCCTGCAGCGACGCCGACACGGCGTTGGCGCGCTTGAGGCTGAGCTGCTTGTTGGCGTCGGGCATGCCCTCGTTGTCGCTGTGGCCTTCGACCACAAACCGTCCGGGGCACTCCTTGGCGATCGCGGCCAGTTTGTCGAGCACCTTCATCGATTTCTCATCGATATCGGCACTTGCGGTCGCGAAGCGAATCGGGCGCTTGAGGGCCTTGGCGAACTTCTTGTCGCATTCGTCGGCAAGCTCGGTGCTGGCGACTTCGACGGTGCCCATCGGCGGTCCACCCGCAGCTTGGGACAGTTCGTCGAACTTGGCCTTGTTGGCGTCGGGGACGAAGCCGGTCATGGAGAGCTTGCCGGCGGTAAACTTCGTGCTTCCCGAGCTCATGAGGTCGACGGCTGCCAACGCACGCTTGTACGCGGCGTCGAACCCAGGCTTGCCCACCGCATTGGTGACCTTGAGCTTGTTTCGGACCTTGTCGCCGAAGCGGGTCTTCTTCGCAGCAGCCTCGAGCGCCTTGCTATCCGCATCGGAGGGCACCTCGCCAAGGAGGACCAGGTCCTCACCACTGATGGCGAAGGAGAAGCGATGCTCACGAGGCGCCTTCTTGGCAGCCGCCGCCTTGGCGTCGCCGAGGGCTTTCGCGTCGGGCTTCTTCGGCGTGACGCCGGGCATGCCGCCCCACTCCTGAACCTTCTTTCCAGTGCCCGTTCCAGCCCAGTCCTTCGCGGCAGGCTTGCCGGCGAGCAGCGCGGGGTTGTCGATGACCTGCTGGCTGGCCTTGTCGACCGGCATGAAGTAGCGGGTCGTGACCTTGTCGGGTTTGCCTTCGCCGACGGGCTTGACGATCTCGTACTCGCCGTAGCCCCCTGCGACCGAGCTCATCTCGGCGTTGTAGGCCTGCTCGGAAGCGTTGCCGCCTGCCGCGCGCTCGCCTTCGATCTGACGCACCTGCTGGTTGAACAGCTGAATGACGCCGAAGCACAGCCCGAGGGTCAAGGTGCCCAGGATTGCCAAGATGTTGAACAGACGCCCTGCGGGCATCTTGTCAATCTCATGGCCTCCGTCGTTGTGTCCGTGTTCTTCGCTCATGTCGGAACTCGCTCAGGAAGTCGCCTTAGAAGTTCTCAAAGTGAACCGACTCGGCGAGCCGGGGATCGTTGACGGGTACGAGCGCCTTGCGCGAGAGACCCCACGTCATCACGGCCAGCCACAGGCCACCGATACCGACGAAGCAGAGGATGTCCACCAGACCGAACTCGATTGCGGGGTGGTGGTTGCCAGCGTTGTGCGGGCCGACCGGGTCGATCAGCCAGAACATGTCGATGAACTCGGCGACAAGGATCCACACCGCCCAGAACGCGAGCGTCTTGGGGTTGCGCTTGATGTGCCGTGAGATGAGCCCGAGGAACGGGAACACGAAGCGAGCGAACACCAGCACGATGGAGAGCGCGAGGTAGTCCCCAGCTCCGCGGTAGCTGAACCACTCGGTCTCCTCTGGAATCGTCGCGTACCAGATCAGCATGTACTGGGAGAACGCCATGTAGGCCCAGAACACGGTGAATCCGAACATCATCTTGCCCAGGTCATGGAAGTGCTCCTTGGTGACCACGCCGCGGAGGTAGCCGCTGCGGTGAAGCAGGATGACGATGAGTGCGATGAAGGCGTGGGTCGAGACCACGGCGCCGGAGAAGTAGTACGCGCCGAAGATCGTCGAGAACCAGTGCGGGTCGAGCGACATCAGCCAGTCGAACGCCGAGAACGTGAGCGACAGAGCGAAGACCGCGATCCCCAGCGGGGCGGCCCAACGCATCTTGTGACTGTTGTCGAGGATCGACTTGCCGGTGGCCGAGTCCTGGGACGTGGACTTGTGCCAGTAGAAGATGCCGAACAGCGACCACACCACGATGTAGACGACAGCGCGGATCCGGAAGCTGGTCTCGTTGAGGTACGGCTCCTTCCACGTCAGCATCGGATCCGAAGCCACGGCCTCGGCGTGCGTCCAGTGGAACAGGTCGTGTGCGCCCAGGAAGACGACGGGGAGGATCAGCAGCCCCATCATCGGCAGGGTGAGCGCCATGTTCTCCGCGATGCGGCGAACGACGATCGACCAGCCTGCCCGTGCCGCGTGCTGAACGAGCACGAAGAACAGACCCCCGAGGCTCAGCGCGAGCCAGAACATCGTGGAGGTGAGGTACGAGAAGTAGAATCCTTCGTCGTGCTCTCCCTTGAGGCCGAAGGCACCCGCGAGGGCGATGATCCCGATCGCACCTGCGATCATCGGAATCTTCTTCCACATCGAGCTGTCGGCGATGTTCACCTGTTCGGGGCGGACAACTGGTTCGTCATGACCGTGAGCGCTCATTTTGCGGCTCCGTTCTTGGCTGGTGCAGGCTTGGTGGGTGCGTTGCCGGCTTGGGCCAGCTGCTTCTGGACGTCGGCCTTCTTGGCGCCGTGCGACACCTGAAGCACGCGAATCCAAGCGGCGATGGCCCAGCGGTCCTTGGGGTCGGTGATCTGGGCGGAATAGCCCTTCATCACGCCGTAGCCCTCGGAGCCCACTTTGAAGAGATAGCCGAGCGGGACCGGTTGGTACTGCTCGTCGTGGAAGTTGGCAGGAGCCTGCGCGAAGCCGTCGGCGACCCGCCGGTTGGCCAAGCCATCCCCACGTCCTTGCTCGCCGTGGCAAGGAGCGCAGTAGATGTTGTAGCGGTCCTCGCCGCGGGCGAGCAGCTCAGCGTCGAGCGTCATGCCCTCGGGGAGGGTCGCGGCGAGCTTGCCGTTGTCGTCCATCCCGCGCCAAAGGTGGTCGTCGTCCTTGAGGAACCCAACCGCGACGGTGCCTGTGGGCGGGGTCCGCATCACGCGACCATCCTCGAAGAACTGGTTGCGCTCTTGCGCTTCGCCACGCTCTTGCAGGTCCATGTTCTGTTGGAGGTGGACGGGAGGCGACTCGGAGTAGTTGCCCCAGCAGCCCGCAAGGGCCACCAGCGCAAACGCTGCGAAAGATCGATGCATGAAAGACATCTCTAGTCCTCGACCTCTTCAACGCTCAACGCGCCCGTTTCCTCGAGAAACTTGGTCGTGTCTTCGGTGTGGTACCGGGGGTCGCGCGCTTCGATCGCGATGAAGAACCGGTCGTCGGTCACCCGGGCGAAGTTCTTCGAGTTGAAGAGCGAGTGGTACAGCTGCGGGAGCTTGTTGAGACCAAGCATTCCGAACACAGCACCAAACGCGCCGAACAGGATTCCGGGCTCGAACGTAATCGGCACAAACGCCGGATAACTGTTGAGCGGTTTCGCGGCGATGATGAGGGGGTAGTCCACCGCTGCCATCCAGTACTGCATCAGGAAGCCGAGTGCAGCGCCGGTGAAGCCCATCACGCAGACGATCCACGGCACGAGCGAGGCCCGAAGCCCCATCGCTTTCTCGAGTCCGTGAACCGGGAACGGCGTGTACGCGTCCCAAGCGGCGTAGCCAGCGTCTCGGACCTGCTCACACGCGTGATAGAGGTCCCCAGGGGTTTCGTACTCGGCCAAGAGACCGAAGCTTTTGGGGCGCTTACCCATTGTCCTTGCCGTCCTTCTTCGCGTCGGTCTTGTCGGAGGGAGGCGGGGAGAAGAGAAGCTTCTCGGCTTCTTCTTCCTTCTCGTCCTCGTCGGCGTCCTCGTCGGCGTCGGCGTCCTCAGCGTGGTCTTCGCTGGACGCCTCGGCCTCGGGCGTGTCGTCGCTTTCGCTGGCGTCCTTGGCGTCTTCCTTCGCCTCGGGCTCGTCCTTCGACGCTTCAGGCTCGGGCTCGGGCTCGGGCTCGGCTTCTTCCTTCGCCTCGGGCTCGTCCTTCGACGCTTCAGGCTCGGGCTCGGGCTCAGGCTCAGGCTCAGGCTCGGGCTCAGGCTCGGACTTCGCGCTCACTTCGCCATGGCTGGCGTGGTGGTCGCGTGAGGCCGGCTTCTTGTCGGGATCGACGAAGTGCGGGTTGGCTCTGGGCATCACCGACTTGACCTCGGCGATGGCGATGAGCGGCAGATACCGCAAGAAGAGCAGGAACAGCGTGAAGAACAGGCCGAAGCTACCCAGGAACAGCGTCACGTCCCAGATGGTGGGCGAGAAGTAGTCCCAAGAGCTCGGCAGGAAGTCGTGGTGCAGCGAGCTGACCACGATGACGAAGCGCTCGAACCACATCCCGATGTTCACGAAGATGGACAGGACGAACAGAGCTTTGGGGTTCGTCCGAACCTTCTTGAACCAGATGAACTGCGGCGTGATGACGTTGCAGCTCATCATGATCCAGTAGCCCCAGGCGTATGGACCGAATGCGCGGTTCTGGAAGAGGAATGCCTCGTACTCGTTGCCGGAGTACCAAGCGATGAAGAACTCCAGAGAGTAGGCGTAGCCGACGATGCTGCCCGTGAGCAGGATGATCTTCGCCATGTTCTCCAGGTGCTTGATCGTGATGATGTGCTCGAGCTTGAACCAAACTCGCAGCGGGATCATCAGCGTCAGCACCATGCCGAAGCCGGAGAAAATGGCGCCGGCGACGAAGTACGGCGGGAAGATCGTCGTGTGCCAACCAGGAAGGTTGGAGACCGCAAAGTCGAACGAAACGATCGAGTGCACCGAGAGCACCAGCGGCGTGGCCATGGCGGCCAGCAACAGGTACGCCGACTCGTAGTTCACCCAGTGGCGGTGAGAGCCGCGCCATCCCATCGCCAAGAACCCGTAGGCCATGCGGCGGATGGTGGTTTTGGAGCGGTCCCGCATCGTGGCGAGGTCGGGGATGAGGCCGACGTACCAGAAGAGGCTGGAGACCGTGAAGTAGGTCGAGACCGCGAACACATCCCACAGCAGCGGACTGCGGAAGTTGACCCACATCTCCATCTGGTTGGGCACGGGACCGAGCCAGTAGGCGGCCCAGACGCGACCGACGTGCACACCCGGGAAGATGAGCGCGCAGATGACCGCGAAGATGGTCATCGCCTCGGCACCGCGGTTGATCGAGGTCCGCCACTTCTGGCGGAACAGGAACAAGACGGCGGAGATCAGCGTTCCGGCGTGACCGATGCCGACCCAGAACACGAAGTTGATGATCGGCCAACCCCAGCCGATCGGGACGTTGTTGCCCCAGACGCCGATACCTTCCCAGAACAACCATCCGAGGCTGATGGGAAGGAGCGACAGCAGAGCCAACGCCGGCAGGAAGAACAAGATCCACCGCTTGTGCGGCATCTCGATCGGCCGCGCGACGGCCTCGGTGATCTCGGCGAACGAAGGGTCGCCCTTGATCAGTGCGGAACGCCCCTGAAGCGGATCAGGGTCGGTCTCGTGCGTGGGTGGAATGTAGTGGCTCACTAGTGATGCTCCCCAGTCTGCTCGGCCGCTGGGGCATCGCTGCTCGCAGGGGTCTCGCCTATAGAGGCTGCAAAGTCCTGCTCGGCCTTCTTGCGAATCGCGCCCAAGGTCGGGTGCGGGTTGCGGATGCGAGCGAGGTACGTGGTGCGGGGCTGCGTGTTGAGGTCACGGAGCACCGCGTAGTTGCGAGGCGAACGCTTCGCCTTGCTCACTGCACTGTCGGGGTCGTGGATGTCACCGAAGACCATTGCGCCGGTCGGACAGACCTGCTGGCAGGCGGTGAGGATCTTGCCGTCTTCGACGACCTCCTTGCCGGCCACGTGGGCTTCGATCTTCTGCGCGTTGATGCGCTGCACGCAGTACGTGCACTTCTCCATGATTCCGCGGAAGCGGACGGTCACGTCCGGGTTCTTCTGCATCTGGCGAAGCCATGCGTCCTCGCGCTGCAGTTCCTTCCGAGCCTTGTCGTCCTGGCGATAGATCTTCCAATCGCCGGGTCGCAACCCAAGGTTGTGGTTGAAGAAGTTGAACCGCCGCACCTTGTACGGGCAGTTGTTGGAGCAGTACCGCGTGCCGATGCAGCGGTTGTAGACCATGTCGTTGAGCCCCTCGGGGCTGTGCACCGTGGCTGCAACCGGGCAGACCGACTCGCACGGAGCCGACTCGCAGTGCTGACAGAACATCGGCTGCAGCGCGGCCTCGACATCGTCGATGTTCTCCCAGGACTCGTTGTAGCGGGTCTCGGGGTTGACGGCGCGGTAGTAGCGGTCGAGCCGGATCCAGTGGAGCTCGCGGCCGTTGATGACCTGCTCCTTGCCGACGACCGCGATGTTGTTCTCGGCCTGACACGCGATCACGCAGCTGAGACAGCCCGTGCACGTGTTGAGGTCGACGCTCATGCCCCACTGCTGCTTGCCGGTGAGCTTCGGAGGCTCCCACAGGTGGCGCAGACGCTCCTCGTCCATCAAGTTGGCCTTCTCGACGAAGTTCGGCTCGGCGCTGAACTCCTCCGCGGTGGCCTCGAGCACGATCGGGCGCTCCTTGAAGTTGTTGAGGTAGGCCGGCGGCTTGAGCGAGCCGTAGTCCTGGGTGTTGGCCAGGGCGTACTTGCCGGTCGCCTTGGCCACCGAGCCCGCGCCGATCCACGCGGCGCTCGAGCTTCGGGCGACGTTGGCGTTGAAGCCAGCGCCTTTGGACACGACGCCCTCGTCGCCATCCCAGCGAACGACCTTGCGACCGCTGCCGATGTTGATCGACACCGTGTCGTTGGCCTGTCCGGGCATGATGAAGACGGGAAGCTCCATCGAGCCGCCGCCCGTCACAGTGACGGTGACCAAGTCCTCGGTCGAGACGCCGAGCTTCTCGGCGGTGCCCGGTGCGATGTATGCCGCGTTGTCCCAAGCGAGCTTGGAGACCGGGTGCGGCAGCTCTTGCAGCCAGGCGTTGTTGCCGTAGCGACCGTCGGCCAGCGTCGGGTCGATATGGAAGTTGATCTCCATCCCCTCGACCGGCTTGCGGCCTTCGGTGACGGCGGGAGCGATTTTCTCCCAGTTGGCCAGCGGCGGGATGTTGACCTCGCGGGGCGCTCCGGCGACGACTCCGTCGTGGAGCCAGCGGCGCCACATCTTGTCGGAGAAGCTCGGACCGAGCTGTCCCTTCCAGTACTGCTTCAGAACAGCGCTGCCTCGGTCGAGCTTCGCGGTGGCGAACAGGTGGAGGAGCTCGGTGTCGCTGTAGGTGTCGTGCAGAGGTTCGATGAGCGGCTGCACGATGGCCATCGTGCCGTCGCTGCTCTCCGCGTCGCCCCAGGCCTCGAGGAAGTGCGAGATGGGCAGGTGCCAGTTGGCCAGCGCGCCCGTCTCGTCCCGGTACAAACCGAGGTGGATCGTCGTCGCCGCCGTCAGCTTCTCTGTCAGACCTTGGTCGGACAGGCCGTCGTAGGCCGGGTTGGTGTCGACACAGATCACCGTGTCGATGTCTTTGCCCAGTCCCTCGGAGAGCGCCGAGAGCGTCTCGAGGGGGACCGCCGACCGGTCGAACCGCCAGCGCACCATGGTGCCGGTGTTGCGAACGGCCGAGTTGATGGCAGCAGCGAGCGCATGGACCCACATGGGCTGACGCTCGCCGACCATGACGGCCGACTTGCACAGCGGGCGGTAGCGCGAGGGCTTGGCCCCAGCAGCAGCGGCAGCCGCGGCCTCTTTGCAGCGGTCGTTCTCGACGGCCTCTGCCAGGTCTTGAGCCAACACATCCACGACGGCTTGCGTGCCTTCGTCGAGTTGAACGGCTGGAAGCGCGTCGACCGAGAAACCCGGAGGCGCCTTGACGGCGTCGTACTTGCCGCCCATGAGGGCTTTGGCGAGCGCGATGAGGGCGTCGCCCACCTGGCTACCGCGGATGCGGGCCCGGTGGTCGGCCATCATGCCGGTGTTGCTCAGGTGCGGCTCGAAGACGTACAGCCGGGACATCGGGTCCGTGGGACCGACGACCTGACGGGTGCCCGACCACTCTCGCGAGAGCCGGTTGCCGTCTTGGAAGTTGGCGCCCAGGAAGTCGGCATCGAACGATGCGATGACCTTGGCCCCCTCGAGGGAGTACCGGAACCGCGCGCCGTCTCCGGCGAGCATCTCTGCCACGGCCATCGACTGCGTGTTTCGCATCGGGTCGCCGTCGAAGAACCGCGCCTGCGGGTACCGCTGCTTCATGCCCGCGAGCAGGCTGCGGTTGGTGGGCGAGGGCATGTCACGAACGACAAACGCCAAGCCAGCACCCTTGGCCTTGTTCTTGGCGTCGAGCAGCTTCGTGAGGTCGGCTCGCGCCGCGCTCCAGTCGCTGATCTCGCCGTCCTTCATGGGCATGCGGCTGCGGTCCGGATCGTAGAGATCCAGCACCGAAGACTGCGCATACAAGGAGGTGGCACCACCCGAACCCGAGTGGTTCGCGTTGCCTTCGAGCTTGATCGGACGGCCGTCGTGGCTCTCGACCACAACGCCCTCGACCGAACCGCCGATGGAGAACGCAGACGCGTAGAACATCGGCTTGCCCGGGATCAGATCCTCGGGGCGAGTCTTGTACGGAAGGATGTTCTCCTGCGGCTTGCGGATGCAGCCGGTGGTGGTCATCGAGACCCCCGCCAGCGCTGCACCGGAACCGATCAGGCCGAAGAAGTTCCGCCGCGATACACCGTCGGCTGGGATCTCCAGCTCTTCGGCTCCGTCGGGGAACTCCTTCCACGTGTCGGCGTGCGCATCTTTTTCTTGCGGGCTTTCTGAGCGGCCATGAAGGCTTCGCCAGAACTGCGACCCACGCTGCACGACCCGGTTGGCCACCTCACCCTGGGGTTGGATGGGCCCGAGCCGCTGCGGAGCGGCCTTGCCATTGACGACGTTGAGCTTCTTCATCGGTAAAACCCCTCGGGGACTATCGGTGACATCCCGAGCAGTGGACCGGAGGGTTGACCTTGCGCTTGCGCTCGGGGTCGCGGTCCGGATCGTAGTTTTCGGCGTCCGTATCCCAGTTCATGTTCGTGACCTGGTCGAGCGGACGGAGGTTGGGCTTGGGATTGCGGTGGCAATCGAGGCACCAACCCATGGAGAGCGGCTGGTCCTGCGAGACGACGACCATCTGGTCGACACGTCCGTGACAGCTCGCGCATCCGACCCCTGCCGCGACGTGCGGCGAGTGGTTGAAGTACGCGTAGTCCGGAAGCATGTGCACACGGACCCACTCGACAGCCTCACCGGTTTCCCAGCTCTTCTTGAGGTTGGCGATTCGACCCTCGTAGGGGCCACCGGGGTTGGTGGTGCGCACGAGGCCGTCGTGGCAGTTCATGCAGGTTTGCGTGGGAGGGATCGCTGCAACGGCCGCGTACTCCACAGTGTTGTGGCAGTAGCGGCAGTCCATCCCCATTTCACCCGCGTGCAGCTTGTGGCTGTACGGCACCGGCTGGGCCGGCTGGTAGCCGACGTCGGTGTATTGCGGGGAGAACCAGTACCAAACCGTGAAGATGGCGCCGGCTCCGAGAATGGGAGCGATCAGTCCGAGTACGACTGGGAGAGTGTTCGTCCAGCGAGGGAAGATGGCAGGCATCTAGTTCACCGTCCTGGGGGACAGCACGGGTTTCGAGACTTCGCGAACTCGCGAAGAAACACGTCCGTCGTCCCCGACGTTTGAGGGGGTGGGTGTGCAGGGAGTCGCGGAGAGCGCACGCCTCCCCCTACGGGAATCCGTACGGGAAAGAGAGCAACCACGAGTGGTGCGTATCGCGGCGGAAAAAAGTGCGTACATCCCGCTGAATCCGGCGCGGACCCTATCAATTGCGACAGGTTGCCGCAACAACGGAATGCGCTTCGAACCGCAGAGGAACCGTGTTTCCACGGCTCCCGAGGCCCGATGCGTGGAGCGTTCGAGAGACTGATCACCGCGGCGGGTCGCGGAGCGATCACGATCGCTGACCAAGAGATCCGACTGAGCCCTCGTCATCGTCATGATGCCTCCGGCTTCGCCTCGGCCCAGCGGGGCGAGAACGTCTTGAGATACTGGATGATTGCGTGCCGGTCGTCGTCGGTCAGACCGCTGAATGCGGGCATCCCGTTTGCGAGCTGGCCGTTTCGGATGGTGATGTCGAGATCTCCATCCGTGGGCAACGATCCGTCGGAGGTCGACTTGTACTTGAAGTCGGCTTGTCGAAAGTCACGTGGACGTTCGGCGAGGCCGGTGGATGCTGGCCCCTGCCCCGACCCGTCACTTCCATGACAGCTCGCGCAGCGCATCTCGAAGCTGCGATGCCCAGCATTGAGCACTTCGGCGCTGACGTCCTGACCGCCGAGCACCATGGGCTCGGAAAACTTGGGGGGATCCTCTCCACACGCCGCACCAGATGGGGCAAGGGCCGAGACGAGGACGAGCGTTGCGCAGCGCATCACTTTCGCTTGCTCCTCTCCATCATCATGACCCGGTCGGCCCGTTCGAAGAGCTCGTCCAAGCCACCGTCGGCGTGGGGGGTGGGGTCCAGCCCGTAGAAGCCGCGCACGTTCCCGTCACCATCGACGAGGGCAAGCTTGACGGAGTGGGCGATGTCGAAGAGGCCGTCGGTCTCGGTTCGGTCGCCCACGCCGAGCTTGAAGCCACCCTCGAGCAGCGCGGTGACGGCCGCGAGGTCGCCGGTGACGAAGCGCCAGGCCTCATCATCCTCCGTGGCGAACTCATCGTGATAGGCGCCGAGAACCTCGGGAGTGTCGTACTCGGGGTCGACCGAGAACGAAACGATCTTCACGTCGATGCTGTTGCGCTCGAACCTCTCGTAGAGGTCCTGCATCGCGCGCGTGACCGCGGGACAACTGCTTGGGCAACGGGTGAACACGAAGCCGGCGACCCAAACCTCGCCTCGCAGCGTCTCGGCGTTGAACGGACGACCTTCGTGGTCCACCAGCGCGTAGTCGCTCGGGAGGGTGAACATCACCTCCGGCGGGTCCGGGACGTGGCGCATGTACGGCCGCAGCAACGTGATCGTGATGATCGCGAGGCCTCCCATGATCACCCAAATGTGGCGACGCAGGAACTCCAGCCACGCGGGGGGCTCGAAGTCTGGAGGAGGGGCGGCCATGGGAA